>JALSPG010000043.1 GCA_026986115.1 Thermodesulfobacteriales bacterium
AGAATGAAGACTCGTTCTGGACGACGCATCCTAGCCAACCGGAGAAGGAAAGGACGCTGGCGACTTACCGTTTAAATCAACGTTTTAGGCCTCAAGAGCGCCTCAGGCGCCGAAAAGAATTCGATCGCGTTTACCAAAAGGGAAAACGTCTCTATCTCCCATATTTAAAAATTTTACTTCTCCCCAATAAGTTAGGATATACGCGCCTGGGGCTTAGTATTTCGCGCAAATTTGGTAAAGCTGTTAAAAGAAACCGAGCTAAACGAATCTTGCGAGAAGTGTTTAGGCGCCATAAAAAAATCTTTCCGAGATCGCATGATATCGTTTTGACTCCACGGAAGGAAATTTTAGAAAAACGGCAAGAAGAAATCGTCACTGATCTCAAAAAAATTTTCGAAAAATATGAAAAAAATTGGTATCATTCTCATAAAAATTTATAAAATTTTTCTTTCTCCCCTCTTTCCCCCTTGCTGTCGTTTTTATCCCTCTTGCAGTACCTACGCCCTGGAAGCCATCGACCGCTTTGGCCTTCTTAAAGGGGGGCTTTTGTCTTTCTGGCGTTTGCTGCGTTGTCATCCCTTTAGTGAGGGGGGATATGATCCGGTGCCCCCAGAATTCACTTGGTTTCGGCGAAGAATTAAGAAAAAAGGAGCGTTTTAATGGAAAGAAATGTTATTTTAGCTATAGTCCTTTCTATTTTGGTAATTATTGGCTTTCACTTTTTCATGGCTACAAGTAAGAAAAACCCGCCTTCTTCTCAGGTCTCCCAATCTTCTCATATTGAAAAGAAGGTTTCCAAAAAAGTCGAAAATAAAATGCCTCAAACGTTGGTTCCAGCCCGAAAAAGTATTTATCAGGCTAAAATAAAAGAGGCTTTAGTTGATACATCGCTTTTCCGGGCTAAAATAACCGAAGCTGGAGGAAGATTTACGAGTTTT
Organism: Thermodesulfobacteriales bacterium; assembly: GCA_026986115.1. Taxonomy (GTDB): domain Bacteria; phylum Desulfobacterota; class Thermodesulfobacteria; order Thermodesulfobacteriales; family Thermodesulfatatoraceae; genus Thermodesulfatator. The sequence goes on from JALSPG010000043.1 coordinate 939, forward strand.
ACCCTCAAAAAATACCGTCAAACTATTGATCCTGCTTCCCCTCCTGTAGAACTAGTAAATGCGCCTAAATTGGGGTTACCTCTGGAGATTTACCCTACTAAAGCGCCTGAGCTTGCCATTGCACCTTATAAGGCTCAACCGCTAAAACTTTCTCTCTCTTCCCGTCAGAAGGGAGATCTCAAACTCTCTCCCCTCATAATTGAGCCTATTACCATCAAAAAAATCTTTACTTTTGAAGATGACTCTTACCTTTTCACTTTGAAAGTAAAAATCAAAAATCCGACCCAGAAGCCGTTTACCGATCAGCTCCTTTTTCGAATGGTTTCAAATCCGGTAAGCAAACTTGACAGGCGCTATGTTTTTCGGGGGCCTGCTTATAGTACTAGAGGAACTTATGAAGAGGTAAAACTCAAAAAACCCGGAAACCTTTTTGAATATACCGGGGAACTTGATTGGGTGGGATATGGTGACCCCTACTTCTTAATGGCCTTAGTTCCTCCTGCTGACGAAGCCTGGCGTGTTACCTTTCGCCGTCTAAATAAAACGGCAGACGAAGTTATTCTTTGGAGCCCTTCTTTTACCCTCCCTCCTCAAGGAGAAGATGAAATAGAACTCAAACTCTATTTTGGTCCTAAAAGTATACAAGTCTTAAAAAAGGTGGGCTACCATTTAGCAAATGCTGTCAATTTTGGTTTCTTTGATCCAGTAGCCAAACCACTTCTTTACGCTTTGCAATTCTTCTACCGCTATACGGGAAATTATGGGATTGCTATTATCATTCTTACCGCTCTTATAAGAATTCTATTCTGGCCTCTCAATCATCTGAGCTATAAAAGTATGCGTAAGATGCAAGAGCTTCAGCCCGTTATCATAAAACTGAAAGAAAAATACGGTGACGACAAAGCCCGCCTCAATCAAGAGCTAATGCAGCTTTATAAAACCTACAAGGTGAATCCCTTTATGGGATGTTTACCAATGGTTATTCAGATCCCTGTTTTCTTTGCTCTGTACAAAGTACTTCTAATGGCCATTGAATTACGCCACGCACCTTTCTTGGGTTGGATAAAAGACCTTTCCGCCCCCGATAGGCTTTACATTGGTTTTGATATTCCCTATTTAGGTGGTATTCCTGTATTAACAATATTAATGGGAGTCTCTATGTATTTTCAGCAAAAACTTAGCCCAACTTCTCTTGATCCTACTCAGGAAAAAATGATGCTCATGATGCCGGTGATTTTTACCGTTCTTTTTATAAACTTTCCCTCAGGCCTGGTTTTATATTGGCTGACGAATAACCTTCTTTCTATTTTCCAGCAACTTTTGACTAATAAAATGCTGGCGAGGAGCAGATAATGAAAGCAGAAGAATTTGAAGGAAAAAACGTAGATCAAGCAATAGAAGCCGCTTGCCGCCATTTTAATGTTTCTCCTGAAGATTTAGAAATAGAAATCATTACCCATGGTTCCACCGGGCTTTTTCGGATAGGTGCCAAAAAGGCTCGCATTCGAGCCAGTGTGAAACCAGAAGTCTTGTTACGTACCAGAAAAGAAGAGGCAGAAAGAATCCTTAAAAACTTTCTTGGTGCAGCAGGGCTAGAAGTGGAATTTCACGGAGAAATTAAAGACGGGAAGATCCTTTTTGAACTCAAAGGGCCAGATAAAGAATATCTTTTGGCTCGTGGAGGGGCCCCTCTTAATGCCCTACAATATCTGGTAAACAAGGTAGTAGCCAGAAGACAAGGAATAGGGGCCAAAATTATCTTTGACATCGAAGGTTTCCGCAAGGCGCGAGAACAAAAACTCATTCACATGGCCCAAAGAGCGGCTCAACAAGCTAAAAAGACGCGAAAACCCGTAGAACTACCGCCTATGCCATCACATGAAAGGCGTCTTATTCATCTTACACTCCGGAATTTTCCTGACGTCGAAACCCGAAGTAAGGGGCAGGGAGAAACCCGACGGGTGGTAGTTTACCCCCGGCGAAGACGCCCTCGTAAAAAATGAAGCCGGCAGAGCTAGAATATGCCGAAGCCACTATCGCTGCCATTGCAACCCCGGTTGGCCCCGGAGCTATCGGGGTTATTAAGGTCTCAGGAAACCTTTCGGAAAGGATCTTAAAACGCCTTTTTGAGCCCAAACGCCCGGTAGAAGAATTTCAGAGTCACCGACTCTATTATGGCTTTATTAAAGACCCTGAAAGCGGAGAGTTAATAGATGAGGTTTTAGTTACTCTCATGCGCAAACCTCATACTTACACCCGTGAAGATGTACTGGAAATTTACGGTCATAGCGGATATCTCGTTTTGACCAAAATTTTAGAACTAGTCTTGCGAGAAGGAGCAAGACTTGCCGAACCCGGGGAATTCACCAAACGAGCTTTTCTCAACGGGCGAATTGACCTCTCTCAAGCCGAAGCCTTACTTGACCTTATAAATGCCCGCTCAGAAAAGGGGTTGCGTTTAGCCCTTAACCAGTTAAGAGGGGCTTTGGCCCAGGAAATCATCCCTGTTAAAGAAGCTCTCCTTTCTGCCCTTGCGGTAGTAGAAGTGGCGGTGGATTTTCCAGAAGAAGATGTCGAACTTCTTTCACACTATGAACTAGCCGAACAACTAGAAAAAGAGGTTCTCTCCCCCCTTCAAAGGCTTCTTACTAACTACCAAAGCGGACGCCTTTACCGAGAAGGGATTGCCGTGGTAATTGCAGGCAGACCAAACGTAGGTAAATCGAGCCTCTTAAACGCCCTCCTTTTGGAGGAACGCGCTATCGTGACCCCAATACCTGGCACTACAAGGGATATCATTGAAGAATTTGCAAATATCAGAGGACTGCCAGTAAGACTTATAGACACAGCTGGTCTTAGAGAAACCGAAGACTTGGTAGAAGAGATTGGGGTTCAACGGGCCAAAGAAAAAATGGCCGAGGCAGATGTTATTATTTTCATGGTAGATGGAAGCCAAGAACCGCAGGAGGAGGACTTCCGTCTTTACCAAGAGATAAAAGATCGTCCTCACCTTGTGGTGGTGAATAAAATAGACATTGCCTCTGAAGAAACTTTAACCCTGTGGAAGAAGGCTTTTGCTCAAGAAAAATGCATTTTTATTTCTGCCAAGAAAAGAGAAGGGCTTGAAGCTCTGGCGGAAAATATCTTTTCCTTGGTAACAGGAGAGCGAGTAGAAAGTGCACCCCGGGTAGCCCCAAATCTGCGTCAGAAGGTAGCCTTAGAAAAGACCAAAGAAGCGGTAGAGCGAGCCATTGCTAACCTTAGACAACCAGTCGTTTATCCCGAACTGGTAGCGGTAGATATACGCGATGCCCTTCATAGTCTGGGAGAAATAACGGGAGAGTCCACCACCGAAGACCTTTTAGACCGAATTTTTAGTAATTTTTGCCTCGGAAAATAAGCTACACAAGCCTTTTGCTTTTTGCTCAAAGGAGGGGTAACTTTTTCTCTATGTCTCGTATTTGTGTGGCCACCATAGCAGGTTCAGACCCAAGTGGGGGTGCCGGTCTTCAAACTGATCTCCGAGTATTCACCCTCCTTGGGGCTTATGGTCAAACGGTTATTACCGCCCTTACCGTCCAAAATTCGCTAGGAGTAAAAAGCTGGCAACCTGTGGCTGCAGAAGAAGTTAGAGCCCAATTAGAAGCCCTTTTTGAAGACTCCCCCCCCCAAGCTTTAAAAACCGGCATGCTGGGAAGAGCAGCCAATATTCTGGCCATTATAGAAATCTTAAAGGTCAAAAAACCACTTTTGGTAGTGGATCCCGTTCTCCTGGCTAAGAGGGGAGAAAAACTCTTTGAAAAAGAAATGCTTGAAGCCCTTAAAAAGCTTTTACCTTTAGCTACGGTAATCACCCCCAATCTTCCAGAGGCAGAAACCCTTTTGGGAGAAAAAATCACCGATCCCGAAAAGGCCCTTTTTAAATTAAAGGCTTTAGGTCCCCAAAATGTCATCCTGAAAGGCGGACATTTGGAAGGAAATGAAGCCCTAGATTTTATCTTCGATGGTCGTGGGGTCACAACACTTTCTGCCCCCAAAATCCAAGCCCAGGTAGGTCATGGCACGGGCTGTACTTTTTCTGCCGCTTTAACAGTGGGATTGGCCCAGGGGTTGAGTCTTTTAGAGGCTGCCCAGCAAGCCAAAAACTTTGTTACTCTAAGTCTGAAAGCTGCGACTTTCTCTCCCCTCGGGAAGGGAATCTCTCCTCTTGATCATCTCGTACATCTTGACAGATTGAAGGCACGTCATCAGGTCTTGGTGGCCCTTGAAGAAGCAGCTCAATTTTTTTGCAATTTTCCGGTGCGAGATCTAATTCCGGAGGTGCAGTCAAATCTTGGCTATGCTATCCCTTTTGCTCAAAATCACCAAGAAGTTGCGGCTTTCCCCGGTAGAATTGTGGCCTGCGGAGAAAGGGCACACCCGGTAGGTTGTCCAAAATTTGGGGCCTCAAGACATATTGCCAATGTCATTCTGGCAGCTCTAAAATTTGACCCTCAAATAAGAGCAGCCATGAATATTCGGTTTAACGAAAAATTTCTGGAAAAGGCCTGCAAACTCGGCTATCAAATAGCAGAGTTTTCGCGTCAAGAAGAACCACCAGAAATTAAAGCTCAAGAGGGTTCTACTCTTTCTTGGGGAGTAACTTTGGTCTGTAGACGTCTGGGAAGGGTGCCAGATTTTATCGCCGACAGGGGAGAAGTTGGCAAAGAGCCAATGATCCGTATATTGGGGAAGGATCCTTTAGAAGTAGTCCAGAAGGCCTTAAGACTCCTAACAGGAGGGAAAAGATGAGCATTTCCAAAGAAGAGGTCCTGCACGTGGCTCATTTGGCACGTTTAGAATTCGAAGAAGAAGAGCTGGAACGTTTTGCGGAACAATTAGCAGCTATTCTTTCCTACGTAGAAAAACTCGGAGAACTTGACACATCAAATATTGAGCCCACTTATCACGCCTTGAATATGACTAACGTCTTTCGGGAAGACGAAATCAAAGAATCCACCCCCACCGAAGAAGCCTTGGCAAACGCCCCGGAGCGGGAGAATGGTTTTTTTGTAGTCCCGAAAGTTATCAAGTAGGAGGCCCCCTATGGAATGGCACAAGTTTTCTCTTACGATGCAATTAGAGATGTTAGAAAAGGGCGAAATAAAGAGCCTTGATCTTACACAGGCCCTTCTTAATCGGATTAAAGAAAAAGACTCTAAGATAAAGGCCTTTTTAAAAGTCACAGAAGAACAAGCACTTTCAGCAGCAGAAAAAGCAGATCGCAGACGAGAAAAAGGAGAAAAAGGGCCGCTTCTTGGTCTCCCTCTGGCAATCAAAGACAATATTTGTACCAAAGGAATTCCTACCACTTGTGCTTCGAAAATTCTTTCCAATTTCATTCCCCCTTTCGACGCCACGGTAATCGAAAAGCTTAAGGCTTGCGGGGCAGTAATTCTCGGAAAAACCAACCTTGACGAATTTGCTATGGGTTCTTCCACAGAAAATTCGGCCTTTTTCCCCACCAAGAATCCTTGGGATCTGGAACGTGTCCCTGGAGGTTCCTCTGGGGGTTCAGCAGCGGCGGTAGCTGCTGGTTTCTGTGCAGGGGCCTTGGGTTCAGATACTGGCGGCTCCATTAGACAGCCGGCTTCTTTTTGCGGAGTAGTGGGGCTTAAACCTACCTATGGAAGGGTTTCACGTTACGGATTGGTAGCCTTTGCTTCCTCTTTAGACCAAATAGGCCCTATCACCCGCACTGTAAAAGATGCAGCTTTACTCCTTCAATATCTAGCTGGCCATGATCCTAAAGATTCCACCTCTGCCCCCAAGGAAGTTCCCGATTACCTTGGAGCCTTAAAAATGGATCTTCGCGAAAAAAAGGTCGGGGTACCGAAAGAATATTTAGGTGAAGGTCTTGAAGAGGAAGTAAAAGAAAAACTAAAAGAGTCTTTGCAAATTTTTAAAGAAGAGCTTGGACTTGAAGTTAAAGAAGTCTCTCTCCCTCATACTCCTTACGCTGTAGCTACTTATTACATTATCGCCCCTGCGGAGGCCAGTTCTAATCTGGCCCGTTACGACGGCGTAAAATATGGATTGCGGGTTGAGGCCCCAGACCTTATTGAGATGTACAAAAAAACGCGCTCCCAGGGATTTGGGCCTGAAGTAAAAAGGCGCATCATGATCGGGACTTATGCTCTTTCTGCCGGCTATTATGATGCTTATTACAAAAAAGCTTCCCAGGTAAGAACGCTGATTGTCCAAGATTTCCAAAAAGCTTTCAAAGAGGTCGACTTTATCATAAGCCCGGTGGCTCCTTCTCCAGCCTTTAAAATAGGTGAAAGGGTTGATGATCCTCTCAAAATGTACCTTTCTGACATTTACACCATTTCCGTAAACTTGGCAGGAATCGTCGGGCTCTCTCTTCCCTGTGGATTTTCTCAAAAAGGGCTTCCCATAGGACTCCAGATTATGGGGCCTCATTTCAGTGAGCCCCAAGTCCTTGCTCTTGGGCACCAATTCGAGGAAATCGTAAAACTTTACGAAAAGTATCCAGAGATATGAGACAGAGAATACCGGTTTCCCTGGCCAAGCCCGGGATGAAAGTGGCAGCAGAAGTACGTGATGAAATGGGGCGCACCCTTTGCGGCCCAGGGACGGAACTAAACGCAGAACTCCTAGAAAAATTTTCAAAGCTAGGGGTCAAATTTATCACCGTGGAAGGACACCCAGTTAATTTTCCCTGGGAAAGGCCGCTTGAAAAAGACCTTCTCCTTTTAGAAGCGCGTTTTGCCAAAGTAAAAAACGACAAAACATTATGCTTGCTAAAAAATATTATTCGCCAATATTGGCTGGAAACCCGTAATACTGATGAATGATACCAAAAGAAAGATAAAGAAAAGGCTCCGTAATCTTCAATCTCTTCCTACTCTTCCTCCTATTGTAGGAAAATTAACCAAACTTATCGGAGACGAAAACGCCACTGCCCCTCAAATAGCAGAGCTTATCGAAAAAGATCAGGTACTTACCAGTAAAGTTTTGAGGATGGTAAATTCTGCTTTTTACGGGTTTCCCCGTCGAATTTCCACGGTTTCAAACGCTATTGTCCTCCTGGGTTTCAATGTTATCCGTACTCTTGTTATTACAGCCTCTATTTTTGAAACGATGCAGAGCAATGATCTTACCCTGTGGGAACATTCTTTAGGGGTAGCGGCAGCTTCTGGTATCCTGGCCCAAAGGCTTGAACTCCAAAACCCCGAAGAGGTAACCACTGCCGGCCTTTTACATGATCTGGGTAAGGTGGTTATAAGGACTGAATTTCCGGATCTTTACCAAAGGATTGTAGCTTCTGTGAGAGAGAAAAAGATCTATTTTTTAGACGCCGAAAGAGAAATTTTAGGGCTTGACCACGGAGAAATAGGACGTCTCCTTGCCAACCAGTGGAATTTACCAGAAAGACTTTTGGAACCCATTGCCTATCATCACCAAATAGACAAAGCGCATAAATTCAAAAAAGAAACCGCTATTGTACATTTTGCCGATATTGTGACTAGGGCTGAAGGTTATGGTTCCGGAGGGGACCCGTGGGTTCCTCCGCTCACCGAAAAGGCCTGGAAACTGCTCAAACTTACCGCAGAAGACTTGAAGGAAATAATCCCGGTTTTCGAAGATCGACTCTTTGAATTACGCTTTTTTACCTTGGAAATGCAGAATGAGAACCAAAAAAATCCTCATCTTAGTTGAGAAAGATCTCCAGAAACGTTGGGCCCCTATCCTCAAAAATAGTTCTTATCATATTATCTTTAAAAATGACCCCCAACGAGCCGCAGAAGAAATTTTAAGCTCTCCCCCTGAACTTTTGGTTCTCCAAGAAAGTTTAAATCAGGTTCTTATTTGGGAGCTGATTAAAGCCCTCAAAAATAATCTTAACCTTTCATTTTTGCCCATTTTAATGGTCTTAAAAAAAGAAAATCTCAATAAAGATTGGTTTAGTGTTCCGGCAGATGATTTTCTTTTTGAAGAGGCTTGTGGGGAAGAAATCTTGTCTCGTATCCAATTGGCCTTTGCAAGGGCCCAGCGCTCTGTAGATAACAACCCCCTTACGGGGCTTCCGGGAAACACCACCATTTTGAGGGCCATTCAAGAAAAAATCAATGCCGAAGAAGAAGTTGCCGTTGCTTATGTAGACCTAGATCATTTCAAGCCTTTTAACGATCGTTATGGCTTTGCCAGAGGAGATGAAATTCTAAGGATGGTAGCTCGTATCCTTTCAAATGTTGTTTTAGGGCGCTATGGAGCCCAAGGTTTTGTGGGACATATAGGAGGAGATGATTTTGTCTTTATATGTCCCTTAAAAGAAATAGAAAAGGTGTGCCAAGAAATAATAAAAGATTTTGCCGCCCTTTTGCCCAATTTTATAGATCCTAAAGATTGGAACCGGGGCTATTTTGAAGAAAAAGATCGTCAAGGGAAAAAGCAACGCTTCTCTTTTCCTTCGCTTTCAATTGCGGTTGTTCCTTTACTTCCCGGACGTTTCAAACATTACGGAGAGGTCTCAGCAGTAGCAGCCCAAATTAAGAAAATGGCCAAAGGAAAAGAAGGAAATTCCTTTTTTATAGATCGCAGACGCCAGCCTTATGAAACAAAAAACCGATAAAGATTGAACCCATCAGGGAAGGCTCCATAGATTTGAAAATAGCGTTCTTTGGCCTTTTTAAGGTCCAGATGTTCCAAAATTACCGAAAGCCCTGGAAGAAAGGGGTGTTCTCGGCGGGGGCCTTTCCGTTCAAAGAGCAAAATCTTCTCGTAGAAATCGGCGTGTTTGGGGTTAATGCATACCAAAAGGTCGGTAATCTTGCGAGAACTAGCGTATCGGTAAAGGGCTCTAAATAGATGAAAGATCGTGTTTCGGGCGCGCATATCGGGTTTGGTGGCCAGAAGGGTAATTTCTGCAGGTCTTCTAAACCATCTCTTTATACGCCGGACTTCCTTGGTAAAAACTCTTTCACAGGGAAGATCTTTTTCTATCAATGCGGCACAGGAAGCAGGACCCTTAAGATCTTTCAGGTAGGCCACAAAAAAGCGACCAGAAAAGCTTGGAGGCGACCAGGATGGAGGAACGATTTCCAGTTCCTTATATCGCTCTGCAACAAATTTTAACAAGGCTTTGATTTCTAAAGTGGTTTTAGCACATACGACACGCGTATTTCTGAAGTTTTGAAGGCTATCTGAAACACCGGAAAGCTTAAGCCTTCTCAGACGCCACCAATCTTCTGTCCCCACCTGAAAGGCTGGAAGCAAATTTTCCCCTCAAGCTTTTTAAATACTTTTCGGAAGGGAGAAGGAAAATATTCAGCGAATCAGTTTTCCGATGCGCCGCCAACGGATGCGAAAATGGTCCCGATCCCAAGAAAAATAAATAATAAAGGCCTTGCCCTTTACGTCCCGGATCGGTACAAACCCCCAAAAACGACTATCATGACTTTGATCCCGATTGTCTCCCATCACAAAAAGATGCCCCGGAGGAACTCTTACAGGGCCAAAATTGTCGCGGGGGCTTATCTCTCGAGGGAGAATATTGGGATCGGTGTGCTGCACATAAGGTTCTTCTAAGGGAACACCGTTTATAAAAACTTTTTTATTGCGAATCTCTACAACTTCTCCGGGAAGACCTATAACACGTTTGATAAAATCGAGTTTACGGTTTTTGGGAAAGATAAAGACGATGACATCCCGCCTTTGGGGTTCTTTCCCTTTTATCCAGAGTTCACGTGTGACAGGATTTCGCACTCCGTAAATAAATTTATTAACCAGGATATGGTCCCCAATAAGAAGGGTCGGAATCATGGAGCCGGAAGGGATTTTAAAGGCCTGGACAAAAAAGGTCCGGATAAAAAGGGCCAGTAGAAGGGCAAAGAGAATGGTCTTTACCCAGTCCCAGAGTTTAGCAATAAAACTTTCTTGCGAAGCCAAAGATCACTCCTTTTTTTATAGGATGCTAGAGAGATATTCCTTTTTTTGAGAAAAAACAAGGGGGAAAGAAACCGATTAAATCCTCAAAATAGCAAGGAAAGCCTCTTGAGGGATTTCAACTTGCCCCAGGCTTTTCATGCGTTTTTTGCCTTCCTTTTGTTTTTCAAGAAGTTTCCTTTTGCGGGTGACATCACCCCCGTAACATTTGGCCAAGACGTCTTTTCTAAGGGGTGGAATTCGTTCTCGGGCAATCACTTTTGAACCGATAGCAGCCTGAATAACCACTTCGAAAAGCTGTCGCGGGATTACTTCTCTAAGTTTGGAAACCAGCTCTCGTCCCCGATAATAGGCTTTATCCCGGTGTACAATAAGAGAAAGAGCATCAACGGGTTGTTTGTTAATATAAATATCAAGCTTTACGAGTTCAGAAGGGCGGTAATCTAGGAATTGATAATCCATAGAAGCGTAACCACGGGAGTAAGATTTAAGTTTATCAAAGAAATCCAACACCACTTCGCTAAAAGGGAGATCGTAAATCAGCTGCACACGCTGCGGGGTAAGATAGCGCAAATCTTTTTGAAGGCCTCGCTTTTCCTCACAAAGACGCATAATGGCCCCCACATATTCTTTAGGAGTATAAATTTCGGCCCGGATATAAGGCTCAAGCACCCGTAAGATTTTCTCTCGTGGTGGCCAGTGAGCAGGATTTTCGACCTCTAAGACCTTTCCATCAAGAAGTTCGACTCGATACCGCACCGAAGGGGCCGTGCTTATAAGTTGCAGACCAAATTCGCGCTCCAAGCGTTCCTGAACTATTTCCATGTGAAGAAGCCCTTGAAAACCGCAACGGAACCCGAAACCTAGGGCAGCAGAATTTTCCGGCTCATAAGAAAAAGCCGGATCATTGAGCCAGAGTTTTTCTACAGCTTCTCGGAGCTCATCATATTGCTCGCTATTGACGGGAAAAAGCCCACAAAAGACCATGGGCTTTACTTCCCTAAAACCGGGCAAAGGTTCACGGGCTGGACATTCTACTTCAGTCACAGTATCACCAATTTTAGTATCTCTGACTTCTTTGATCCCGGCGGCGAAAAATCCCACCTCTCCAGCTACTAACATGTCTACCCCGGTGGGATTGGGCGCAAAAACTCCTACTTTGGTTACTTCGAACTCCTTACCAGTAGACATGAGCTTGATTTTCTGCCCAGGATAAAGCTTTCCGTCCACCATACGGATGAGAACCACCACTCCGAGGTAGGGATCATACCAGGAATCGAAAATAAGGGCCTTAAGAGGCGCATCTCTTTCCCCACGAGGAGGGGGAATTTTTTTTACGATTGCTTCTAGTATTTCTTCAGTCCCGATGCCCTTTTTGGCGCTGGCCAAAATAGCTTCCGAGGCATCTAAGCCGATAATTTCTTCGATCTCCTGTTTGACCCTTTCAGGATCTGCTTGGGGAAGATCAATTTTGTTTAAAACCGGGATAATTTCGAGATTGTTTTCCAGGGCCAGGTACACATTAGCTAGCGTTTGGGCCTCCACTCCCTGAGAAGCATCCACCACTAAAAGAGCCCCTTCACAAGCAGCCAGGCTACGAGATACTTCGTAAGAAAAATCAACGTGTCCGGGAGTATCGATCAAGTTTAGCTGATAAAGTTCGCCATCTCGAGCCCGGTAATAAAGCCGAACCGCCTGGGCCTTAATAGTTATTCCCCTTTCCCTTTCTAAATCAAGTCGATCTAAAAACTGTTCTCGCATTTCTCGCTCAGAAACCATGCCGGTTTTTTCGAGCAGACGATCCGCTAGCGTGGACTTTCCGTGGTCCACGTGGGCGATAATACTGAAATTCCTAATTTTTTCCTGCGGGAAGAGCTTCATAATTACCCGAATTTAAGCAATTGCCCTTTTTAAGCCGAAAAAATTCTAAAGTCAATGGAAAAAATCCCGATTAAAGATAATAGTCAATAAAGAGGTTGACAAGATAAAACAACAGCATCTAGTAAGAGGGAATAATGGTTTTTTTTAAATTTGGAAAACCCAAAAGTTATTTAGGGATCGACATCGGAAGTTACGCCATTAAAGTAGCAGAGGTAACAAATAGCCTTCCGTTAAAACTTCGTTCTTTCGGGCAGATTAGAGTCCCCCAAAATGGAATTATTGGTGCTGAAGAAGAAATTATCGAAAAATTAAAACAACTTTTTTCCAATCTGAAAGTAAAAAGTAAGAAAGGTATAATTTCCATTTCCAGTTACACTTCTATTATTAAGAGAATAGAAATTTCTATTCCCGAAGAAAAAGACCTAGACGAAGTGATCAAGGAAGAAGCAGAAGCACATATACCATTTGATCTTAATGATGTCTATTTAGACTATCACATAATCTCATCAGAAGAAGAAAAAATAGAGTTTATATTGGCAGCAGCAAGAAAAGAGTTAATAGAAAATATATACGAAATTATAGCCGCTAGCGAAATTGATATTGAGGCAATAGATATCGATATAATAAGCCTAAGCAATATATTCGAACATCTCTATAGTTTTCATGAACCATGCTTTCTAATTGATTTAGGAGCCTCTAAAACCTCTATAATTTTATGGGAAAATAACAACATTAAAAATTCTAGAGATATAAGCATTGGCACAAATATAATAAACCAAAAGTTACAAGACACATTAAACATAGATACAGAAAGGGCCGAAAAAATAAAACTAAAAGGAGAAAAAAAAGAAGAAGTAATTTCAGCAATTTCATATTATATTGAGGAAACAACCAAAAACATTATAGAAACATGCTTACATTTAGAAGAAAGTGAAACAAAAAAAATATTCTTATGCGGAGGAGGTTCTTTTTATTATCAAATTAAAAATAAACTGCAGAAGCAACTTAAAAAAGAAGTAGAATTTATAAAACCATTTATAAAAATAGATGCGAACGAAATAAACGAAAAAACAAAAGAAATTATAGAAAAAACAGGATTAACAGCAATAGGATTAGCCGCAAGAGAGATTTTGTTATGATTAAAATAAATCTTTTACCAAAAGATAGAAAAAAAGAACAAGAAAAAAAAGAAAAAACAAGAATAGTTTGGGGAATAATTTTATTATTATATTTAGCAACACTAGCTAATTTTATTCAAGCAAGAACAGAAAGGCAAGAAATAAATGAAAACATCCTCAAGATAAGAAAAGAATTGC
>JALSPG010000044.1 GCA_026986115.1 Thermodesulfobacteriales bacterium
AGAGAGGCTACCTTTTCGCCTGAAAGGAGCATGCCTCCAAAAATGGGTCCCATGCGGTAAGCTCCAAAGGTGGCGTTAGCAGCCATGCCGGTTACAAAGACTCCAGGATATACCTCTCGCGTGTAGTTAACAGTCAGATTTTCGGCCACTTCCGCCCACATAGACTTTTCCCCTATTACAGTGCCGGTTTCAGTGTTCAATTTGGCACCGAGTTTGCGCTGCATTACTTGTAGTACAGCTGTTTCGTGTCCGGTGGCCTCTACCACATATTTTGCTCTTACAGCGAGGGGATCCACGTGAAGCCCTGCCATTTCGGTAGCTGTCCAATTAAGGACAAGACCCACTACACGATTGTCTCTCACCATGACATCTTCTACCATAATAAGATTGAAAATCTTAGCTCCTGCCTGCACACATTTGGCTGCAAGAATACAGGCAACTTCTACGGCGTCAGCGGTAAAATATTCTCCTCCGTTCCAGGGTTCCGTGCGGACCCCAATTTCTCTGAGAAGCCGAGCTCCTTCTTCTTGGACCACAATCTCATTAAACATCATTCCGCCTCCCCAAATCCCACCGCCAATGCTCATACGTCTTTCATAAACCGCTACTTTAAAACCTTGGCTGGCAAGTTTATACGCTGCCATAAGCCCTGAAGGACCTGCTCCAACTACTGCCACATCCATCTCGAGGTAATCGGAAAGCTTTTTGAAATAACGTTCGATGATAGCCCTACTAATTTTTATTTCGTCTAATGGCATTTCATACCTCCTTTGTAGGAATAATTCAAAATCTTAACGGCTTTCAGATGTGTCCTCAATATTTGCTATCGATACGGAGACAATTTTTAAGTTAAGGTCTGCGGCAGGGGCCGAATGGGTAAGGCGACCAATAGAAATCAGATCTACTCCGGTCTCAGCAATTTCTCTTACATTTTCCAGGGATACCCCTCCTGAGGCCTCAAGTAGGATGTGAGGTGCTTTTTGCTGGGCTATTTGAACAGCTTTTTTTAATGTTGGTGGATCCATATTATCGAGAAGAACGGCATCGACTCCGGCTTCAAGGGCCTCTTCGAGTTCTTTTAAGGTTTTGACCTCAATTTCGAGGCGATATACGTGAGGAATTGTATTTTTGGCCCTTCTCAAAGCCTCTTTTACCGAACCGCAGGCCTTGATATGGTTGTCCTTTATTAAAACCCCATCTGATAGACCAAAACGGTGATTGCTTCCCCCACCACAGAGAACAGCATACTTTTCAAGTACTCTGAAGCCCGGCAATGTCTTGCGAGTGTCAATAATTTTTACGGGGAGATCTTGGACCTTTTCTACAAATTTTTTGGTGTAGGTGGCCACCCCGCATAAGTGTTGGAGAAAATTGAGTGCCACCCGTTCTCCCTTCAGAATAGAAGATATTTTCCCGCGTATTTCAGCTATTACTTCTCCGCGTTTTATGTTTTCTCCGTCTTTGCGAAAAGAAGTAAAGAGGAGCTCCGAATCTACTATCCGAAAGACCTCTTCGGCTACTTTAATCCCGCAAAGAATAAGATCTTGTTTGGCTCGTAAAAGTCCCACACCTTTAAGGTCTTCTGGGACAAGATTGTTGGTAGTGACATCACCATGTCCTAAGTCTTCTTTCAAGGCATTTTCTATTAAAGGCCGGTATAAGAGAGGATGTGGAGGAGTAAAGACCATTATAGCCTCCGTCAAATTTATGACAGAAAAAATTGACACCTTTTGGTCTTCAAAGTTATTTTCTTTGAAGAGTTCTGCCAAGTCTCATTGGGGTGGTTTTTATGCATGAGTCCATTTTAATCGTAGAAGATAATGTTTCTGAGGCCGAAATTTACCAAGATTTCTTACAACAAAAAGGTTTTTATGTGGAGGTGGCCCATGACGGAGACGAAGGGATTACCAAGCTTGCCAATTCCTTTTTTGATGTAGTGGTAACTGACCTTGCCATGCCTAGGGTAAGCGGACTTAAAGTTTTGGAACATGTGGTAGAGCATAGCCCGGAAACTATCTGTATTATTTTGACCGGTTTTGGAAGCATTAAAAGCGCAGTAGAAGCTATCAAGCTTGGAGCTTATGATTATCTCACCAAACCCATTTCGCTTGACGAACTTCTTTTGACCATTCAAAAGGCCCTTGAGACCCGTCGTCTTCGCCGAGAAAATGAATACTTACGGCGCAAATTATGGCAAGAATGGGGATATGGAGAAATCATTGGTAAAAGTGCTTCTATGCGGCGTGTTTTTGCCCTCATTGAAAAAGTTGCCGACACTGACAGCACAGTCCTTATTTTAGGAGAGTCTGGCACTGGAAAGGAATTAGTGGCAAGGGCCATTCATGCTGCCAGTGACCGGCGTGAGGGGCCTTTTGTACCAGTTAATTGTGGTGCTATTCCAGAAGAGCTCTTAGAATCTGAACTTTTTGGTCATGAAAAAGGGGCCTTTACCGGCGCCATTAAGACCCGTATCGGACGTTTTGAACTGGCTCATGGTGGAACCATTTTTTTGGATGAAATTGCCGAAATGAGTCCCAAACTTCAGGTAAAACTCTTAAGAGCCCTGCAGGAAAGGGCCTTTGAAAGAGTGGGGGGGACACGTTCCATCCGGGTCGATATCAGGGTCATTGCGGCCACCAATAAAGATTTAGAAAAAGAAGTACGGGAAGGACGCTTTCGTGAAGATCTTTATTATCGGTTAAATGTGATCCCTATCAAGCTGCCTCCCCTGCGGGAAAGGGTAGAAGATATACCTCTTTTGGTAGAACATTTTCTGGCTCGTTTCAGTCAAAGAAAAAAAAGAGAAATAAAAGGCATTACTAAAGAGGCTTTAGAATGCCTTATGCGACACGATTGGCCTGGAAACGTACGTGAACTTGAAAACGTAATTGAAAGAATGGTAATCCTTTCAAATGGAGATTATCTGACCTTGGAAGACGTTCCAGAATATATTCTTGGTAAAACAGGTTCTACTTTTATGCCCTATGTTCAAGAATTTGACATTCCTGAGGAAGGCATACATCTTCCCAGGCTAGTAGCAGAATTTGAAAAGAATCTTATTTTGAAGGCCCTAGAGAAAACCGGCTGGGTCAAAAACCGCGCCGCCAAACTCCTCCATATCAACCGCACAACCCTTATCGAGAAGATGAAAAAGCAGAAAATTACCACTCCTAAGCATCCCTAGTGTCAAAATTTTGTCTTTTTAAAAGGCCAACCTTCAGAAAAACAAAGCCGTTTTTCTCCTTCCGAGGAAGCCATCTTTTTTAAAGGTTCGGCATAGCCTTTGCAATTTTTTCTGGCGTCATGAAAATTTTCTGGGTTGGTGTGGTTCTATTTTTATCTTTTCCGGTCTGGGCCCAAGAAGGAGCCCAATGGTGGTATGAACAGGCTCGTATCCTCTACCAGGAGGGAGATTTAGAAAGTGCCTTGGCTTTACTTGAGGAGATTCCGAACCGTTTTCCAGAAGCCGGTACGATTCAGCTTAAGGCTTCTATTTTAAAGGCCCAAATCTATTACGACCGTAAGGAATATCGGAAGGTTATTGAGACTTTACGGCCCCTCATCCGGGAGGCTGAGCTTTCGGCACCAGCCTATCTTTTATTAGCTCAAGCCGCAGAAAAGTTGGGGCTTTATGACGAAACCCTTACTTATTTGCGTTATCTTAAGCGCCGTTTTCCTGAAAGTCCTGAAATCTGTGCTGGAAACCTCGTTGCGGCGAGAGTTTTCTTAAAACGTCGTCTATCAGAAAAAACTCGTCGTCTAGCCAAACGAGTGCTTGTGCTCCCGGTTTGTTCTCTAAAAGAAAAATCTGAAGCGATTTCTCTCCTTTTAAAAACTGGAGAAGACCCGCAAAAAGCCCTTTCTTTCCTGCAAAAAAACCCGGGAGCCCAACGTTTTGCCCCGGAAATCTTAAAAATTCTTGCTCAATTCCATTTAAAAAAAGGAGAAATCGGAAAGGCTGAAGAGGAAATTTTTGAATACTTAAATTATTCTGGAAAGGAAGAAGAAGCGCCGGCCCTTCTTTATGCCCTAGGGGAGGCTTACTTTAAAGCCCAAAAATATCGCCAGGCCCGCAGAATTTTAGAGTTAGTCCTCACTTCTTGGCCTCATAAGCCAGAGGCCCTTTTTGCCAAATTTAGGCTTTATCAACTCCGCTATTTTTTTGAAGAAAAAATTGGTCATAAGTCTGAAAAGACAAGGAGACTTCTTTTGGGGCTCTGTAAGCTCCTCAAAAAAGAGTATCCCAACGCCCCTCTTACTGAGGAGGCCCACGCTGTAGAAAGCGAACTCCTTCTGGAAGAGAAAGACTTTTTAGCTTGTCTCCAAAGTATTTGGGATTTTTTGGAAAAGTATCCAGATTCAGCCTTTAAACCTCGAGTTTTTCGTATTCTTTGTCGGGCAAGCGGTCTTTACTTGCAAATGTTTCTGGCCAAGAAGGAGTTTCGAGAAGCTGTCTTGTTTTTTGAATCTCACCGTAAAGATCTCTCCATGGCTGGTTGTGGTACGAGCTTTTATTTTGCCGCTGAGGCTTATCTAGGCCTTAATCTTTTTCAAGAAGCTCGTTTGGTCCTTCTGGCAGGCTTTGAGTACCCGATTCCCAAAGCCTGGGCTCCGGATTTTAGACTCACCCTGGTTGATCTCCTCCTCTCTGGTGCAGATCAAAATGATTTGCGCCTTGCCACGGAAATACTTGAAGAGAGTGCAAAGAATTTTCCAGAAGTCACTAAAAGCCCTTATTTTCACTATCTTTTTGGAAAAATTTTGGCTCTAAATGGTCGCTGGTTAGAAGCCCTTTCGGAGTTGTCTTGGGCCCGCCAAAAGGCCTCCGATGAAGAACTAAAGGCACGAGCTGAAAGGACCTACCTGGAACTTTTATTGCGTTTAGGGCGTTATGAGGAGGCCTTTTTCCTTTTAAAAGCCCAAAAAGCCCCTTCTGCTTTGATGTTAAAAAATCTTGCTCTTTCCCTATTGCAGGAAAGACAACTCTCTTTAGCCAAAGAAGTACTTTCTTTTTTAGAAGAAAAATTTCCTCAAGATCCGGAAATTAAGTGGCTTCATGGACTCCTTTTAGAGAAAGAGGGGGAAGCCCAAAAGGCCCTTTTGGTGTGGCAAAAGGTGGCCCAGAGCGAGGGTCTTTACCGAGAACTGGCTCTTGACATCCTCAAGGCGGCTCAGATTCTTGAAGATTCACGGAGAGAGCTTTATTGATGCGCACAAAGGTCCTTTTGATAGATAGGGCAGAAGGTGAGCTCAGAGAATTAGCCCATCTCCTCCTTAAAAGGGGTCTGGAGGTCTTTTGGGCCCGGGGTGAAGAGGAGTTAGAGAATTTTTTAACCGAAGATATTGATTTCATTTATCTTAACCTGGAGATTCCTGGCCTTGGGCGGTTGGCCCTGCTTGAGAAATGTCTTTTGAATTTTCCTTTGGTGCCGCTTGTGGTCCTTTCCTCGGAAGCAAATCTTGAAGAGGCGGTAAAAGCTGCCAAACTTGGGGCTTTAGATTACAAATTGCTTCGCACTCCTGCCGAAGAACTTTTGCTTTTACTTGAAACATCTCTTGATGGGAAAACTTTCTCTTCTCAGGGGGTTTTCCTCACGGCAAACAGAAAGCTTTTGGCCCTTCTTACGAGGCTCAAGGATATAGCCAAGAGTAAGGCCACGGTCCTCATTACTGGAGAGTCCGGGACGGGAAAGGAAGTATTGGCAAGATTTATTCACCAAGAAAGCGACCGGACTAAGGGGCCCTTTATCGCCATTAATTGTGCAGCCCTTCCAGAACACCTCTTAGAGTCAGAACTCTTCGGCTATGAAAAGGGAGCTTTCTCTGGGGCTTTTACCCGCAAACTTGGCAAATTTGAACTTGCAAACGGGGGGACCATTCTTTTAGATGAAATTACCGAAATGCCGCTATCCCTTCAAGCTAAGTTGTTGAGGGTCCTCCAAGAAGGGGAGGTAGATCGCCTCGGGGGTGCCTATCCCGTAAAAGTTGATGTTCGCGTTATAGCTACTACTAATCGTGAGATAGAGACCGAAGTTGCCAAGGGGCATTTCCGGGAGGATCTCTATTTCCGGCTCAATGTTATTCCGGTAAGACTTCCGCCCTTGCGGGAAAGGCCTGAAGATATCGAACTTCTAGCCCAACATTTTTGCCAAGAATTTGCCAAGCATTACGGACGCCCGGTGAGAGGATTCGCTGAGGGTGTACTTGAGAGACTTTCCCAATATTCCTGGCCCGGAAACGTGCGCGAACTTCGAAACATGATTGAAAGGGCCGTCCTTCTAGCCAAAGGTCCCTGGATCACCCTTTCTGATCTTTTCCCTCAAGAACTGCGCCCTCAGCAGAAGAAAGATACGGGATTACCGCTTAAGCCTCTCAAAGAAGTCGAAAAAGAAATGATTTTGAAGGCCCTTAAAGCAGCCAATGGAAACCGGACCAGGGCTGCTGAAATATTGGGTATCAGTGTTCGGACTCTTCGCAACAAACTTCAAATTTACCGGGAGGCCGGAATCCTTTAGGGAGGAGAAAATGTTTGCCGGAAAGATATTTGGAAAGACCTGGAACATAGTAACCCAAGCCTTAAAACTCCGTTTGGCCAAGCACGATATTATCGCTTCTAATATCGCCAATGTAGACACCCCTGGTTATCGGCGCAAAGATCTGCCCTTTGAAAAGATAATGTCTGCTTATCTTAAGGGGGCACCAGCCCTCAAAACTACTCATCCCAAACATTTTGGCCCTCACCCCCTTAAACCCCCAATTTGTCCGGAAGAAGACTGTACTCCTCCAGATGAAGGAACTCCCAATAACGTTTCCCTGGAGGAAGAGATGGCCAAACTTTCCGAGAATAATTTGATGTATCAGGCCACTGTGCAGGCCCTTATCAAAGAACTTGAACTCTTAAAAGAAGCCATTACCGAAGGGGGTAAACGCTAATGAAATTGTTGACTGCTTTGCGCCTGGCTTCCACGGGTCTTAAGGTCCAGCGTACAAGGCTTAATATCACAGCCATGAATTTGGCTAATGCCCATGTTACCCGCACTCTAGAAGGTGGGCCTTACCGGGCGAAAAATCTCATTGTAGCTGCAAGTCCTTTATCCGATGATTTTGCCTCTCACCTGGGAGAACTTTCTGAAAAGCTAGAAACTCCGCGGGTACTTGCCATTGTAGATGATAAATCTCCCTTCAAAGAAGTCTATGACCCTTCGCATCCGGATGCCGACGAAAGAGGTATTGTGCGCTATCCCAACGTGGATGTTCTTACAGAAATGGTTGATTTAATGGCGGCTTCGAGAGCCTACGAGGCCAATCTCTCCGTGGTTTCTGTTACCAAAAACTTGGCTTTAAAGACCTTAGAGATCTTGAGGTAGGGAGGATAAGATGAAAGTGGTAGGCTTTGGTTATCAACCTTCTCCTTTTAGTCCGAAAACTCCTCAAGGATCTTCTAATTCCAAAAATTTTTCTGAACTTTTAAGAAAAGAACTGAACCAGGTAGATATCGCTCAGAAAGAAGCTAGCGCCAAACTTGAAGCTTTTGCAGCAGGCAGAGATCCAGATCTGGCTGGTCTTACCCTTTCTCTTACAAAAGCGGATCTTTCCTTAAGATTCCTTCTTCAGGTGAGAAACAAACTTCTTCAGGCTTACGAAGAGATAATGCGCATGCAACTTTAACACCTAAGAGGTCAAAAAGATGACATTTCCGACACCCAAAGAGCTTTTTCAACAATTAAGGGATTTTTGGCAAAGCCTTTCGCGTCCCCAAAAATTTGCCCTTTTGGGGACTTTGGCCATCGTGTTCGGAGGCCTTCTGGGGCTCATTTACTATGCCAATCGGGTGGATTGGGGTCTACTTTACAGAGGACTCCCCGAAGATCGGGCAGCTCAGGTAATAGAATATCTCAAGCAAGAAAAAATACCTTACAAAGTGGAAGCAGATGGTTCTATTAGGGTACCAAGGCAGAAGGTGCCGGAAATCAGGATGGCTCTTGCCAGCCGAGGGATCTTAGGTCCCAATTTGGAAGGTTTTGAAATTTTTGATCGCAACCAACTGGGAGCTACAGATTTCTTGCAAAGGGTCAATTATCAGCGGGCCCTTGAAGGAGAGCTTTCGCGTACCATTGCAGGGCTTAAGGCTGTGGAGGCAGCCAGAGTTCACCTAGCGCTCCCTCGTGAAAGTCTCTTTATTACGGAAGAAAAACCCCCAAAAGCTTCTGTTTTTGTAAAGTTAAAGGAAGGGGCACGGCTTAGCCGGCGTGAAGTCCAGGGTATCGTCAACCTTGTTTCTAGCGCGGTGCCCGGACTTTTGCCCGAAAATGTTACCGTAGTAGATACGAACGGTCGGGTCCTTTACAAGGAGGAGAGTCCTGAGGAAAGGCTTACTTCAGAACAGCTGGCCTTTAGAAAAAAATTAGAATCCGCCTACCAAGAAAAAATTGAATCTCTTCTTACTCAGGCCTTAGGACCTGGGCACGCAGTAGCCCAAGTATCTGTAGATGTAGATTTTACCAAAGAAATCCGTACCGAAGAAACCTATGACCCTGAAGGAATCGCTGTCAGAAGCGAGCTTAGCGAAGAGAGCCAGAAAGAAGGCCTTTCTGAAGGTGGAATTCCAGGTGTGAAGGGTGCTCTAGCTAACAAGATTGAAGGGAATGCAAAGAGTCTTTCACAGAGTCAGCGTGAAGTAAAACGGAGCATTACCCGTAATTACGAAGTAAGCAAGGTGGCCCGCAAACAGGAACTTTTACCGGGAACTGTCAAAAGGATTTCAGTAGCAGTACTAGTTGATGAAGCCCTCTTAAATCCTCCAGGCAAGAAGGGCGAAGCCCAAGCTGCTACTGATAAATTGGCTTTAGTGGAAAGGCTTGTCAAAGGGGCGGTTGGTTATAATCCCGACCGCGGAGACCAAGTGGAAGTAATCAGCTTACCTTTTGAAGGTTTTGCCGAAATGGCCCCCAAAACAGCCTGGCTTGATTATGCAGAGAGATTTGCAAGACCATTTATCGAGTTTCTTTTGGTGGTACTCTTTCTTCTCTTGGTTATTCGTCCTGTACTCAAGACCTTTCTCAAACGCATGGAACCTGAACCTCCGCCACCACCTGAAGAGGCCTTACCTGAAGAAGAGGCTGAGGCCCTTGAGGCCGAAGAGCCTGCACCTTTGCCTCAAGAAATCGCCCTCAGCATTATCCAGAACCAGCCTGAACGAGCGGCAGTTTTGGTGCGCCGTTGGTTAGCAGAAGAAAGTGAAGAAGAGCGTCAAAAGGCTTTGAAGGAGGCCGAAGCCCATGCCAACGTACAAAGTTGATCCGAATAACCTTACTGGCCCTCAAAAGGCAGCCATTTTTCTCCTCACCATGGGAGAAGAATTTACTGCTGAAGTCTATAAATATCTTAACGAAGAAGAGATCAAACGTATCGGGGTTGAAATGGCCCGTTTGGATTATATCCCGGCCGAAGCCGTCAAAAAGGTACTTGACGAAGCCAATATGGAAAGCAAAGAACTTCTAGCAGATATTACCGTTTCTCCTGATGAATTTTTGCAGCAAAGCTTAGTAAAGGCCTATGGGGAGCGAGGGAAGGAAATTTACGAAGAGATTCGTCAGGAACTCGGTCCCAAGGTTTTTGAGAAATTAAGACGTCTTGACCCGCGAACCATTGCTAACTTCTTAAGGAATGAGCACCCCCAGACCATTGCCATTATTCTGGTCCATTTAGATCCGGACAAAGCCGGGCAAGTCATCTCTTATCTTCCTGAAAATTTGCGCCCTGAAGTTATCTTTCGGATTGCCGAATTAGATAAAGTAGACCCTGAAATTATCCAGGAAATTAGTATCGCCCTAGAAGAAGAGCTTGAGTCTGTGGGCGGAACTTTTAGCAGAAAACTTGGCGGTGCAGAACGAGCCGCAGAGATCTTGGCCCACGTGAGCCGGGATCTCGAAGAAGAGATCCTTTCTGAAGTAGAAGAAGAAAATCCCACCCTGGCAGAGGAAGTGCGTAAACACCTCTTTACTTTCGAAGATCTACTTAAGGTGGACGATACTGCTATCCAGGCCATCTTGAAGGAAATTTCTACCGAAGATCTCAAACTTGCTCTTAAGACGGCATCTGAAGAACTGCGCGAGAAGTTCTTTAGCAATATGAGTGAACGTGCGGCCCAACTTCTCAAAGAAGACCTCGAGATTATGGGGCCCGTAAGGGTGTCAGACGTAGAAGCAGCCCAGCAAAACATTATCAAGGTGGCCAAACGTCTCGAACAAGAGGGCAAAATTGTCTTGGCGGTAGGGGAGGAGGAATTTGTCTAGGATTATTAAAGGTGGAAATACAAAATTTTTTCCTTTCATTATAGAAAAGGGGGGAGAAGAAGAGACTTTTAACCCTTTAAAGGCCCTTTTGCCAGAAGAGGCGGCCCTTGAAATCGAAAAGATCAGAAATGAAACCTCCCTTGAGGCTGAGGAAGAATGGCCTCCTCCTGAAGATGTTTGCCAAGAAGATGGGGAACTGCAAGCCTCTTCTGAGGTTCCGCCTGCTCCAGAAAAAGAAGAAACTCCTCTAGAAGAGGAGAAAAGAAACTTTTTTGATCTTTCCGAGTTGACACTTGAGGAACTCCTTCAACATCCAGAAATTTCTGCCAAACTGGCACATCTTGAGCAAGAGGCCTATGAGAAAGGCTTTGCCCAGGGCCAAAAAGATGGTGAAGAACTCGGGCGTCGTCAATACGAAACCCTTGCTAATCGTCTTAAAGAGATCCTAAAAGGTCTTGAAAAGACCCTTTCTGAACACATATTGGCCCTTGAACCCCAGCTTTTTACCCTTCTCAAACTCATGACAGAAAAACTCGTGCTAAAGGAAGTTTCTGTCTCTCCAGAAGTGATTAAAAATTGTCTTCGTGAAGCCTTGACACGCGTAGTAGAACAGACCCAAGTCAAGATCCATCTCCATCCCGACGATGTGGAATTTTTAGAAGAAATTCTCGGGGAGTTACGGGAAGAATTTGCGCGTGTCAAAGATTTTGAAATCGTTTCAGACCCCAGCCTCAGTCGGGGTGGTTGCCTTCTAGAGACAGATTTTGGCCTTATTGATGCTACTTTAGACCGCCGTTGGCGAGAAATTTTGGCAAGGCTTGAAGATGAAAGTGCCAAATCTTGAAGCCTATCTCAAAAGTATTGCCGAGATTTCTCCGGTAACCGTATGCGGCCAGGTGAAACGGGTAGTAGGGATGGTTATCGAAGCCCAAGGTCCAAATGTTAGTGTAGGGGGGCTCTGTGAGATTGAAGTCCCGGGGGGGAGAAATATTTTGGCTGAAGTAGTAGGTTTTCGAGATGAAAGGGTCCTTCTTATTCCTTTTGGAGACCCCCGAGGAGTGGAGCCCGGAAGCAAGGTTTTTTTACGACCGGAGCTGGGAGTGCGGGTAGGAGAGAAGCTCTTAGGACGGGTGTTAGATGCCTTGGGAGAACCCCTTGATGGCAAACCCCTCCCGCGGCTTCCAGAAACCTACCCTCTTTATGCCGAACCTTTAAAACCATTTGAGCGCGGGCGCATCGAGCAGCCCTTAGATGTGGGCATCAGGGCTATAAATGCCCTTCTCACCGTGGGAAAAGGCCAACGGGTAGCCATTATGGCTGGCTCAGGTGTTGGAAAATCCACTCTCCTTGGCATGATGGCCCGCCATACTAAGGCCGATGTAAACGTAATCGCCCTTATTGGCGAACGGGGAAGAGAAGTACGCGAATTCTTGGAAAGAGATTTAGGGGAAGAAGGTCTTTCCCGTTCAGTAGTGGTGGTAGCCACTTCTGATCAACCTCCTCCCCTTCGAATGCGAGGAGCGTATCTTGCTATGGCGGTGGCAGAATATTTCCGGGATCAAGGAGCAGACGTCTTGGTAATGATGGATTCTCTGACACGCTTTTGTATGGCTGGCAGAGAAGTAGGGCTTGCGGTGGGAGAGCCTCCTACTGCCCGGGGTTATACCCCCTCTGTCTTTGCTGCTTTGCCACGTCTCCTAGAAAGAGCTGGTCCTCGTGCCCAGGGAGGTAGTATTACAGGGTTTTACACCGTTCTTGTGGAAGGAGATGATTTTAACGAACCCGTAGCAGATGCGGTGCGTTCCATTGTGGATGGTCACATTGTTCTAACCCGCGAACTTGCTCACCAAGGTCATTATCCGGCAATTGATATCCTCCAAAGTGTAAGCCGTGTAATGCGAGATATTGTTTCTTCAAAACAGGTTGAAGCTGCCAAAAAACTGATCAACATCTTGGCGATTTACCGTCGTGCAGAGGACTTGATTAATATCGGAGCTTATGTACGGGGAAGCAACCCTGAAATAGACAAAGCCCTTTCTAAAATTGAAAAAGTAAACGCCTTTTTACAACAGGAGGTCGAAGAAAGGGCCGATTTTGAAACTAGTTTGCAAAGACTTTTTGAGGTGGTGGCATGAGAAAACCCCCTCAGGTCCTAAAAACTCTTTTGTGGGTAAATGAACTCAAAGAAAATCTTGCCCAAGAGGAATTTCAAAAGGCTAAAAGGGCCTTACAGGAGCTTGAAGAAATGCTTTTTGAAATTTCTTCTCGTCCTAAAAAACTCTATGATGAACTAACAGAACGCCCTTTTTCAGGAGAAGAACTAAAACTTTTTTCTCTCAAATTTGAAAGGCTTTTAGAAGAAAAGAAACGCGTAGAGGAGATTTTAGCGCAAAAGAGGCAAGAGGTAGAGAGTTTGAGAAAAAAGGCCCTTCACATTCATCAACGTCGCCGCATGGCAGAAATTCTTTGGCAAAGGGCGCGGGAGCATTATCTCAAAGAGCTTTTCCAAAACGAAATGAAAGAAATAGAAGACCGGATCCTCTCAAGGAGAAGACAAAATGAAGGGTTTTAGAGTAATGCCTTTTCTGGTGGGGGTGGCCTTTTTAAAACTTATTCTGACGGGAGTTTACCTGTGGGGGCTTAAGGGCGGAAGATTGGATCTTACTGTAGCTGAGGCCCAAGCCTCTGCGGAGAAGATAAAGGAAGAAGATTCTTTTTGCTGCCCTGAAGCCCTTTTTCAGGCCTTGCGTTTAGAGAAGGAAAAACTCCGCCAAGAAAGATTAAATTTGGAGAAGAAGAAAAAAGACCTTGCCCTTTTAGAAGAACAAGTGCGTCGCCGGCTTGCTACCCTCAAAAGCTTAGAAGAAGAGCTTGATAAAAAGCTTCAAGAGCTCCGAGAAATCAAGAACAAACGTTTTAAGCTTTTAGTTGGCGCCTATGGAACAATGAAACCATCTAAAGCCGCTCGTCTTATCGAAGCGATGGAACCAGAAATGGCCATTAAGATTCTTTCTGCCTTGAAAACCGAGCAAGTAGCCCGCATTCTTTCGGCTATGCCCCCAAAAAAGGCAGCTTCTTTGGCAGAAGCCCTTTCAGGTCTTCCTCCACGAGAATTATGACTTGAAAGCTTCTTTTTCTAATGCTTAGAATGAACAAAAAAGCAAGGAGGCGAATATGGGTCTGCAACAGATCATTACCAAATATGTTCCACAAGGGGTTTTTGTGGTTACGGTGAGAGACGGAGAGAAGATAAATGGCATGACAGCAGCTTGGGTGAGTCAAGTTTCTTTCAGACCGCGGCTTCTTTCCGTAGCCATAGCTCCTCAACGTTATACTTACGAACTTTTAAAGAAAGCGGGGGTTTTTTGCTTAAATGTTCTGGGAGAAGGGCAAGTAGAGCTTGCCAAACATTTTGGTTTTAAAAGCGGAAGGGAAATAAATAAATTCGAAGGCGTCGAATACTCCACAGCTCTTAAAGGTTCTCCTGTCTTGAAAGATGCTATAGCTTATTTTGAGTGCCAAGTGGTTTCAACTTGTGAAGCCGGAGACCATGTGCTTTTCATCGGAGACGTTGTAGATCATGGGGTCCTCAAGGAAGGGGTTGAGCCTCTTATTTTCCGTTGGGATGATTATTTCGGAGGGAAGTAATGGCCAAGAAAAAAGAAGTCCCCAAACCAGAGGAAGAAATTTTAGTTCTCCACGAGAAGTGGGTAAAAGCTGCGAAAGAACATTTACGAGAGATAATTATAGTGGCGATAACTGCTGTATTTTTGGCTTCTCTTTGGGCTTTTTATAACTATTACCGCCAAAAGCATCTAGAAGAGGCGACTTTACTTTATGCCAAAGCCCTTATGACAACCAATGAAGGACAGAAAAAGGGCCTTCTTGAAGAAGTAATAAAAAAATACGATGGCACCACGGTCTCTTTGGAAGCCAGGTTATCTCTTTGCGAGATATATTTTGAAAAAGGCGAGCTCAAAAAGGCAGAAGAAGAGCTTAAAAGGGTAGCTACTAAAACTAAGGGAGCCCTTAAAGTTGCTGCGGAAATGGGTGTTGGATATTTTGCCGAAGATGAGAAAAGATATTCAGACGCGGCTCGTTATTACCAAAAAGGGGCATCAGCTAATATAGGTCTGGAAGAAATTGCCTATTTTGATTTGGCACGCGTGGCGGAGCTTCAAAAAAAATGGGGTGACGCGGTCAAATACTATCAAGAATTGATATCTCTTAAGCCGGCTGAAAACAAGCTTGATTTTCTCCAGGTAAAACTTTCCCGTCTGATGGAAAAAGTAGGATCTAAATCAAAGGAGGGGGAAGGTTAGTGTCTCTTCTTGTGTTTCAGCGTTTGGCGGAACAACGTATTCAAGAGGCCATGAAAAATGGCGAATTTGAAAATCTTCCCGGTAAAGGGAAACCCATTCAGCTTGAAGATTTAAGTAATGTGCCGGAGGAGTTGCGGTTGGCCTATAAGGTTTTGAAAAATGCAGGTTTTTTGCCTCCTGAGGTTGAACTTTTACGAGAGATCAAAACAGTAGAAGATCTCTTAGAACACATGGAGGAAGAAGAACATAAAGTGCGTCAAATAAGACGACTTAATTATCTTATCATGAAGCTTAATCAAATTCGACGCCGTCCTATTAATTTTGAGAAAGAACAACGTTATTACGAGAAAATCGTCGAAAGAGTAGAGGTTTTTGGGAGCAAAAAAGCTAAAGCCAAACGTTTAGAAGCACTGGAAGAAGGAAAGGTACCTCGGGTAGATTTCAAGCGTATCGAACATCAGACGGTTTTGACAGTAATGGCGCGGCTCCATGCCCGTCGTTCTTGACAGTCAAGGGGAGTATCTTAATATTAATTGGGGATCGGGACGTGGCTCAGCCTGGTAGAGCACTGGGTTCGGGACTCAGGGGTCGCAGGTTCAAATCCTGCCGTCCCGACCATCAATCAATAGCTTATCAAATAGTCCAGGAATACGGACAAGGGGTCGCAGGTTCAAATCCTGCCGTCCCGACCATCTTCCCTTCGATGGGGGGACTGTCCACCCTTTTGTGTAAATTTCATTATAACCGGTCCTCAAATAAAATTGTTATCTGGGCATAAATTGAGGGCCAGTCTTTAATGGGTCGGCGCCATTTCTTCTCAAGCTCCATAGCCGCCATATAAACTGTAAAAGTTTAGACTTAATCTGACAGTTGCCCCCTCCAGAGGCTCCATCTGTCAGGCTCGGTCAGAACCCAAAATCAACCTCTACATTAGAATGAATCTTTTCCTTTGCCAAGGACACATT
>JALSPG010000045.1 GCA_026986115.1 Thermodesulfobacteriales bacterium
ACCATTTCTGTCATTTTGATTACCGGCTACGGCACCATCGAAATGGCAGTAGAAGCTTTAAAAATCGGAGCCTATGACTTTATTCAGAAACCCTTTGATAGCGATCGCATCCTTCATATCGTAGAGCGAGCTTTGGAACGCACTGCTCTTTTAAAGGAGAATGAACATCTCAAACAAAAAGTGGTGACTTGTGCTTGGGAAAGACTTGGAATTATCGGGGAGTCTCCAGCACTCCAGCGGGTCTTAGATATGGTAGAGCGGGTGGCCAGAAGTGACGTTACGGTGCTTATTAGGGGCGAGTCTGGGACCGGGAAAGAATTAATTGCTCGGGCTATTCATATCTTGAGCGATAGAAGAGACAAAGAATTAATTACTGTTAATTGCCCCGCGGTACCAGAGCATATATTGGAGTCTGAACTTTTTGGCTATGTCAAAGGGGCCTTTACTGGTGCCACCACAGATAAAGAAGGTCTTTTCCAAGTTGCTAATGGTTCTACAATATTTTTGGATGAGATCGGAGACATTCCACCAAGTATTCAAACCAAACTCCTTCGGGTTTTACAGGAAAAAGAAATACGCCCCTTGGGCTCTACCAAAACCATTCCTGTTGACGTGCGGGTTATCGCCTCTACAAACCAGGATCTGGAGGCCAAAATTAAGGCCGGGGTCTTTCGGGAAGATCTCTATTACCGCCTAAACGTGGTGACTATTCATGTTCCTCCCCTTCGGGAAAGAAAAGAAGATATTTTGCCCTTAGCCATGTACTTTTTAGAAAAATACAGCGAGGAGTATGGGCGAGAGGGGCTTAATTTTAGTTCTGAAGCTTTAGAATATCTGCTTAAAAATTCCTGGAAAGGCAATGTGCGCGAACTTCAAAATGTCATCCGGCGTGCAGTATTACTCTCTAAAGGAGATATAATTACACCTGAAGATCTCATAGAAAAAGAAGATCCTCCTCCAAGACTTGACCCCTTCATAGATTATTTTGAAAAACCCTATTCTGAGGCCAAAAAAGAGCTTTTAACCTCTTTTTCGCGTCGTTACGTAGAAAATCTCCTTTTTAAAACCGGAGGAAATGTAACCCAAGCTGCCCGCCTTGCAGGCCTTGAAAGACAAGCTTTCCAACGTCTTATGCGCCAATATGGCGTCCGGTCAGAAGATTTCCGCGAGCGATAAACTGTTTTGTTGCACTGCAACAAAAATGTTGCATCTAAAATATTTTTTCTAGAAATTTTCTCAAAATAATCTCTGCAAATCAGCTCAGATTTTATTTTTTGTTTCCCCCCTTTTTGGCCTTCTCTTTGCTTAGTTTTTATCGGAATTTTTGTGAAGGGAGGTGAAATTTTCAGAAGCAGATGTTTTTGTGGCGTAAGGTGGATTTTTTCTTTCCCAATAAAACCTTCTTAGAGGAGGGGGATAAATGAAAAAGGTGGGTAAAGTAACGAAGTTTTTGATGCCGGCTTTTATTGTTCTTGTATTTCTTTGGGTTTACTGTCTTTATTCAGGGGTTTATGCCTCCTCAGAGGCCGAGAAAATGGCCGAGGAGGCCCACAAGGCTGCGACACAAGCGGTAGCTGAGGCTCCCAAGGCAGTTGGAGCAGCGGGGTGTAATGTTTTACTTAACGACTCTTTGGGCCTCAAAGGCAAACTTGGAAAGATTATCGCTAAGACCCCGGTTTGCACCCCTACCTGTACAAAAGGATGCATTGATCCTAATGCTCCTCGCGGTTACCTGGGCATTCCCGGGGCTCCTAAACCCAACCCTATTGCTGGTCTTTTGTGGGCAATCTGGGTAGGGTGGATCTTCTCTACCGTGGGAGCCTTTGGTGGTATCATGGCTGGTGTTGGCCACATTACTATTTTTGGCTTGGCAAATTACGCCAAGAGCTTTAAAAAGACCAATCCTGCTTTAAACAAATTCCTTACCGATACTATCCGCGTTTCTAACATGTTTCTGGTCGGCCTTTCAGCCTGCGTCTCCACCATCAACTACTGGCGGATGAAGCGTATTGTAGGCCCGCTGGCCATCGCTTTGGCCATTGGGGCGGTGGGTGGTGCGGTAGGTATTGCAGAGCTTACCGCCGGAAAGGTTAGTCTTAAGGCTTATATCGGCTACTTTGGTTTGGCAGTCTTCGCCGTAGCCGGCTTTATGTGGTACGGAACGACGGAGCGGGCCAGAGCCAAGCGTAAGGCAGCCCGTGAAGCAGCCAAGCGTTTTGAAGAGGCAGCCAAAAAGGGTGGTGAGGCCGAAGGTGTTAAGGTGGTGAAGTTCGGTCTAACCGAATGTGTCTTCACCTTTTACGGAGTTGAATTCCGTTTCAATCCCCTAGTGGCAGCCCTTGGCGGCTTAATTATTGCCACTATCGCCGTCTTTCTCGGTATCGGTGGTGGCTTCCTCCTGGTGCCTTTCATGACCGACATCGTCAAGCTTCCCATGTTCATCGTCGCCGGGACTTCGGCCTTCGTGGTCTTTGTAAAGATGATCGTGGGTATCACCACCTATATGGTGCTTAAAGGGGTTCAGGTATGGTGGCCTCTTATTGGAACAGAGCTTATCGGGATCTTCATCGGCTCCATGGTTGGTCCGCGCACGCAGAAGTACATCCCGGATATCTGGCTCAAGCGTCTTTTCGTCATTCTCGCGATCTACGTTGGTCTGCGTTACACCTCTAAGGGTTTCTTAGGGCGCAGCATCGTTCCACCTTATTAATGAAGATGAAGGGGGCGCTTTCGCCGCCCCCCTTATGAGAAGGAGGGGGCATGTACGAAAAGTGGTTGCTCTATCTCGATAAGGTTTTCATCCCGTTCTATCGCCTGGTGGAGGATCCGGTCTTGGCCTATTTCCTGGGGACTTTTCTCCTGGCAGCCCTTTGTGTTGTCCTCGGAGAATTGCTCGTGGGCTTGGCGGTTTATATGAATCGACACCACGTGAAAAAGCTCACCAATGATCTTATTCACTGGAACAATCTCGCCGTGGAAGCGGTGAAGAAGGGAGATAACGAGTCCTACCACACCTTCAATAAAGAAGCTAATGATGTTTATGGAAAGCTCTTCTTCTTAAGCATTGCTCATTCGGCGGCCTGTTTGGTGCCCATCCCCTTTGTGCTTGCCTGGATGCAGATGCGCTTTGGGACGGTGGAATTTCCGCTTCCTTTCAATGTTCCGGGTCTGGGATCTTCGGTGAATTACATTTTTACTTTTGTGGTGCTTTATCTTCCCGCTTACTGGCTCTTCAAGAAGTTCAAAGGAAGACTTCCGGTCTTCAGCAAGATCGAAGAGATTATCAAAGAAAGTGGAAGAGCGGTTCAGGAAATGAAGAGTTTAGCAGATGTTTTGGAGAAAAGGATCAAAGAATCACAATTAAAGCAAAAAAATGCTATACAAAAAGCTTAATTTGGGCTATGGAATATCAAAAACCAAGTAAGGAGGTATGGAATGGGTGGCAGATGGAGTTTGGTAGGGTTTTTGACGTTATTTTCTTTCTTACTGGTCCTTTTATGGACAGGGCCGGTAAAGGCTTATTCTAAAGATGCAGAGATTGAGGCCCTGAAAGCACAGGTGCAGATGCTTCTCAAACGTATCGAAGAGCTTGAGAAGAAGCAGGCCCAGACGGAAAAGGCCGTAGAAGAGAAGGCTCCGGTTAACTGGAAGGCCTATTGGAAGAATGGTTTCCGTATTGAATATAAGAATCCTGAGAAAAACCGGGAATATAAGTTCCGTTTTCGCACCGGTATTCAGTTTCGTTATACCTATTTGAGCCGGGACGAAGATATTGCCAACTCCAACGAAAACTATAGCTCCTTTACCATGCGCCGTCTGCGGTTCTTCGTAGATGGCACCGCTCCCAATAAATACTGGAAATACTTTGTCCACGTGCAACTTGAGCCTAAGAGCAAAGTCAACGTGCACGATGCCATCGTTCAGTGGCAGAAATATAAAGAGTTTCGGGTCATGATCGGCCGTATCAAGATCCCTGCCATGAGCATGGAATACTGGCAGAGTGGGTTCAAACAGAATGGAACTGACCGTACCATCTTTACGGACGATTCCGAAGTTTATTGGCCTTATGATGGTGGCCCGCGCAAGCCAAGCACCTCTGAGAAAAGCTTT
>JALSPG010000046.1 GCA_026986115.1 Thermodesulfobacteriales bacterium
CGTCCTTATCTTACCTCGGAAGAAGAGGTAGAAAAGAAGAAAATTCAGGTGCGCAAATTAGCCCTTAAAGATCAGATAATGGCAATTGTTGAAAAATATCGTAAGATGGAGGAGGGAAAGTAAGAGTGGCTACAAAAATGACTGGTGCTCAAATTATTGTAGAGGCCCTGAAACGGGAAGGGGTTGATATTGTCTTCGGCTATCCTGGTGGGGCAGTAATCGATATTTATGATGAACTTTATCGGACCCCGGAAATCAAGCACGTCTTAGTTCGTCATGAACAAGGGGCAACACACGCGGCAGATGGTTTGGCTCGTTCTACCGGAAAGGTGGGGGTTTGTTTAGTAACTTCTGGCCCAGGAGCTACCAATACGGTTACAGGGATTGCTACGGCTTATATGGATTCTATTCCCATTGTAGTCCTTACCGGGCAGGTTCCTACCAAACTTATTGGAAACGATGCTTTTCAGGAAGTAGATATTACAGGTATTACACGACCTTGTACCAAGCATAATTTCTTGGTGAAAAGAGTAGAGGATCTTGCTTGGACCCTTAAAGCTGCCTTTCACATCGCCCGTA
Source organism: Thermodesulfobacteriales bacterium (assembly GCA_026986115.1). Lineage (GTDB taxonomy): Bacteria > Desulfobacterota > Thermodesulfobacteria > Thermodesulfobacteriales > Thermodesulfatatoraceae > Thermodesulfatator. The sequence continues at coordinate 580 of JALSPG010000046.1, forward strand.
CGGGAAGACCGGGGCCGGTATTGGTAGACCTTCCTAAGGATATCCAGCAGGCCAAAACAGAATTTCAATGGCCCGAAGAGATCAAGCTTCGGAGCTATAACCCGGTTTATGAACCGCATAAAAGACAGGTAGAAAAAGCCTATCGGCTTCTTGAGGCTTCCACTCGACCGGTGATTTTAGTAGGAGGAGGAGTAATTGCTTCTGGGGCCCACGAAGAGGTAAGGGAGCTTGCCGAGCTTTTGCATATTCCGGTTACCATGACCCTCATGGGCCTTGGTGGCTTTCCCGGCACACATGAATATTCCCTCGGAATGCTAGGGATGCACGGGACTTATTATGCCAACATGGCGGTGGCCAACAGTGATCTGATTATCGCGGTAGGCGCTCGTTTTGACGATCGGGTTACCGGAAAAGTAGACGCTTTTGCTCCGATGGCTAAGATTGTGCACATTGATATCGATCCCACCTCTATTCAAAAGAATGTAAGAGTGGATGTACCCATTGTAGGAGATTGTAAGCGGGCCCTTGCCAAGCTCCTTGAAATTATTAAAGAAGTGGGGCGGCCTTCCAAGCTCTGGAAAGAACAATTCAAAGAATGGTGGGAACAAATTGATATTTGGAAGAGACGTTACCCACTCACTTACAAACAGGATGGGGAGCATATAAAGCCTCAATTTGTAATAGAAAAGCTTTACGAGCTTACCAAAGGAGATGCCATTGTCTGTACTGAAGTGGGACAAAATCAGATGTGGACAGCTCAATTCTATAAATTTGACAAACCCCGCACCCTTCTATCTTCGGGTGGTCTGGGGACGATGGGGTATGGTTTTCCGGCGGCAATAGGGGCCCAAATGGCAAATCCTGATAAGTTGGTCATTGACATCGCAGGTGATGGATCCATTCAGATGAATATTCAGGAAATGGCAACCGCAATGGATCAACGTTTACCTATAAAGGTCATTATTTTAAACAACGGCTATCTAGGAATGGTGCGGCAATGGCAGGAACTCTTTTATGATCGCCGTTATTCCGCAGTCCAATTTTCTACCATCCCAGACTTCGTTAAGTTGGCAGAGGCATACGGAGCAGTTGGATTACGAGCCACCAAGCCTGACGAAGTGGAAGGAGTACTTAAAAAGGCGCTAGAGACTAATAATCTGGTCCTGGTTGATATTCATATTGCCCCGGAAGAGGGTGTCTTCCCCATGGTTCCGGCGGGGCGTGCTACTACCGAAATGATCTTGGTGTAAAAAGGGAGGAGATATGGAAAGGAAACACACCCTATCGGTGTTGGTAGAAAATACGCCAGGAGCGTTAGCCCGTATTGTGGGCCTTTTTTCAGGCCGTGGCTTTAATATCGATAGTCTTTGCGTAGCTGAAACTCTTGACCCTACTCTTTCTCATCTTACTCTCGTCACCCATGGTGACGATATGATTATTGAACAGATTATTAAGCAGTTACGTCGCCTGATTGATGTCTATAAGGTAGTAGATGTTACTGAAGAGGGTGAGTTTGTAGAAAGAGAAATGGCTCTCATTAAGGTGCGGGCAGAGAAAGAAACACGGGCAGAAGTGCTTAGGATGTGTGATATTTTCCGCTGTAAGGTGGTAGACGTAAGTCCGCGAACTTATACGGTGGAAGTTACAGGGCCAGAAAGCAAGATTGAGGCCGTAATTGAGCTTTTAAAACCTTTGGGAATTAAAGAGCTAGTACGAACCGGCCTCATTGCCATGAAACGTGAAAAGAAAAGCGCTTAAAGAGCTCGGGGGAAGTTCCCCCGGCTCTTCTCTTAAACTTTATAAACCTCCTCACAGTCTTTCCCCAGAAGAACTTTACAACCTTCTAGAGACTACTCCGAACGGTCTTTCTGAAAACGAAGTCAGAAAACGTTTTGAGATATTCGGCCCGAACGAGCTAGAAGAAGGAGCTCGGCCATCTCCTTTAAAGATCTTTCTTTCTCAATTTGCAAATATTCTAATCGTTATCCTTCTCATAGCAGCCGCGGTATCTTTTGGAGTTGGAGACCAAATCGAAGCCATAGTTATTCTACTTATTGTTTTTGCTTGTGCCCTTTTGGGATTTTTCCAAGAATGGAAAGCAGATAAGGCCCTTTTGGCCCTCAAAGAGATGGCTGCTCCAGAAGCAGTGGTTCTGCGAGAGGGGAAACCCCGCAAAATTCCGGCTCGTGAAGTGGTGCCGGGAGACATTCTTATTTTATCTCCTGGAGACAAGATTGCCGCTGATGCCAGATTAAGTGAAAGCATAAATCTCAGAGTGGATGAATCTGCTCTTACCGGTGAATCTACCGCTATTGAAAAAGAGGCTTCGCTTCTCCTTCCTCCAGAGACCCCTCTTCCGGAAAGAAGGAATATGGTCTTTGCAGGAACGATTGTTCTCAAGGGCAGGGCAAAAGCCCTAGTAGTGGCCACAGGGCGGGAAACTGAGTTCGGCAAAATTGCAGGCCTTCTCCGGACAGTAGAGGAAGAAGGGACTCCTCTTGAGAAAAAACTTGCTATCATCGGCCGTTGGCTTGGAGGCCTTTCTTTGGTTTTAGCTGCTTTGGCAGCGGGGATCGGTATCTTGAGAGGCTACCCTTTTCTGGAAATGTTTTTATGGGGAGTTTCACTTGCCGTAGCTGCAGTGCCAGAATCTTTGCCCGCGGTGGTGACTGGAGCTTTGGCTATCGGAGTTTCCCGGATGGCCAAAAGAAAGGCCATTGTTAAAAGGCTTCCTGCCGTAGAAACTTTAGGCTCTACCACGGTGATCTGTACTGATAAAACTGGCACTCTTACCAAAAATGAAATGACGGTACGTCTTATTTGGGCCGCAGAAAAATTTTATGAAGTAAGAGGAGCTGGTTTCGAATTGGAAGGTGAAATCTTAAATGAGGGCCAAAAGGTTTTGCTTGAAAAGGATGAGGCCCTCAAGCTCACTCTTTTAGCGGGCCTTCTCTGTAACGACGCTCGCTTGGAAGAAGGACAATTTTTGGGAGATCCTACAGAAATAGCACTTTTAGTAGCAGCAGCCAAATCCGGATTACATCCAGAAGGTTTTATAAGATTAGCAGAGCTTCCTTTTGATAGTGAAAGAAAGAGAATGTCAGTACTCGTAAAAGATAAGGCTGGGAATTATTGGGTTTTTGCTAAAGGATCAGTAGAAACCCTTTTAGAAATTTCTGGTACTTACTTAAAAAACAACACCTTAGAAAAACTTACCCCTTCAAAGCGAACTTTAATCCTTCAGACTGCCGAAAAAATGGCTTCAAAAGCCTTAAGAGTGATGGGTTTTGCTTATCGAAAGCTTTCGGAAATTCCGTCTTCTTTAGAGGAAATTGAAAGAAATCTTGTTTTCCTTGGGCTTCAAGGGATGATAGACCCTCCTCGCCCTGAAGTCAAAGAAGCTATCAGAGAATGTTTTGAGGCCGGGATAAAAGTGATCATGATTACTGGAGATCACGCCCATACGGCACTTGCCATCGCCCACGAGTTGGGTCTGGTGCCAGAGAAAGAAATGGCTTATGTCATCAAAGCCCAGGAGCTGGAAAAACTTTCAGATGAAGATCTCCTAAAACGTCTTGAGAAGGTTCGCGTTTTTGCGAGAGTTTCCCCAGCCCATAAATTACGTATTGTAAAACTTCTGAAAGAACGAGAAGAAATTGTAGCCATGACAGGAGATGGCGTAAATGATGCACCAGCCCTTAAGGCGGCTGATATTGGTATAGCAATGGGAATTTCTGGAACCGAAGTGGCGAAAGAGGCTGCAGATATCATTTTGGCTGATGATAATTTTGCTACCATAGTGGCAGCGGTGGAAGAAGGTCGCACCATTTTCGATAACATAAAAAAATATCTTCTTTTTCTTTTAAGCTTTAATCTTTCGGAGATTTTGGTTTTAGTAGCAGGCTTTTTAGCGGGCCTGCCCCTTCCTCTCACAGCTATTCATATTCTTTGGATCAATTTGGTGACCAATGGTCCTCCGGCTTTGGCCCTTGGTGTTGATCCTCCGGCCCCGGATCTTATGAAAAGGCCTCCCCGGCCTCCTCAAGAAGGGGTTTTTACGCCTCGTTTGGTTTTCCTTTTGGGAGTCTTCGCCTTTTTACTTTCCCTGTTTCTCTTCCCGATCTTTAATGTAGCGGTGAAGAAATATTCTCTGGTAATTTCTCAGACCATCCTTTTTACAGGATTTGTGTTATTGGCTATTCCAGTGGCTTACGTGGCACGCTCAGAAAGATTGCCTCTTTGGAAAATTTCTCCCTTTGCTAATAAATGGCTCAATCTCTGCGCATTGATGATGTTATTTTCTCAGCTCTTGATCGTTTACTTCCCTCTTTTAAATCGCTATCTTCAAACAGAACCTATTACGATATTTTGGTGGCTGGTATTGATGGTTTTGGGAGGTGTTTTTGTCTTTTTAGCGGAAATCTTTAAACAAGTCTCTCTCAGATTTTTTCCTTAAGGTTCACATTTTTGTACTTCGGAACATATCCCTTCGGGAGCTAAAAGTTCTTCTAAAGGAGGAAGAGTTGTCTGGGAAACCTGTTGAGATTTGAGGTAAGAAAGAATGAGTTTTGAGCCGACCAGAATCTCTTTTTCTCCATCTCTATCTATAATTAAAACCGGAACTCCTTTTATATCTAAGGTGTGCATAAACGCCTGGGCCTTTTGCCGTGGACAGAGAAGAAGATCTATATCGGAAAGATTTTTACAAAAAGAAAGGACCTCATGACAATGAGGACAATTGGGAGCATAAATCAAAATCATCTTTTCTTGCGGATTCCCACGGTAAATTCTTTTGGTGGCAATTTTATTTAAAGGGGAAACAGAAAGAGGAGTCAAAGCAAAGGCTAAAAGTGCCCCGGTAATTGCTCCCAGTACTACGAATTTTCTGGAAGCTAAAAGGGCCATAAGGGCAGAGAGGATAGCAAAGGCGGCTACAGTAAGACAGAAAGGACAAGAAAGATGATAATCAAAGAATTGCCTCCCAAGCAGAATACTTTCGAGACCTAAGGCTCCGGTTGCTAAAAAAGTCAAAAGGTTGAGTCCATAAGGCCAGCCCCTCCACACCCCATAGGCCAAAAGAGCCTGGATAAAGAAGTAAGAAGCTGCTATTCCTGCTAATAGGGGACGAGGAAGGAGAGCAAAACTTTCAACTACCTGACAAGTATCGGCTTGACAAAGGCTCTTTCCAAAGCCTGAAAGGATAACTTCGCTAATACAAAAAGCAAAACCAAAAAGGGAAAGGATTAAAATTCCTAAAAAAACGGGGTTTTTTCGCTTGGCCTTTGCGATTCTCCGATTTAACACCAATGGTTTCCCCAGGAGATTTTGGTTCGTAAACATATAACCTCCCTTTTAATATTTCGTAAGAGCCGAGGGAAAAATTAAATCTTAGGAGAAAGGTTTTGAAAAAAAAGATAAAGAAATCCTAATATTATTCCAGAAAAGGCTCCGGTGAGATGGGCTACCAGATCTACATTTTTTCCTGTGCTTCCCAAAAAACCCAATAAAGCTAGGACAAAACCCGAAGCTACTAGAAGTTTACGATAGCCAGAAGAAGCCACCACAGCAAGCAGCCCTATTTCACCAAAGACTGCAGTAGAAAAGCCTAACGCCTGATAATCATTTCCGTGAAGGAATAGGCTGCCCAAATTACCCAGAAAACCACTTAGAAGAACAAGGAGCAAGCCTCTTAAAAAACCCAGATAAGGACTTAAAAAACAGAAAAAAAGGCCTCCAAAAAGCATATTTCCCCAAAGATGAGGAGGATCTTGGTGGAGAAAAAGGGAGGTAAACAAACGCCACCAATCGCCATCTTTTACCAATTCTGCCTTTAAAATACCGTAGGAAATTAATTTCTCATGCCAAGAGGCACGAAAACTTAGAGAAAGGACAGCTGTAAGAAGGAAAAAGAACCAAAAGACTTTTTCTATCTCTAGATCGGGATTTTCCATCTTTTTCGAACTTTTTTTCTGATTTTCTCTTTTATATATCTTTATTTCTTCAATTGCTTTGAAATAATATTCTTCTGCTACCCAGATGAAATATGAATTTTTTCTTCTTTTTATTTCGTGCGGGATATCGGAAGCCAATAACACTAGAGAATAACGCCAAATTTTCTCAGGATCTTCTTCCTTCCAGAGGAAAATTTTTTGAGACATGAATTTAAAGATAAAAAATTCTCTTTCGAAAAGAAAGATAGAAATAGGGTAGGAGGTCTTCCATGTCCCTCATCAAATGGCAAGATGCTTTTCTAACCGGAATAGAAAGAGTTGATGCCCAGCATAAAAAGCTTCTTGAAACCTTAAACACCCTTCACTTTTTATTAAAAAGGGGAGGTAAACACGAACCAATTGAAGAAATCATAAAATTCTTAGAAGAATACACCGTGGAGCACTTTGGTACAGAAGAAGAGCTTATGAAAAAGGCCAACGGTAAATTGCCAGAAGAACTTTATAAACGCCACTTAAAAGAACACCGTTATTTTATTGATAAAGTCCAAGATTTCCAAGGGGTTTTTGATGCTTATAAAAGTGGAGAACATGAAAGAGAAGCTATGTTAAATCTTTTTGCTTTTTTAAGTAACTGGCTTTGTGATCACATTCTGAAGACCGACAAAGAAACGGCTTCTTATTTACTTTCTTAAATTTTCAATAATTGGTGTGCTTGCAACTCTAATTTTAAAGTCTCAAAAACTCAATATTCTGGAGGCAATTTTTTAAGCTCTGCCAGCGTAATCACCGGGCCGTCTTTGCACACCAGAAAGGGCCCAACATTACAATGATGGCAAAGGCCCAGGCCGCAACGCATACGGTTTTCCAGGGAAAGATAGATGTCTTCCGGTTTAAAACCACATTTTTCGAGAACCGGAAGGGTAAACTTTATCATGATGGGAGGGCCGCACACTAAAGCCACGGCGTTTTCACCCGAAGGAGCAACCTGTTCGGTTATCTGGGGAACAAAGCCCACCAGGCCGTCCCATCCAGGGGCCTCGCGATCGATGGTAAGATAAAGTTTGAGATCGTCTCGTTTTTTCCAGGCCTCAAGCTCGGGTTTATAAAGCAAAAGCCCCGGATTGCGGGCCCCGTATATCATGGTGATCTCGCCATAATCGGCCCGGTGTTCCAGGAGATAGACCAGAGTGGCCCTTAAAGTCGTGACTGCAAAACCTCCGGCAATCAGGACCACGTTTTTTCCTTTGAATTTTTCAAGGGGATAGCCGTTTCCCAGAGGACCTCGCAGGCCGATGATGGTTCCTTCAGGAAGGCGATGCAGGGCGTCTGTTACCAGGCCGGTGCGAAAAACCGTAAACATAAGGAGTTTTTCTGAGGGGGCGGAGGCAATCCCGATGGGGCACTCTCCCTTGCCAAGCACCGAAAGCATGGCAAATTGTCCCGGCCGATGCGAGAATTCTCTGGAGGCTTCTTCGTCTAACAGGCGCAGGTAAAAGCTTTTCAGAAGTCCGTCTTCAGTTTCCACCACCGTCCGTTCTATTCTTGCCGGATAAGGGATCATATCTTTTTTAGGTGCTGCCACCATGGAAACCTCCTAAAGAGTGCTCATGGCCCGAATTACTTCCCAGAGATTTATCCCGGCAGGGCATTCTTCATTACAACGACCACAGCCTACACAAAGAGGTTCTCCATACTCGTCGAGAAAATACTTGAATTTATGCATGAAGCGGTTTCGAAAACGGGCCACCGGAGAGCGCCTCGGATTATGCCCGGAGGCATGTCGGCTGTAGAGCTCAAACATGCAGGCCTCAGGGAGACGAACCCGCTCACCTTCCAGGCCCACCACCTCATCCTGCACATCAAAACAATAACACGTAGGGCAAAGAAAAGTGCAGATCCCGCAATTGAGGCAGGGTAGGGCAAGGCCTTCCCAAAAATCCGCCTCGTAAAGCTTCAAAAGATCGGCTTCTTTTAATTTCTCAAGGGCCGGGGCCTTGGGATGTTTTTCCAGAAATTCCTTTTCGGCCTTCTTAAAAGAATTTTGGGCCTCTTCGCCAACTTTTTCAAACGCTTCCTGATCTTTGAATAATTTTTCTCCTTTAGGGCTCAAAAGTTTTACCAAGTAGCCTTCAGCTTGCTCCAGAAAGAGGGCATCAAGCCCTTCGCCCGCAAAGGGATTAACCCCCATGGCCCAGCCGAAGCATTCTCTTCCGGGCTCTTTGCAAAGAAGCCCCAGAAGAATGGTCTTTTCGCGTCTTTTTTGAAAGAAGGGATCTTCCCCAAAGACCTTTTCGATAAGAGTAAGCCCTTTGGCATCACAGGGGCGAACCCCAAAAATAATCCTTTCCTTAACAGGTTCAAAAAAGACCGGAGAAGGTAAAGCCCCGGGACGAGCCTCAAATTTGAGAATCACTTCCCGCCAGGGGAGGAAAAATTCTTTGGCAGAAAGCTTGGTCTTCTTTTCAAGATAAAGTTTTCCCTCATAAGGGCCAAAGCCGGAAGGAGAGACCGGCACAAAGACCTCATGGACCTTTGAGATCTCCGAAAGCCAGTTTTTTAAAGCCTCACGGGGCAAAAAATAAAACATCGCCTCCTCCTAAATCTTTCCTGAGGCCTTAAGCTCAGAAGTGAGCATAAAGTCTTCTGGATCATTTTCGTCAAAACTAGTAAAGAGGAGAGGGGCCTCGGGATCAAGGCCGGCTTCAAATGAGAAGGCCAGAAGGGCCTCTTTTTCAAGCTTTTTGGTAAGGAGCCGCAGGGGGATATCCATCGGACAGGCTGCCTCGCAGGAGCCGCAATCCACACAACGCCCTGCCAGATGATAGGCCCTAACCAGGTGATAAAGGGCGGTATCGATCAGGTCTCGGGTTTTTCCGACCCACTGGGGCCGGGAGTCGTCCACAAAACAGGTTGGGCAATAGCAGAGCGGACAGGCCTGCCGACAGGCATAACACCTGAAACAGCGCCTCAGAACTTCTCTTTCAAACCACTGCCACCGTTCTTCCAGGGTAAGATCTTCAATTTCCTGGACTCGCCGGTAGGGATCCGGAGATTTTTCACGCCCTGAAAAATCTAATAACAGGTCGTAAAGAGGAGGGACAGGATGGCGGCATTCCTGACAGTTATTTCTTAAAAGTTCTTCTCTTGAAAATTTAATTTTATCTTCAGGGGTTACGATCAAAACTTCATCTTTTAAATCATCAATGACATCGATTATTTCTGGGGCCTTGTCTCTAACTTTTGAAGGGTCAAGCATCCCGGGGCACGGAACCCCCACGACGAATAGGTCTTCTCTCTTGAGTTGTCCTTCCTGGATGAGAACCACTATGGCCCGGCTCACACATCCCGTGGCCAGAATTCCAGCTTTCTGACCTTTTAATTTCTGAAGAGGGGTTGCGAGATTTATTACCCCAAAGCTTGGCCAGAGGAGTTTTTTGACCTCTTCGGGGCTTTTAACGAGTACCGCCCGGTTGCGAAAGGGATGAGAAGTGCCCTCATAACATAAAAATGCCTCGATTTTTCCTTCTTCCAGGAGCTTTTTTGCGATTTCTCTTATCTTTTCCGTAAGCATTTCTCCCTCACCCTTAGATCTTACCTCCGAGAATCTTTCGGAATCTGGTGTTGGGCCCCAAAAGTTTGATTTTTTCCGTAAGTTCCGAGACGACTTTTGCGAAAACATCTCCTTCCGAGGCGGACACCCAGGCAAACTGGACCCTTTCAGGTTCAAGCCCTACAAATTCCAGGAGTTTTTTGAGCATAAAAAACCGCCGGCGCGCAAAGAGATTCCCGGTGAGATAATGGCAATCTCCCGGATGACATCCGGAGACCAACACTCCATCTGCCCCGGATTTCAAGGCGTCAAGGATCATGGCGGGAGAGACCCGACTCGAACACGGGACTCTCACAATCCTTATGGTGGGAGGATAGCGCAGACGCGAAACCCCGGCCAAATCCGCCCCGGCATAACTGCACCAATTACACAAAAAAGCTATTATCCTGGGCTCCCAAGACATAGATCTCTCCTAATACCAGATTCTTCCAAAAGAGCCTTCTACCGCCGCCAAAACCGGCTCCTCTTCGAGATTTTTGACCTGAATGGCCCCACAACGGCAGGCCGCTGCACAATTTCCGCATCCCTTACAGAGAGAAGGATTTATTACGGATACCAGGCCAAAGGGGCGCACCTCTTCAAGACTTGGGGCATGGTAAGGACAGAGGGCCACACATTGTCCGCAGGCGGTGCACCTGCGAGGATCAACTTGCGCCACCAGGCTTTCGGCCGGAAGATCCTCTTTTGCCAGCACCGTTGCCGCCCGGGCTGCCGCGGCCAGGGCCTGAGAAAGGCTTTCTTCGGCAAACTTGGGATAGTGGCAAAGGCCTGCCATAAAAACGCCTTCAGTTGCAAAATCAACCGGTCGCAACTTCAGATGGGCCTCAAGCATAAAGCCCTCCGAGGTGGTGGCACATTTATAGAACTGGGCCAGTTCCCGGCTTGCGGCATCCGGCACAATACCGTTTGCCAGGATCAAAAGATTCGGCTCAAAGACGAGGTCTCTTTTTAAGATTTCATCGAAAACCAAAACCTTCAGGCCCTCTTTGGTCTCTACCTGCGGCATTCTCTCAGGAGTGTAACGGATGAAAACTGCTCCCAGCTCCCGGGCTTTCTGGTAAAGGATTTCTTTTTTGCCAAAGGTTCGAATATCCCGGTAAAGAACGAAAATCTCAAGCTCAGGATTTATTTCTTTAAGCTTTATGATTTGTTCCATGGTGTGAGTGCAGCAAACCCGGCTGCAATATGGGTGTTCTTCGTTCCGGGAACCCACACACTGGATGAAGACTGCCTGGCGGAGCTCTTTAAGGAGAGGATCTTTTCTTTCCAGAAGCTCATCGATTTCAAGAAGGGTCTTGACCCGCTTGTCTTCTCCGTAGCCGAAAGCAAAGCGCCCTTGGGGAAGATAAGGCCTGGCTCCGGTAGCAATAATGACCACCCCGTGTTCAATAACATTGCCATCGCTCAGGGTGGTTCTAAAATTGCCCACAGAACCCTCTACATTAGAAATCGTCACCCCCAGCCGCACATCAATTCGCGGATGCGAAGCGACTTTTGCGGCGAGCTCTTCCGCCAACACCTTTAACGGTTTTCCGTAAACCTCACGGAAAAGCCTTCTGGCAAAGCCTCCAAGCTCCTGGCTTTTTTCTACCAGGGCCACCTCAAACCCCTGATTCGCCAGAGAAAGAGCAGCCTGCATTCCAGAAAGGCCCCCGCCCACAACCAGGGCCGCCCGCCTCACCTTGATGGTAGCCAGGGGGACCGGCCTTTTGAGGCGCACCCGATTAACCGCCATAAGGACCAGCTCTTTGGCCTTCTGGGTGGCCCGTTCCGGATCATCAGGGTGGACCCAGGAGTCCTGATCCCGGATGTTGGCCATCTCGAAAAGAAAGGGGTTTAGCCCTGCTGCTCGTAAGGTCTCCTGGAAAAGGGGTTCGTGGGTGCGAGGCGTGCAGGCCGCTATCACCACCCGGTTGAGCTGCCTTTCTTTTATCGTCGCCACAATGCGATTGATGGTGTCCTGAGCGCAGGTGAAAAGATTATGCCCGGCGTAAACGACATCGGGAAGTTCCCTGGCAAAGGTGGTAACGGCCTCCACATCCACTACACTTGCAATATTAATCCCGCAATGACAGATGAAGACCCCAATTCGCGGAGCCTCCGGGAAGACGAATCGTTCCGGAGGGTAGGTCTTTTCCCGGGTCTCTGTGTGGCGGGCCTCGGCCAGGAGATTTTCCACTCTGGCGGCTGCCGCACTGGCCTCTACCACCGTTTCTGGAATATCTTTGGGGCCGGCCCCAACCCCGCAGACAAAGACCCCGGGGCGATTTTCAAGCAGCCTGGTCTCGAGAAAACCAAATTCGTCCTGCGGGGCGGAAAGAACCTGAGACAGAGAGGGTAGGGTAGGGTGGGGCTTTAAGCCCACCGAAAGAACTACCATGTCAAAGGACTCGTCCTTAAGGTTTCCCTTTTCGTCCACATAATGTAGAAGGAGCCCCTCTTCCGCCGGCAGGATGGTGTGCACCCGCGAGCGCAGGAGCCTTACCCCTTCGCGCCTGGCCCTTTCAAGATAGGCCTCAAAACCCTTTCCCATAGTGCGCATGTCCATATAAAAGATGGCAGCCTCAAAGGGGCCTTTGATATGCTCTTTGGCAATAAGGGCCTGTTTCAGGGCGTACATACAGCAGACTGAAGAACAATAAGGAACCTTGGCCCGATTGATGTCTCGCGAGCCCACACATTGAATCCAGGCTATTTTGCGGGGGATGCGGCCGTCAGAAAGCCTTATAAGTTCTCCGCGGGTGGGCCCGGAGGCCGAAAGCAAACGCTCAAATTCGTGGGCGGTCATGACATAGGGCAGACGCCGATAACCAAAGTTTTCGAGCGGAGTGGGATCGTAGGTTTCAAAACCAGGGGCCAGAATAATGGCACCTACTTCAAGTTCCAGCTCCTGAGGCTGGTCTTCAAAATTGATGGCCCCGGCCGGGCACACTTTGGCGCAAAAACCGCAACGGCCGGGCTTTTTAAGCCAGATGCAGTGGCGAGGATCAATGGCATATTTCAAGGGAACGGCCTGGGGATAGAGGAGATAAATGGCCTTCCTTTGGGAGAGGCCCCGGTCAAACTCATTGGGAACCTTTTTAGGGCATTTTTCCGCGCACTGCCCGCAGGCGATACATTTACTCTCATCCACATAACGGGGATTTTTTCGGATGCGGACCTTGAAATTCCCGGGCTCTCCCGAAACTTCAAGGATTTCGGAAAGGGTGAGAAGATTTATGTTGAGATCCCTTCCCACTTCCACAAGTTTGGGGGAAAGGATACACATGGAACAATCGTTGGTGGGGAAGGTCTTATCGAGCTGGGCCATCACGCCCCCGATAGCCGGCCCGCGTTCCAGCAGGTGGACATAAAAACCCCCTGCTGCAAGATCAAGGGCCGCCTGGACCCCGGCAATTCCTCCCCCTACCACCAATACCGAACCGGCCCCCATAGCCTCCTCCTAGCGCACTAAAGCCTTGGTGATCAAATTCCACAAATGGACGGCCTTAAACTTTCCCTTATAGTAAGTCCCCAGATCAATAAGCTGGGTATGACAGTTGTGACACGGAGTTACTACAATATCTGCTCCGGTCTTGGCCACCTGTTCGAATTTGTAGCGACCAAAACGCATTCTCTTCTCCCGAAAACCGGCCTGGATACTTCCACCTCCACCTCCGCAGCAATAATTATTGGACATGTTGGGATAAACATCCACAAAATTTTCCTCGCCTACAACGGCTTTAATGACAAAACGCAGATCTTCTGCTACCTGATCTCCAAGCCCCTGGCGAACAAGCTTACAAGGATCCTGCACCGTAACCTTAAGGCCCTCTTTGTTCCAGGAAGGATCGACTTTCAGGCGACCTTCCCGGATCCAGCGGGCGTAGAGGGTTATGATGCTCACGAACTTAAAGCTGTGAGGAATTTTAAACCGCCGCAGCCCTTCCAGGACTGCATAAAACATGTGCCCTCACTCGGTGTTGATGTAGTACTTACAGCCAAGCTCCTCAATGGTTTCAACCTGTTTGCGTAAGGTATATTCCCAGTCTTCCGGATCCCCGGTGAAGAGACAATAATTGGCGCCATCCCACCACTTGGAAGAATAAGTCCAGTCGATCCCTACGACGTGAAGAATCTTCCAGAGGTGGACCATTTCTTCCGGTTCCACGGTGGGTTCTTTGGCATTTTGGTTGAGATAATATTCCGCCCCCTTTTTATCAATGGGAGCCTTCAAGTCCTCCCAGCCTGGTTCCTGCCGGGCCTCTTCTAAGACATCGTTTACCACCCAGACAAAGTCTTCGTTGGGAATACCTGTGGAATTTGTCTTTTTCTGAAGTTCGCAGGAACGCTGGAGATTGGGAGGGCGCTTTTCTTTGGGGACCATTCCCCGAATTCGATAGACCATGCGAGCGATATTTATGTTCATGGGGCAGACATAACGACAGCGGTCACAGAGGGTGCAGACCCAGATCCATTGAGAAGAAAGAATTTTTTCGTCTGCACCAAACATAATAAGACGCAAAAATTTGCGAGGATCAAGGCCATCGATTCCGCTGGCCGGACACCCGCTGGCACACATTCCACAGGTCAGACAGAGATCCAGATTAACAAAGGAAAGCTCTTTTTCAAAAATCTCACGCAACTTAGGCCTTGTTTCAGGAGTTATCAAAAGGGGGGCCATCTCCGCCATAAAGCTCACCTCTTAAAGATTCTTTCTGAAGATTAATCTTTTTTGATTGCGATTGTCAAAGAAATTCAGAGCTAATCCCTAGGAGAAATCAGGAATTAAAAGAAGGCCGTTGACTTTGATAAAAGATTTTGAGAAAAAATCTCAATAAATATAACCAAAGGAGGAGTAAGATGGGTCAAAAAATAGTGGTAATTGGCGGAGTCGCTTGTGGCCCAAAGGCTGCTGCGAGAGTAAAACGCCTTCAGCCCGAAGCTGAAGTCTTACTTTTGGAACAGGGAGAAGAAATCTCTTACGGAGCCTGTGGATTACCTTTTTATCTTGAAGGCCTCGTTTCAGACCTTGATGAACTGGTTAAGACCCCGGTGGGAGTGCCCCGGACGCCGGCCTTCTTCAAAGCGGTCAAAGG
>JALSPG010000047.1 GCA_026986115.1 Thermodesulfobacteriales bacterium
AGTTTTCTTTAAGTAATCTATCGCCTTTTTTAGTCACTTTGATGAGGTATTGAGACCATTCGTCTCCCACCGGCATAACCAGACGTCCCCCATCTTTAAGCTGTTCGATTAGGGGTTCTGGAATTTTTGGGCCAGCAGCAGTGACAATGATGGCATCGAAAGGGGCGGCTTCGGGCCAGCCTTTGGTTCCATCTCCTACTTTGATGATAATATTGTTGTAACCAAGTTTTTCTAGGATCCTCTTGGCCCGGTGTGCAAGGCTAGGATAACGTTCGATAGAATATACCCAGCGGGCAAGTTCTGCTAAGATAGCAGCCTGATAACCTGACCCTGTACCCACTTCCAATACCTTTTCTGGCCCTTTGAGTTCCAGGGCTTCGGTCATGAGGGCTACAATGTAGGGTTGGGAAATGGTTTGCCCTTCGCCTATCGGGAGGGGATAATCCCCATAAGCTTGATCTCTTAACGCCTCGTCTACAAAAAGATGCCGTGGGACTTTGCGCATCGCCGCCAGCACCCGTGGGTCTCTAATGCCGCGGGCGGCGATTTGGGTTTCGACCATGCGTTCGCGGGCTTTTTGATAAATGTCTGGTTCGCGGTAATTCATCTTTTCTTCTTTACAAAGTAAATACAATCAACGGCCTTGTCTCCCCGAAAACTTATTTTAAGAATTTCTACTTCTTCTTCACCGAGCTTTTCACCAAGAAAGGGAATTTTTTTGAGAGTGCTCTTATTTACATGATAATAATACCAATCTTCAGTGCCAGAAGGGCTACGGGTGATTTTGTCTGGGGGGCCCAAAAGCTGATAAACTTCAGTGCGGGTGGAGAGCCCTTTACGGATGAGACAGGCTTCAGAGGCTAAGTTTCTCTCTGGAGCACCGCTGCAATTTATCAAGCCGAGGCTCAAGATTACGATAAGTATATAAAGAAGCCTTTTCATGGCGCCATTATAAATTTTTTTTGTATTACTGGCCAGGAGGAATCATGCGCTGTCCAAAATGTAAATACATCGTGGCAGAGTATTTCCAAATTTGTCCAGAATGTCAGGAAGATCTTTCCGAGCTTGCCCAACTCTTTGGTCCTTTTTACGAGCCCAATTTTGAATTTCTTGAAAGCCTTTGGCAAGAAGACGAAGAAGAGCTTTTGAGCCCCGAAGAAGAAATCCTATTTGACAAACTCGAATCCCCTGAAGAAGAATTATTTTCCCCGGCCGAAGAAGAAACTCTTGCGGCAGCCAACACCTCTGACATGGCTCTGGAAGAGTTAGAAGAATTAAAGGAAGAGCCTCCTTTGCCAGATATAGACGAAGTAGAACTCGAAGCCGTGGAGGAACTTCCTGAAATTGAACTTACCCCAGAGGACCTAGAAAATTCTCTTCAGGAGAGCTTTACCGAAAAAGAAAGCGAAGAATCTTTAGATCTTTTTGAAGAAATAGAAGGGCTTGAAGAAATTTTACCTGAAGAACTCAAGGACAGATAATTTAAAACAAAAGGCAAATTAACGGACAGGTTTTCCCCAAAAATCCTTAAGAGTGCCTGCTGCAAGGGCTCTTGTTTCTTCCAAGGCCTTGGCATAATACCTCTGTGCCAAAGTTTGGGCCTTATGGGCAGCACGAGTATTGGGGTAGGTTTGCAAAAGATAGAGGATTCGCCAGTAGGCTGCCCGATATCTTTTGGTGCGGAAATAATATCGGGCTACGTAAAGTTCATGTTCTCCTAAGCGTTCACGGCACTCTTTGATCCTCTGGCGGGCTTCTACTACATAGGGAGAATCTGGAAAACGTTCTATCAATCTTTCGTAATTTTCTATTGCTTTTTTGGTAAAAGATTGGTCTCGATCAGGCGAGAGCATAAGTTTATAGTAGCACGTCCCGATTTGATAAATGACGTAAGGAATGGCCTCATTAGTGGGATGGAGCTTTTCAAACTCTTCGTAAAGGACGATGGCTTCGAGGTATTGTTTGGCGTAGAATTTACAGTCTGCAAGCTTGAGTTCTGCCCATAAGGCGTAAGGAGTGTCGGGGTAGCGATCTCTTATGGCTCGAAAGGCCTCTTCGGCAAGCTCCCAATGCCCTTTACGATAGTATTTGAGGGCTTTTTCTACCAGCTGGGCAAGTTCTGGGTCAGGTGCTTCTACCTTTGAGCCTTTTTTGAACCAAGAAAGGAGCCCTCCCTCATGAGGGCCTCCACAAGAACAGAGAAAAACCAAAAGGAGGAAATAGATCCAAAGCTTTCTCATGATCCAGAAGAAAGGTAATGTTCTGCCATATAAGCGGCGGTAGCCCCGTCACCCGCAGCGGTGATAATCTGGCGGCAGGCCTTGGCCCGCACATCTCCAGCGGCAAAAATACCCGGAATTTCCGTGCGCATTTCGCAATCAGTTATGATAAAGCCTCTTTCATCGGTAGGCAAAAGCCCTTTAACAAATTCAGACTGAGGCCGCATACCAATAAAAATAAAAATCCCATCGATACGGAGGAAACTTTCTTCACCGGTCTTTCGATTTTTTAGCCTCAAGGCTTCAACTTTGTCTTCTCCGAGAATTTCTTCTACTACCGTATTCCAGATAAATTCAATCTTGGGATTGGCAAAGGCCCTTTCCTGGAGAATTTTTTGGGCACGGAGTTGATCTCGACGATGGATCAGAAAGACCTTTCGGGCAAATTTAGTGAGGAAAATGGCTTCTTGTACAGCCGTATTTCCACCGCCGACCACTGCTACTATCTGGTCACGGAAGAAAGGCCCGTCACAGGTAGCACAATAAGAGACCCCTTTGCCGGTAAGCTTTTCTTCGCCTGGAATTCCGAGTTTATTAGGAGAAGCGCCGGTGGCAATTATCACGGCACGGGCTTTGATCTCTTCGCCGCCGGCAAGTTTAATCTTCTTGATCCCTTTTTCTTCTACTTCTAACCCTACAACTTCACCAAGCCTTTGGTTAAAGCCCAATTTTTTGACGTGGGCCACGAACTTCTCCATCAACTCCCAGCCAGGAAGACCTTCAGGAAAACCAGGATAATTTTCTACAAAATCGGTAACTAAAACCTGTCCGCCAGGGGAAAGTTTTTCGATGAGGAGCGTCTTAAGGCGGGCACGGGCCGCATAAAGGTAAGCTGTAAGCCCTGCTGGCCCCCCGCCTATAATTACTAAGTCATAAATTTCAGCCATAAGGCTAGTCTAAAATACGCTTGATTACACTTTCAATAGTGGATTTGGCTACTGCTCCGGTAATTTGATCTACCGGTTGCCCTCCCTTAAAGAAAATAAGCGTAGGGATGGCCCGGATCCCAAATTTGCCAGGAGTAATGGGGTTTTCGTCTACATTCATCTTACAGACCTTGAGTTTTCCCGCATACTCTTCGGCAAGTTCCTCAATGACCGGAGCAATGGCACGGCAAGGCCCACACCAAGCAGCCCAAAAATCTACTAATACAGGAATATCAGACTTCAGAACCTTCTCCTCAAAGTCCTGATCTGTTACGTGGCAAATCGCCATATCACGCCTCCTGATGGAAAGTTTTAAGAATTTTGAGGCATCATAATGCGACCGCTCAAGGGGTGCAAGAAAAAATAATTTTACAAAATTAGTATTTCCAGGGCCTCTTGGAGGTTAGAAACTTCTATTATTTTGCTAGGGCTTTTGTTCTGGAAGTTTCTCAAGTTTCCTTGCGGGAGGCAAGCCTGCTTGAAACCCAATTTGAAGGCTTCTTTGAGACGTTTTTCTGCTTGTGTCACCGGGCGAACTTCTCCGGTGAGACCGACCTCTCCGAAGATCACGGTTGCAGGGGGGAGCTCTTTCTCCAGCCGGCTTGAGGCCAGGGCCAAAATGACGGCAAGATCCGCTCCTGGCTCATCCAGGCGAAGACCTCCTACCACATTGAGATAGATATCTTGATCGTAAAAACTCAGCCCGGCCTTTTTTTCCAAAATAGCAGCAAGCATGGCCAATCTTTGAGGGTCAAATCCTACACTT
>JALSPG010000048.1 GCA_026986115.1 Thermodesulfobacteriales bacterium
CCCCCAAACGGCGTATCATAAAGACCTCCCTAAAAGCTTCTGCGCAATAGAAAGTGCAAAATTTTCAACCTGGGCCTGCAAAGCCTGCCTCACCTGTTGTAATTGTTGCGAAAGCTGGGAAAGCATCTGATGCTTGAGCTGATCTGCTTCCTTGGTGGCCTCCTCTAAAATTCGACGCTCCTCAGCCCGCCCTTGCTGTTTTAACTCTTCTCGCTTACGACTAGCCTCCATCCGTACTTCATTAAGACGCTGATGATATTGTTTAAGCGCCTCCTCCGCCCCTTTTGTAAAACGATCAATTTCTTCTCGCAGGCCATCAAATTTTTGCTTGCGCTCCTTCAAGACCTGCATAACGGGCTTGATAAGAATAACATTTAAGATGGCCGTCATTATTAGAGCTTCGATGATCTGGATGAAAAGAGTGATGTCAAAACTCAGCATCGATTAAACCCCTCAAGCAATGAAATTTTAAATGAATAACTATTCATGTTGGCGCTTTTACATCATTTCCAAAGGGGTGTCAATCGTTCTTTGTATCCCAAAGAAAGAGTTTTAGCGAAAAATTCAAAGATTTTGGCCTCCAAAACGCTTACCGAAAGGAATAACGCCGACGAGAAATGTTTAAAACCAATCCGATGGCAGCCATATTTGCCAGCACCGAAGACCCCCCGTAACTCAAAAAGGGTAGAGGGACACTTGCTACCGGCAAAAGGTGAAGAATTCCGCCAATATTGATAAAAACTTCCCAAAAAAACATGGATGCTACCCCATAACAAAGATAACGACCTAACGGTTCTCTTACCCGGGCCGCTATGTTGAGAATTTGATAAATCAAAAAAAAATAGGCCAAAATTACTAAAGAAGCCCCTATAAAACCCCACTCTTCGGCCCAAACAGCAAAGGCTAAATCGGTATGCTTTTCGGGAAGATAATTGAGGCGGCTAGAAAGTCCTTCCTTAAAGCCCAGCCCTTTAAGTCCTCCAGAACCTACAGCTATTAGAGCCTGAATTATCTGGTAACCACGATCAAGAGCAAAGGCTTCAGGATTTAAAAAGGCCTCTACCCGGGCCCGCTGGTAGGGCTTCAGAAGCCCCCATAAATAAGGCCCCATCAAAAGGGCTATCACTCCTATCGAAACCATAGTAACCACTACCCAACGCCGAGGAAGACCCGCAACCACCAGAAAAGAAAGATATATAAGAAAGAGCATTCCTCCCTGATCCAAATCTGTTAACGCCACTAAAACTACCAAGGGAAAGGCTAAAAGAGAAAGACCCAAGAATGTTTTTCCATCAAGGCCTTCCCCTTCTCTTCTGTAAAGGATTAAAGCTGAAAGGCAAATCAGAAAAAGCTTGGCAAACTCTGAAGGCTGGATACTCAAACCCGGCAACCTGAGCCATCTGGTATGCCTAATCACTAAAATAAGCAGAAAATTTAATAAGAGAATATACCCCCCGAAGATTAGTTTAGGAGAGAGGATTTTTTGGTAATCCATCAACGTAAAAAAGAGAAGCAAACCAGCGCCTAATGTGAACCAAAGAAGTTGTTTTTTAAAGAGAATCCCGCCCATGCTAGCGCTGGCTTGATTTAAAGCCCCTGCTATCAGCAGAAAAAACGTAAGGAGAAGGACAGACCAAGAAATTCCACCGAACTTTTTTAACTTGAAGACCATCTTCCCTCAAAATACATTTTCAAAAATTTTCCTGCCAAAGGAGCTGCAGCAGAACCTCCGTGGCCTCCATGTTCCACAAAGACTACCATTACTATCTCGGGCTTAGAAGCCGGGGCATAAGCTATAAACCAAGCATGATCACGTTTGAGGTAAGGTAATTTTTCACTCTTGATACGTTTTTTCATCCCTACTATCTGGGCTGTTCCAGTCTTTCCTCCTACCGTAACTTTTTCTAATTTTGCGGCCTTTCCGGTTCCCTCCTTACCGTTGACAGCTGCCACTAAACCCTTTTTCAAAAGGCGCAAAGTATTAGGGTGGGCAGGGAGATTTCCTTCAAGTTTTGGGCCATATTCCTCAAGAATCTCACCATAAGGATCGAAAACTTGGTAAACATACCAAGGTTTGTAGAGATGCCCCCCATTCACTACCGCTGCCAAAAACTTAGCAAGCTGGAGAGGGGTGGCCATCAGCGCACCCTGCCCAATGGCGACGTTTAAAGTCTCTCCTTTTTGCCATGGTACTTTAAAGACTCTAAGCTTCCAAGCACGATCTGGAACCAAACCTGATTTTTCCCCTGGAAAACCAAGCCCCGTTGGCCTTCCAAAACCACAAGCTCGTGCAAATTGAGAAAGAGTATCTATCCCGACCAGCTCTCCCACCCGATAAAAATAGGTATCACAGGAAACCTCTATGGCTTTTATGAGATCGACTTTTCCGTGCCCCCAAGAACGCCAGCAACGAAAAACACGTCGGCCCAAACGGTAAAACCCCGGACAGAAAATTTCTTTAGTGGGCGAAATGACCCTTTTTTCCAGGGCTGCCATAGCTGTGACAAGTTTAAATGTAGATCCAGGGTGATAGGCCAGAATAGCTTTATTAAGGAGAGGATGTTTTATATCTGTTGTTATTTTTTTCCACTCCTCAAAAGAAAAACCTTTCAAAAAACGGTGAGGGTCAACTCCTGGAGCACTTACCAAAGCCAATAAACGGCCATCTCTAGGATCTAAGAGAACAATAGCCCCAGAGCGATCCTCTAAAAGATTATAAGCTACTTTTTCAAAAATACTGTCTATAGTAAGAAGGATACTTTTACCAATTTGGGGTGGTTCTTCTGCCACTACTCTACGGATACGGCCCAGGGCATCTACTTCTACCAATCTTCGTCCCTTCTTTCCCCTCAAAAGCCTTTCAAATTGGGCCTCCAAGCCGGAACGGCCTAAAAAATCATCCGGGCCAAAACCCTGCGATGCAAGCCTTTGAAGCTCTTTCGCGTTGATACGAGAGACATAACCCACCAAATGAAAAGCAGCCTCACCCAAGGGGTAAAACCGTCTTGGTTCAACTTTGATTTCTACTCCAGGGAGAAAATACCGGCGCGCTTCTATGCGGGCTACCACGTCACGATCTAAATCTTCGGCCAGAAGAACCTGATTGCCTGCACTTTTACGGCGCGCAATCAGATAGCGCTGCTTAAGGGAAGGAAAATCTTCCCCTAAGATTTGGGCCAACCGCTGCAAAATAGCGTCCCCTTTCTTCCCTTTTACCAAACGAGGGTCCAAAAAGAGGGCAAAAGAAGGGGTATTTCCTGCCAGTAAAAGGCCCCTACGATCATAAATGTTTCCTCTTGGGGCCGGAAGACTTATTACCCGCAAACTCCGTTTTTGGGCCAGTTCCCGGTAGTAAGGGCCCTTAATAATTTGCAAAAAGAAGAGCTTAAGTAAAAGGCCAGCAAAAACAAAGATCACAAAAAGAGAAATAAGCCTTAGACGACGTTCTAAGATATCTCTATCAGGATCTGGGACTCTTTGGTATCTCAAAGACATGACGCATAAAAGAAATTTGGCAAAAAGACCAACACAAAAAACTCCATAAAAGCGTGGTAAATATTATCTTGCCTACAAAATAAAAAGCTGGCTCCGGAAGCCTTATTTCAAACACCGCTGGGAAAAAGAAAAGACGTAATATTTCACAAATAGTAACAGTAACAACCAGAGAAATTAAGGCCGGGAAAAACCCCTTTAGAGCAAGTTTTTTTTCAAATTGTAAAAAAAGTATCAGAGAAACCAGGTAGGAAAGCACCGAAGGCCCTGAAATTTTAGAGGAAAAAAGATCCACCAAGAGCCCGCAAACCACCACAAGCCCCCAAAATACAGGGGCTTTCAATCGCCAAAAAAGTCCTCCTAACAAAATTGGAAAAAAGGGGTCAAAGGCAGGTAATGTCTGCCATAGAAAAGCTAGGGCCTGATAAAAGATAAAAATACCCCCTAAAAGCCCTAAAAAAGCGGCTTCTTTCATCTTAAACGCACCTTCAAGAGCACCAAGACCTCTTCAATTTTTGTAAAATCTACTGCTGGACGCACTTCCACCACCCGAAAGAGCCCTTTAGAACGGCCAGGGTAAATATGCACCACTTTTCCCAAAAGTAATCCTTTTGGAAAAAGGGCATCTAGCCCCGAAGTAATTACAAGATCGTTTTCGCGAATATCCGCCTCTGCGGAAATATAATCTAAGAGACAAAGTTCTCTTCCTTGTCCCCTGAGAAGCCCTCTTTCGCGTGAACGTTGAATCAGGGCATCTACAGCAAAAGAAGGGTCTGTGAGGAACAAGACTTTGGCATAATGTTTTTCTACTGCTACAACCTGACCTACTACTGCCCCCTGCCCTTCTTCAGTATAAGCCAAAACAGGCATCTCTGGCAAAATATTATCGTTAAGCCCCCGATCAATAATGATTACCCCTTGCCAGCTCCCCAGGGGCCGACCAATAACCCTTGCGGCCACGGGGTGAGCCTCTTGGAAATGTTCAGCAACTTCAAGAAGCTTCTTCAACCGTTCGTTTTCGAGCTGGGCCTCTTTGGCGCTTACGAGTTCCGCTTCCAAAGATAAGATTTTACGGCGAAGCTTTTCATTTTCTTCTTTGACATGCACCAAAAAAATATAATGTTCCCAAAACTTTCGGAATCCAAGACCCACAAAGGAGGTAACTTTACTTATAGGACCTACTATTTTAAGGAGCAGCCTTTCGCCATAAGAAAATTTTTGGGGGTCTTTCAGGCCCCCAAAGACCAAAAGACCAAAAAGCACTGCCCCTGCTAAGATTAGGAAAAACCGCCGAAATTTAAAATGAAAAGGACTCAAAGGCACCGGTTAACGAAGCATTATTTCACGGAGGATATGGAGATTATCAAGTGCTTTCCCTGAGCCTAAGACCACGGAACAAAGAGGGTCTTCGGCTACAATCACCGGAAGTTGAGTCTGTTCCTTGATAAGACGGTCCAGATTTTTGAGAAGGGCTCCTCCCCCGGTAAGAACTATACCTTTGTCTACAATATCGGCCGCAAGTTCGGGAGGAGTTTGCTCTAAAGCGTCCTTAATAGCCTCCACAATAATATCTACCTGTTCTTGTATGGCTTCCCGGACTTCTTCAGCATTTACCTTGATGGTCTTGGGAATCCCGGTGACAAGATCGCGCCCTTTAATTTCCATCTCTTCAAAAGGAGGCTCTGGAAGAACATTCCCAATCTCAATCTTGATTTGCTCGGCGGTATGTTCCCCGATAAGCAAATTGTATTTGCGCTTGATATAGTTCATAATGGCTTCATCCATTTTATCACCAGCTACCCTTACGGAATTACAGTAAACAATCCCTGCCAAAGAAATTACGGCTACTTCAGTAGTTCCTCCGCCTATATCTACCACCATATTGGCAGTTGGTTCGGTGATAGGAAGCCCTGCTCCTATAGCAGCTGCCATAGGCTCTTCGATAAGATATACTTCACGGGCCCCAGCAGATTCGGCTGACTCTCGCACAGCCCGACGTTCCACTTGGGTAATCCCAGACGGTACACTTACAATTACCCTTGGTCGCACAAAAATTCGTCGGTTATGAACTTTTTCTATAAAATAACGCAACATAGCCTCAGCCACTTCAAAGTCGGCGATAACTCCGTCTTTAAGAGGACGAATCGCTTGAATGTTGCCGGGAGTTCGCCCAAGCATCCGTTTGGCTTCTTGACCTACTGCCAAAACCCGTTTTCCCCTTCCGTCTAGCCGAACAGCAACTACCGAGGGCTCTCTCAAAACGATGCCCTTACCCTTCACATAGACCAAAGTATTGGCCGTACCAAGATCAACAGCTAAATCTGTAGAAAACCACCCGGCAAGAGAACGAAACATGAAAATTTGCCCCTTTTATTTTGACTTCAAGTTACCAAACCGCCTCTTTACTGACAACCTGGCCACTCTTATCTTGCCAGAGAGAAAAGAAAAAAGGGGGAATTCATATGAAAATTCGTTTGCCGGCGGTAGCAGGGCGTTTTTATGAAGCCAAACCCGAACTACTAAAAAAAGAAATAGAAGCCTATCTCATACCAGGGCTTTCTAAAGAACCTGCCATTGCAGCGGTATCTCCCCACGCCGGCTATATGTATTCTGGCCATGTGGCTGGCGCTGTGTACAGTCGGTTGCTCATTCCAAATAAAGTCGTAATTCTTGGCCCCAATCACACAGGGCTTGGCGCTCCGGCAGCCATCATGGTCGATGGCCAGTGGCAAATGCCCCTCGGGCCGGTACCGATAGCCGAAGATTTAGCCCGCGAAATTCTAGCCCAAAGCCGGATCCTTGAAGAAGATGTAGAAGCTCACCTCTACGAACATTCACTAGAAGTCCAAGTTCCATTCCTCCAGTACCTGAATCCTCGCCTTGCTATTGTGCCCATCTGCCTTTCGGCTCTTCCTCTCGAGGCAATAGAAGATATAGGTTTGGCCTTGGCCAAGGCCCTGGCTAGTTATCCAGAACCGGTTCTTCTCGTGGCCAGTACTGATATGAGCCATTACGTTCCCCATGAAGTAGCCAAGCAAAAAGACGCCTTGGCCATCGAGAAAATACTTGCTCTGGATCACGTAGGATTACTTGAAGTGGTGCACCGGGAGCGAATCAGCATGTGCGGAGTATATCCCACGGCTGCAACTATTGTGGCTGCCCGTACTCTAGGAGCCCAAGAAGGAGAATTGGTAAAGTATGCCACCTCCGGTGAAGTCTCAGGTGATTTTTATCAAGTAGTGGGTTACGCTGGAATCATAATCCGTTAAAATATGCCCTCCAAAAAGGACAGGCCCTATGAGTAAAATAAAAACCAGATTTCCCCCAAGCCCTACAGGGCATCTCCATCTTGGAGGTGCACGAACAGCCCTTTTTAACTGGCTTTTTGCCAGACATCACGGAGGAATCTTCCTCCTGCGATTTGAAGATACCGACCGGGAAAGATCAAGGCCAGAATATGTAGCTTCTATTAAAGAAGCTTTAGAATGGCTGGAACTCTTTTGGGATGAAGGGCCTTATTTCCAGACGGAGAGGCTGGAAATCTATGCCTCCTATGCCCAAAGACTTTTTGAAGAGGGCAAGGCTTATTACTGTGAATGCCCACCCGAGCTTCTAGAAAAAAAGAGAAAACAGGCCTTAGCTGAAGGTAGAAAACCAAAATACGATGGTACCTGTCGAGAAAAAGGCCTTGGCCCCGGGCCAGGGAGGGTACTGCGATTCAAATGCCCACAGGTGGGAACTACGGTAGTTGAAGATCTTATCCGGGGTCCGGTGGCCTTTGACCACCAAGAACTGGATGATTTTGTTCTCATGAGGCCCGATGGAGTGCCAACTTACCAGTTCGCCGTGGTTATTGATGACTTAACTATGGAAATCACCCACGTCATCCGGGGAGACGATCATCTTTCTAATACCCCCAAACAAATTCTCCTTTTCGAAGCCTTAGGGGCTAAACCACCCCGGTATGCCCACGTACCTATGATCTTAGGGCCTGATGGCTCCAGACTTTCCAAACGTCACGGGGCGCTTTCTATTTTGGCCTATCGAGATGAGGGCTATCTGCCCCAAGCCATGCGGAACTATTTGGTCCGGTTGGGCTGGTCTTATGGAGACCAAGAAATTTTTACTCTCGAGGAAATGATAGAAAAATTTGACCTGAGCCGGGTCTCTAAATCTCCAGCCCGTTTTGACCCTGATAAACTCTTAGCCCTAAATGCACATTATATCCGCCAGGAAGATACCTTCCGGCTGGCTGAGATGGTAAAGCCTTTTCTAGAAAAACTGGGGGTTAGCCCTCCGCCCTTACAGGATCCAAAGTTTTTAAAAGCTGTAGAAAGTGTCAAGACTCGGGCCCGCACCTTAAAAGAAATGGCAGAAATGATGCTTTTCTATTTTGTGTCGGAAGTGACCTACGAAGAAAAAGCGGCCCGAAAATTTCTAACCCCCCAAGTTGTTCCGGCTCTAAAAGAGCTGGTCACCCGTCTAGAAAAATTGCCCGCCTTTGAAGAAGAGGCCCTTGAAAAACTCTTTCGAGATTTAGCGGCAGAATTTCAACTCAAATTAAAACATATTGCCCAGCCCGTACGGGTAGCATTAACCGGCCGTACTGTAAGTCCCGGACTTTTTGAAATCATGGATATTTTGGGGAAGGAAACAGTACTTAACCGCTTAAAAAAAGCCTTACAATACATTGAGGAGGCCCAGAAAAATGGGTGATCTTATCGCCATTGTTTTAGTAGTGGTAGGCTGGATCGTTATAAATCGTGTTCTTTTGCCTAAGCTAGGTGTCCCCACCTGAATGTCTCCCACTTGCTCGCTGGATGAGCGAGGTAAAAAGAAGAAAAAGACCTAAGCATCTTCCTGAGCAATTCTCTCCACCGCGGTCGGATAAAGATGAAGATGGGCAGTCTGGCCGCGGTCTACAGCAACCAGCTCCGTGCAAACTCGAAACTCCTTGCCCACAATTTCGGCATCTTTAAGCCAAAAAAAGCCATCTTTATAAGCCTCAAAAATACCCTCGTATCTCGTCCCGGCTCTAGTTTGGACGACTATTTTTTGCCCCTTTAGCCTTTCAAAGGGACTTATAGAGTCTACAGGCTTTTTTTCGCTCTTTTTAAGGACAATTTTTTTGGGTTTCATATAACCACCTTATTTCGAATTTACTTCCTTGAAGAACTCAAAAGCTGAAAGACCGGAAGGATAATATCCCTCGATTTTTCTTTTAACCTTAAACCCGGCTTTTTTAAAGAGCTTAAAGGCTGCCTGGTTCTCGCATCCCACATGAGCTCTTAAAAAACGATACCCTTTCCTTTCAGCTCGTACCCTTGCAAATTCTAACATAGTTTTCCCTACTCCTCTTCGGCGCCAGAAAGGAGAAACGTAAATAACCATTACGTCAAGAATAGAACAAAAAAATGAAGGGAAAAAGGGACCTAACATCAAAAAGCCTTTCTGATCACCATAAATCCAAGTCTCTACCCAAGGATCTCGGAACCAGCCGTCTATTATTTCTACATAGGGACCAAAGATAGTAAATTCCTCGCTGGCTTTACGAATAAAATCCCGATCTTTCTGTTCGGCCTTTTTCCAAAGGTCAGGTTGACTATCCATCTTAAAAAGGTAGAAAATATCTTTAGGTTTTTAAATTTAAGAACCGATGCAGGAGTAATTCTATGAAGATCACTTTTTATGGACACGCCACCTTTAAAATTGTAACGTCCGAAGGCATACGGATCCTCATTGACCCCTGGCTTGATAATCCTCAAAGCCCTCTAGAGAAGGACTTGGGACCTTATGATCTTATTTTAGTCACTCATGCCCATGGAGACCACCTTGGCAATGTGTTAGAAATTGCCCGCACAGCAGCTACAGAGGTAATTGCCATTCATGAAATTCAGCAATATCTCCTAGCTCGTGGTATTCCCAATGTTACCGGAATGAATATTGGGGGAAGTTATCGCACTAAGGGCCTCACTATTACCATGGTACAAGCAATGCACAGCTCCTCCATCCAGGAAGAGGACACTCTTATCTATGGGGGAGATGCTGCCGGTTTTGTAGTGCGTTTAGAAGATGGGCGAACCTTTTATCACGCGGGGGATACTGGTCTTTTTTACGACATGAAATTTATTGGAGAACTTTACCAGCCTGAGGTGGCCTTCCTCCCTATTGGAGATCATTATGTAATGGGGCCCAGGGAGGCCGCCAAAGCCTGTGAACTTTTACAGCCTAAGGTAGTAATTCCTATGCATTTTGGCACCTTCCCTCTCTTAACAGGGACTCCTGAGACCTTTGCTAGATACTTAGAAGAAATGGCACCTGAAGTAAAATTGCAGGTCTTAAAACCAGGCGAGAGTATCGAACTCTAATGCCTTTTGCTATTGGTTTTGTTGGCCACCATAATAGTGGAAAGACCACTTTAATAGTAGAAGTAGCTAAAATCCTTCTGGAAGAAGGACTAAGGCTGGGGCTGCTTAAATCTTCTAAAGAAGAAAAACCTCATCTCGAAAGACCACATGCCGATACAAGCCTCTTTTGGCAGACAGGAGCCTCAAAGGTTGCTTTTTGGGGCCAAAAAGAAGGTTTTTTACGTTTTTTTGTCCCGGAAAAAGAAGATTTCAGTTTTTGGTATTTTGTAAATCGCTTTTTCCCAGAAGAAGACCTGGTACTTTGTGAGGGGTTCAAAAGCTTAAAAAGTCTTCCTAAAATAGAAGTCTGGCGGGAAGGACGGGGAGAAAAACCCCTGTTTCATACTATCCCGGGGATAATCGCTGTTGTGAGCACATCCTCCCTCAAAGCTCCGTGCCCGGTTTTACCTCCAGACCCAAAAAGAATAGCAGTTTTTATCAAAAATAAGATACCAGCCAAAAAAACCCAAACATCTCTTTTAATAGATGGAAAACCTGTAGGGCTTACCCGTTTTGTCTCCCGAGCTTTAGCTGAAAGTATTAAAGGCTTTTTGAAAAGTTTAAGAGGAGTTAAAAACCCCCGAGTAATCGAATTAAGGGTTGAGACGAGGGAAGACCAAAGCTAAAGCCTCGGCAAGCTGTCTGATTTCCCATTGAGCCTTGCGATGACGGCGCTTAGCAATAAAATCTTCCCAAACGAAGTAAGGCCCTGTGGCTAGAAGTGTAGTAGCAGCCCCCTGGGGAGTAACAAAGCGAGCGTCTTCTTTCTTAATCCCTTCTTCGCAAAGCTCTCTGTAAAGCCCAAGACCGGCTTCGATCTGTCTTTGATATTTCTTTTTAGCTTCCTGGCCAAAGGAAGGTGGACAAACAAATTGTTCTACCTGGGTATAGCGGTGAGAACGTTGATTAAAATTAAGCCAGGTATGCCGCACAAATTGGTGAGAAAAGAGGCGGCTAAAGCCCTCTACAATTACCGCCAACCAACCAAAAGGTGCGGTCCTCTGGGGAGCTACATCTATTACATAGACTTCAGGGGAGGCAAAAAGGGCTTCTGGGGGAGAAAACTCTTTTTCTACCATTTCTCCCAGCCTAGTCTCTGCTAAAAGCACTGGTTCCCCTCCCTCACACCGGAGGTGAAAGACGCGAAAATCTTTCCAAAAGCTACTAGCAGAAATAGAAGCATCCAGAAGGGAAGAAAAGGCTTCTGCCTCATAGACCTCAGCAAAATGGCGTAAATTAAGGCAAAGGGCCCGGCCTTCCGGCTCCCACCAGGCCTTGAAAAGCACCGGGGCCAGGATAGAGATCTCTTCTTTCGAAAATGGGCGCCGGACTACCAAAGGAGAGTGGGCAAAAATACTTGTGTGCCCAGAAGCTTTAAGTCGCCCCAAAAAGGCCTTGAGTTTTTCTGGAGAACGAAATCTTTCTTCAGAAAAAAGGGCCAGGGGATGTGTAGAAGCGTAACAAATACGTGCCCCCAGAAAACTCAAAAAAAGGGTATCCCGAAAAAGGGCCTGGTCTTCTGAAAGTAGGCTATCGAAAAGGGCTCTTGCCCGCAAAAGGAAAGCTTCCTGGAAATTTTTCAGAGAAAACATCATTCGTATCCTCCAGTACTCCCAAAACCCCCCCGAGAAGCCACAGAGGGAGGTTCTGAAAGCTCTTCCCATTCGGCCTCTACCAAGGCCTTGAGAAAAACTAGCTGGCCAATCCGCTCTCCAGCTTTAATTTCTACTGGTTCCTCCCGCAAGTTCAGGACAGGAACACGGAGTTCGTCTTCAGCCCCGCAATAGTCAAAATCAATGATACCGGCCGAGTGAGGGAAAATAAGGCCTTTTTTGCGGAAAAGAGAAGAGCGCGGAAAAAGAAACATGGCATAAGGGTAGGGAGCTGAAATTACTAAACCCGTCCGTACTAGAACTTGTCTTTGAGGAGGAACAACCGTATTTTCCAAGGCATAAACATCCCAACCCACAGCACCGGGCGAGGCCTTTTCTGGGAGTCTCGCCCGGGGATCTTTCCGCCAAATCTTCAATTTCATGCGTAAATCCTGATCTCTTCCCAATTGGTGCGCAAATCTTTGAGGAGATCAAGCCCCTCTAGCAAAAAAACACCCGTCTCTAAAACGTCTAGACCCGAGATGTAACGGCACAAACGGGCAGTTTCAAGGGCAGTTCCAATGGCCTCAGGGCTAAGAATCTCGATTTTCTCTTCTAACTTATCGTAATCTTCTTTACGTACCCGAATTTTACGCCCCTGAGGAGAAAAGCGTCCGATTTCGCGTAAAGCTAGAAGGACATACCATACGTGAGGAGTTACTGGAAAATCTATTCCACCTGGAACCGCTGAAAGTCCTTGTTTGATCTTCTCTCCCGCTGGGGTCAGTATATAAAGCCCTCCTGGTAGGAGATCCACCAGCCCTGAAGCAAGCAATTTTCTTAAGGCATGAAGGATACTTGGGTGCCTTTCTTCGGGATAATGAGAAAGGATCTCTTTTTCGCTCACCCCCCGCCAGAGAGGAATTCCACGTAAAACAAACATTTCCTCCTTTGTAATAACCGGAAGACGTTCAATATTAGAAGCGATTTCCGCCAAGAAGCGCCCCTTTTGGGTAGGGAAACCGTTACCTATAATCCCTTGTTCTTCCGCCTTCTTTACCCAAGAATCATCAGGAGGCATGTTTTCTGTACGGGCAACTGTGATGGCCATCACCGCCTGGGCATGGACTGGAGTCAAATCCTCAAGGGCCAAGAGATCTTCTCCGTAGGAGGTAAGCTTATAGGAACCATCGGGCGTACTTTCTATCAAACGAAATCCCTCTAGCCTAAAAAGGCTTTGTTTAATGCGAAAGGGATCTCGCAAATCTTGAGCTGCAATGTACTCTTCGATTCCTTCTCTGGTTTTTACTGGCGCCTGAGAAACCGCTCGCAAGACAGAAATATTCCAGCCACTAAGATCAAGACTTGGATTAACGGTAATAGGATCAAAGAAAAGCTTAGCAGCCATCAAGAGATGTTTACCAGGAATAGTAAGATTGCCCTGGGGGTCAATGGCTCCAAGCCTTTCCAAAGCTTCGGTGCGCTGACCCTCAAGGATCTCTTTCAAAGTGGTGGTACTAATTGAAATCTCTGGGACCAATCCTGTCCTTAAGGCCGCCCAAAGTTGAGCTCCCACCCCGGTGAAGGTGAAAAAATCCCCTTCGGGAAGGGTAAAAGTAAGAAGCCTTTGAGCTTCAAGCTCGAAAATATGATTTTCCGGAACAGGTTCAAGAAAATTTTTACGTGCCGGCCCTACAGGAAGGGCCAAAATACTTTTAGCGAGCTCTGGTGTAATAAAGAATTCCACCTGGGCAGTTCGATAGGCCTCCAAGATGGCCTGAGCCCATGGTTGAAGACGCCCGTCTTTTGCTAATCCTCTTTCTTCGAGTTCTTTATTTATTTCATCCTGAAATTCTGTTCGCCCCTGAGCTCGGTCACATATTTGAAGCATGGATATAATGCGTGAACCCACCAGACGATAACCTTCATAAAGGTCTGCAAAGTTAAGTTCTGCAGCCTTTTCAGCCATATTCAACGACTCCAGGATTAAAAGACCACTTCTGGTAAGGGCAAAGCTCTCTTCTTCTTCGGTAATAAGGCCTGCCAAACGCAAATGTAAAAGGACCTCGAGCTCCTCTGCGGTCAATTCTTCTATCTTTTCGAACCCTCCTTTTTCGAGCCGCCTCAACATGGCCAGGTGCTTCACTGTGACGATCATGGACTCACCTCCTCAAATCTTCAGCTTCACAGACTACGGTAATCATAAGAAGGGCCAAATCAAGGAAATTCAAAAAAGACTCTGTTGACGAGGTTGAGAAGGCTCGGGCGATTTTTCTTCTGAAAAGATGCTTATTCTCCCATATACCCCGTCATAACCCGGGCGAATATAAAGTTTACCCTCCCGCACCCTTCTGATACCTTCCAGGACCTTGGAAGGTAAAATTTCTTTTAATTCTTCCAAGTCGGCATAGAGGAGGAGATCAAACTCTTTGCCCCCCAGTTCTAAAAGTTGCTGATAGGTACGTTTTACGATCTGACTCTGGACCCCCTTTCCTAAAGCTTCAGATATGATTTCCAAAAGCGGCACCAGATGAACTGCCGGGGGTTTCTGAGAGGGGATAAAACCCGGAGGCCGATCAGCAAGCTCTTCCACTCGATGCATAACTCCCACAGTGAGGGGTTCTCCGCACACCGGGCATTTACCTCCATGCCGACGGGTTTCTTCGGGAGAAAAAAGCACCCCGCAAGTCCGGTGGCCATCAAAATGATATTTCCCCTCTTCGGGGAAAAATTCTATGGTGAAGGCTAAACGATCCTCTTTAAGGGCTCTTTGAAGCTGAGAATAACTCAAGGGCCTAAAAAAGGCGTTGGCCTCTCGTCCTAATTTTGCGGGAGAATGGGCATCAGAGTTAGAGACCAAAGCAAAGCGATCGAGGGAAGAAAGACGCCAGTTCATAGGGGGGTCAGAAGAAAGGCCTGTTTCTAAAGCATAGATATAGGAAGATTCCTCTTCAAAACATTCTTCTACGGAATCAAAACCCGAAAAGGCTCCAAAAAGAGAGTACCAAGGAGTCCAAACATGGGCCGGAATGATAATGATTTCAGGAGATATGTGGCGTAAGAGCTTAACCAAATCCTTTACAGGAAAACCAAAAACTGGCCGCCCGTCAGCTTCTAGATTCCCTAAGGGCGCTAAGGCGCGGTTTATTTCTGCCGCTACCTCTAGAGATGGGGCTAAAATGACTGTATGAACCCGACGATTCTTCTTTGGACCTTGAGAAAAAATATTAGAAACCTCGGCACTCAAAATAAACCGTGGTCCTTCAGTAAAATCCCGAAATACATAAAGCCCCTCTTCTGCAGGCTCGAGAAGCTGCTTAAGTTCTGAAAAATACTCCGGATGGGTGAAATCTCCGGTGGCAATCACATCGAGTCCCTTGGAAAAGGCCACCTTTGCCAGAACCGGAATGCTCATTTCTTTGCTAGTAGCCCGGGAATAACGACTATGGATATGAAGATCTGCCAAAAATATTTTTTCTCGTGGCGGAAGAGAAATATTATTTACCGGCACGACCTAAAACCCCTTCTATAG
>JALSPG010000049.1 GCA_026986115.1 Thermodesulfobacteriales bacterium
GGCATTTCAGAAAGCGAAAAGAAGTCCTTCCCACCTAGGGATACCGCGAGAGATTCGGGCTTCAACCTCCGTCCCTCACATGAGGGGCAGATCTTACCATCTTTCTCGCCAAAGCCTTGGCATTGAGGACAGGCCCCCAAAAGGTGAAAATATGAAAACATCTCCGGTTCCAAAGGAGGGTAAAGCTTACCACAAACAGGGCAGCGCTCACCGGTAGTAAAATATTTTACTTCGCCATCCTGCAAAAAATAAATTTGTACTACTCCTCCAGCTAGAGAAGTGGCCAATTTCAAACCCTCTCTGAGCCTTGGCTCTATTCCTTTCTTGAGAACCAAGCGATCTACCAAGATAGAAATCTCATGAAAATGCGGTGGCCTTTCTTCTTCTGTAAAGTCAAAAAGTTGTCCATCGATCCAGAAGCGAGAAAAGCCCTGGCTTTGCAAATAATCCATAGCAGCTGGTGTTGGAGAATAAAGAGGGGCCAGAAGATAAATCTTCGCGCCATCGTGAGCAAGAAGCTCTTCAAGAATCTGAGAAAGGGTTGTCTTTTCAAAATAAGAATTGCATGAAAAGCATTTACGGACACCTAATTCTGCAAAAAGAATTCGCAAGTAATTCCAAATACCACTTATTGTCCCTACGGTAGAACGAGAAGAGAGGACAGGAAGTTTTTGCTCTAACCCTATAGCGGGAGGCAATCCCCGAGCTTCTTCTAAGGGAGGTGCTGGAGGTAAAGGTAAAAAGTGCCTTTCTACAAAGTTAAGGGCTTCGAGATACCGCCGGCGTGCCTCGACAAAGAGGGTATCAAAGGCCAAGCTCGATTTTCCTGACCCCGAAGGCCCTGTAAAGCAAATAAGGGCTGCTTTGGGAAGGCTTAAAGTTAGATCTTTGAGATTGTGAGTCTTAATACCACGCAAAAAAATCATCTTTGAAATTTTACCATAAGTTGATCTTTTTCTTCTGCCTTGAGAAGGCTAAAGTTAGCGTCTAAGCTTTGGAGCAAGATTTAGCGGAGGCAAAAATGTATTTTCAAGATGTTATCGCGACTTTGAATCGCTTCTGGGGTCAAAAAGGCTGTCTTGTCTTGCAACCTTACGATATAGAGGTAGGGGCAGGGACATTTCATCCTGCCACTTTCTTAAGAGCTTTAGGTCCTGAGCCCTGGGCAGCAGCCTATGTTCAGCCCTGTCGTCGTCCTACAGATGGCCGCTATGGAGAAAATCCCAACCGCCTCCAACATTATTATCAGTATCAGGTAGTAATAAAGCCTTCTCCCGACGATATCCAGGATCTCTATCTTCAAAGTCTTGAGGCCTTTGGTCTCAACCTCAAAGAACACGACATCCGCTTTGTGGAAGATGATTGGGAATCGCCTACCCTGGGGGCTTGGGGCCTTGGGTGGGAAGTATGGCTTGATGGTATGGAAATTACTCAATTTACTTATTTCCAGCAGGTTGGAGGGTTTGATTGCGACCCGGTAATGGTAGAAATTACCTACGGGCTGGAACGCCTTACCATGTATCTTCAAGGTGTGGATAATGTCTTCGAATTAGCCTGGAACGAGAAAACACGTTATGGAGATATTCATCATCGGGGAGAAGTAGAGTATTCCATCTACAACTTTGAAGAAGCAGATGTAGAAATGCTACGCGAACTCTTTGACGCTTGGGAGAAAGAAGGGCTAAGGATTTTACAGTTAGGGCTTGCCCTTCCAGGATATGACTGCTGTATCAAATGTTCTCATTTGTTTAACCTTTTAGACGCTCGAGGAGCTCTTTCTGTGGCAGAACGAACGGCCTATATAGCCCGGGTAAGAGCTCTTGCCAAACTTGCCGCCCAAACCTGGCTCAAAACCTCTCAGGGGAAATAAGATGGCCAAAGACCTCCTTTTTGAAATTGGTACCGAGGAACTGCCGGCACGTTTCCTTGATCCAGCCCTTGAAGCCTTAAAAGGGCTTGCCAAAGAAGAATTTGAAAAGTTAGCCCTTTCATACGAGGGCCTTAAAACCTTGGGTACCCCTCGAAGGCTTACACTTTACGTTATAGGCTTGGCAGAAAGGCAACCCGACAAGACAGAAGAAATTCTCGGCCCTCCGGTTTCGGCGGCTTTTGATAAAGAAGGAAGGCCTACCAAAGCGGCTCTCGGGTTTGCCAAAAAACACGGAATTTCTGTGGAAGAATTAAAAGTAAAAGAAACTCCAAAAGGAAAATATCTTTGTCTTATCAAAAAAATAACTGGCCAAGACACCTTTGAGCTTTTACCCGAAATCCTGAAAAGGCTCATTGTTTCGCTTCCTTTTCCCAAATCAATGCGCTGGGGAGTTCACAAAATCCGCTTTGCACGTCCTATCAGATGGCTTTTAGCCCTTTATGGGAAACGGGTTGTTCCTTTGGAAATTGCCGGCCTCAAAGCCCAGGCCTTAACTTATGGTCACCGTTTTATGGCTCCTGACCCCATAGAAATAGAAGATTTTATCAGTTACGTCCGGCTCCTTAGGGAGGCCTTTGTTATTGTAGAACCTGAAGAACGCCTTGCCCGTACCAAAGAGGAAATAATAAACGCGGCTTTAAAGGTAGAAGGAGAAATTCTGGAAGATCCAGAGCTTCTTAGGGAAAATGCAAACCTTGTAGAGTTTCCTTACGCCACTTTAGGGAAATTTGACGAGAAGTTTTTGGCCCTCCCTCGACCGGTTCTCATTACCGCTATGCGGGAACACCAGCGCTATTTCGCTGTAGTTGACCGGAAAGGTGAGCTCCTACCCTATTTTGTGGCGGTAAATAATACGAAACCTTCAGATCCTTCAATCTTGAAAACCGGACATGAAAGGGTCTTACGAGCGCGGCTTGAAGACGCAAATTTTTATTTTGAGCGCGATAAGAAGACCCCCTTTGCCGAACGTGTAAAAGAACTGGCAAATGTAGTCTATCACGCTAAGCTAGGAACTCTTTACGACAAGACAAAACGTCTTGAAGCCCTCTCCGCCTGGTTAGCAAAGAAATTGGCTCCCGAAAAAATAGAACTCGCCCAAAGGGCTGCACATCTGGCCAAAGCAGATTTGGTCACCGAGCTAGTGCAAGAATTTCCAAGCCTTCAGGGAATAATGGGGCGTGAATATGCCAAACTCTTTAACGAACCAGAAGAAGTGGCTGAAGCCATTTACGAACACTACTTGCCTCTTGCTGCAGGAGGTGAGCTTCCCAAAACCACCACCGGTGCCATAGTAGCTTTGGCGGACAAAATGGACACTCTCTGCGCCTTCTTTGGAATCGGAGAAAAACCCACTGGCACTACAGACCCCTTTGGGCTGCGGCGGTCAGCTTACGGAATAATAGAAATTATTCTTGCCCGTGGCTATTCTCTTTCTCTTTCGGCTTTTATCAACGAAGCCTTAAAGCTTCTTGATGAATATCTTGAAAAGAAACCCCAAGAGGTCCTTTTAGAAGTCAAACAATTCCTTGCACGTCGCCTGGAAGGCGTTTTAGCCAGCCGGGGCTTTGAGAAGGCCTCTGTCCGGGCTGTGATGACAGTGGGATTCGATGATCCTCAAGACGTTTTAACCCGCCTTGAAGCTTTAGAAAAAGTAAGAAAAAGCCCAGATTTTGCGGCTTTAGCGGTGGGTTTTAAGCGGGTGATGAATATGGTCAAAAAACTCAAAAAGGCACTTCCCTTTGAGGAAAAACTCCTCATAGAAGAGGCTGAAAGGGAATTATATAAAGCCTATCGAAGGGTGAGGGAGGAGGTATGGCCCCATCTTGAAGCCGGTCAATACGAAAAGGTCCTCGGAGAGCTCTTAACTCTTAAAGGCTATATCGACCGTTTCTTTGATGAAATCTTTGTCATGGTGGAAGATAAGGCCTTAAGAGAAAACCGGTTGGCTCTTCTTCAAAGAATTGCCAAACTATTTCTTTCAGTGGCCGATCTTTCCTTTATCGAGGAAAAACTCTAAATAGAAAGAAAGACATTTATCAGGATGCTCACAAGAAAAGGAAGGGACTCCCTCTGAGGCCCTAGACAACTCTTTTCTCAAAAGTTCTAGATGGCTGCGATAGTAGGTTAAAAAGTAGTCAAATTCATTTTCTGTCGGGCTCCGCGAAATAAGCTCCTCAAAGATCAACTTTGCCATGGTAAGAAACAATTTCTGCTCAAGGGGCTCTTTTTCCTCCACATCTTGATAGGCTTCAAGATAGGCTAACATCAAAACCTGAGAAAAACTTATAAAGGCGTCTTGAAGTCTTTCAGGAGAAAGAAAAAGACCCCTCTCAGAGCTTATCGTTTCAAGTTTTTTAACAAGATCTCGCGCTTGGACCAAAATTTTCTGCGCTAGCTCTTCTACGGAATTTACTTGCCCGAAAAGATCTTTTTTCATTTGCCGTTTTCTATATCAAGAAGGCCTTAAAATTGTCAAAAATTTTGCCTCTTTCTCGCCTATGAAATTCGTTCCCAAAAACGGTTCGGATATTATTGGGAGCACTTTTTTGTCGACACCACTTTTTGGGATCCGTTTCTGTTTTTCGTCACGGATCCTTTCCGGTGTGGGCCTTTAATGCCTTCCCATTAAACTAATTTTTATCTTTCACTAGGGACTCTAAGAGAACCTCAACAAAGGCCGGGACTACTTGCGTGGCTGGACCGTAATGGTGTTCGTGGAACAAATCTGCCATTGCCGAAGGCTTGAGATTAAGTTCCACACACCACGCTCCGGCCTGCCGGGATATTTCTACAAACCCGGCCGCCGGATAAACGGTTCCAGAAGTCCCGATAGCTAAGAAAAGGTCACACTTTTGAAGATTCTCCCAAATCTCTTCCAGCTGAAAGGGCATTTCTCCAAACCAAACTACGTGAGGGCGAAGCCCTCCCTTTTGCCTACAAGCTGGACAAGGGGTAGTGGTAAAGATTTCTTCATGAGTTTTAAAAACGTAACCACACTTTTCACACCGGACTTTTAGAAGTTCGCCGTGCATATGAATAATTTTTCGGGATCCAGCTCGTTCATGAAGATCATCAACGTTTTGAGTAACAAGAAGAACCTTTCCAGGATATTCTCTTTCTAGTTTGGCGAGGGCATAATGGGCCGCATTAGGCCTCACTTTAAGTAACTCCTTTCTTCTAAGATTATAAAATTCATTCACAAAATCTGGATTTTTTTGAAAAGCTTCCGGGGTAGCAACTTCTTCAAGGCGAAACTTTTCCCAAAGGCCACCCTTATCTCTAAAGGTAGGAATTCCAGATTCTGCAGAAATCCCTGCCCCTGTAAGAATAACAATGTGTTTAAATTTGCGTCGCATCATTTTTCAAGGAGATCTATCAATTGGAGCAAATTTGAAATTATAAAGTCGGGCTGAGCAAAAGCTTTAGGCGTCGCTCCGTAGGGATCTCTTCCAGGCCTTTTTACCCAGCAAGTCCTCCATCCTTGTGAGGAAGCAGGAGAAATATCATGAAAAAGGCTTTGGGCTACATGAAGTATTGCGGGAGGAGATACGGAAAGCCTTTGAAAAGCAAAAGAAAAAATGGCTTGATGAGGCTTATAACACCGAGCATCTTCGGCGGTAATTAAAAGATCAAAATCTACTGCAAAATGTCGCAAACTATGGGCCAAAAGATCATTATCGATATTGGAAATAATAGCTAAAGAAAAGCCCCTTTCTTTCAACCCGACAAGAGCTTCGTTAACTTCGGGAAAAGGCTTCCAAGAAGGAAGGCTTTCCAGCAATATTTCTTCTTCTCGTGGGGCCAGATCAATACCTAAAATTTGGGCCATTCTTTTACATACAGCCCGCAAAACATCCCGGTAGGGGCGCCAAACGCGTTCCTCTTCACTTTCTAGTTCTCCGTAAAGGGCCAGGAATTCTTGTAGGGAAACTTTGCGAGAAGCCTTTTCTAAAAGGGGTTTAAAGGCACGCCAAATCCCCTCTTCCCAATCAATAAGGGTGCCATAACAATCAAAAGTAAGCCATTCATAAGGAAAAGGGCCAGGCATTTCTCTCCTCAAGATCATCAAGATAACATAAAACAGTTTCTACACCGTAAGTTTCCAACTCGGCCACTAGGTGATCCACTTCTGCAATACGAATAGGGTTTGCCTCGGAATGGGCCGGAATTTTTATCAAAACTTTTGGAGGATTCGTTTTTAAAGTTTCGACTTCGATGCGGAAACCTGAAGGGAGCCCTTTCAAACGCTCACGAAAAAACTTCTGCACTGTAAGGCGAAGATCTTTCGAGGTCTTAATTTTTTGAAAACACAATTTCCATTCCCTTTTCACAACATATAAAATGCTTTCGCAAATTTTATTTGGCAAGCTTTGCTCTAGACTCTAATATTTCTTTCTGAAAGAGAGGGAAAGATGGCTATTGTCAAGATTTTAGGCACTGCAGGGGCGCGTTATGTGGTAGCTAAACAACTTAGATCTTCAGCAGGTACTTATGTTGAACATGAAGGAACCCGGCTCATGTTAGACCCGGGCCCAGGGACTTTGGTACGCATGGCCTCAGCCAAACCGCGTCTCGAAGTAGAAAAACTCCACGGGATTCTCCTTTCCCATGCCCATTTGGATCACTCTAACGATGTAAACATCTTGATTGATGCCCTTACGGAAGGAGGCTTTAAACGGCGCGGAGTCCTTTTAGCTCCTAAAGAATGTCTTGAAGGGGATACCGCCGTAGTTTTGCGTTATCTCCGCCCCTTCCTTAAAGAAATTCGGGTTCTTCAACCTGAAACGTCCTATCAGATTGGAAAAATTCGCCTGCGCACTTCAGGCCGACATTACCATACGGCGGAGACATACGGTTTCATTATGGAATTAGGTGGCCAGAAGGTGGGTTTTGTGGTGGATACCCTCTTTTTTCCAGGTCTGATAGATTACTACCGAGAGTGCCAGATCTTGATTTTGAACGTGGTACGTTATAAACCCCATCCTTCCCCCAATGTACAACATCTTTGTGTCAAAGATGTAGAAGAGATCCTGGAAGCAATTCGCCCCCAGAAGGCTATTCTTACCCATTTTGGGATGACTATGATTCGCGCCCGCCCCCATCAAGTAGCCGAAAAACTCTCCCGCAAACTGGGCCTTGAAGTCCTTGCAG
Source organism: Thermodesulfobacteriales bacterium (assembly GCA_026986115.1). Taxonomy (GTDB): domain Bacteria; phylum Desulfobacterota; class Thermodesulfobacteria; order Thermodesulfobacteriales; family Thermodesulfatatoraceae; genus Thermodesulfatator. Next base: position 7,082 of record JALSPG010000049.1, read on the forward strand.
CTTATGACGGCTTAACACTCGAAATTTAGAGGGCACATATTCAACAAAGTGCCACGCGAGGCGACTTATACACTTAAATAGTCTCTCTTCCGAGTGAGGATTACTGGAATCTTGGGAAGCCGTTTCTATTTTTGATTCCGAAAAAAATAATTTTTTCGGAATCAAAAATGACTTGTTTGCGGTGACAATTATAACAAAAATTAACCATAATACTTCAGAAGCACAAATTAATAAGCTATGCTAAGGTAGAATATGCTGCGAATTGGTCTTGTTTCCTACCTCAATACAGCTCCCCTACTATGGGCTCTCAAAAAATATACCTCTTCTGACTGGCTTTTTGTGGAAGATCATCCCACCCGTTTAAATGCGGCTTTGCGCCGAGGAGAACTGGACTTAGCCTTGGTTTCTTCTTTAGAATATGCCCAAGCCTTTGAGAATTATTTTTTGGTTCCAGACATTTCAATAAGTGCCACTGGTCGGGTGGGCAGCGTCCTCCTTTTTGGTCCCCAAAATTTAGAAGATTTTACAGAAAGAGAAATTATCCTCACCTCTGCTAGTGCCACTTCTGTAGCCCTTCTTAAACTTCTTTTAGAGGACTTTTGTGGGCTTAAAGTATCTTACCGATACGGATCTTTGCAGGAAGGAATAAAAGCGCAAGCATATCTTGCCATTGGCGATGAAGCTTTAAGGCTTAGAGGCCAAAATCTTTTCCCTGAGGCCTACGATTTAGCCTCCATCTGGATGGAACATACCAGGCTACCCTTTGTTTTTGCCATCTTTGCTGTCCGAAAAGAGGCCTGGGGTAACAAAAAAGAAAAAATTATCTCTTTTTTAACTCAGCTTTACCTTTCTAGGGCCAAAGGTGTGGCATCCTTAGAAATCATCGCTAACAAATGTCAAGGAATAGCGGGGCTTTCTTCCCGGCAATGTTTGGTATATTTAAAAGGAATAGAATATGATCTTTCTGGACTCAAACAAGAAGCGTTGAAAATATTCTTTCAGCACCTCTTTCGGCGGAAAGAGATCCCACAAAATCCAAAATTGGTATTTTTAAATTGGTGAAAAACATAAAGTTTTTTATATTTCTAAGCCTAGTTATTATTTTTCTTAGCTCTAAATGCCATTCATACGAAAAGATAATAGATCCTCCTGGGAATCTAGAAGAAATTGTTGACCTTATTTTTCAGGAACTACAACAAAAAAATAGTCTAAAATGGGCATTATCTCCAAGAGACATTTTTTTACAAAAATTTTATCTTGTGCCAGAATCAAAATATTTACAAACAATTTATTGCCTTGAAATCAAATATCCTCTAAAGAGTATTTGGCATCAAACGTTTTTGGAATACAATTTAAGATTTTTATTAGCAGACCAAACAAATACGCTTATAGAAATTCAAGAAGAATTGAGAAAAAAGAAAGAAATAGAAGAAAAAGCAAGAAAGATACTAGGAAAGTATTACCAAGAAATTTTTAAGAAAAAACAAAAAGAAAGCAAAATAGAGCTAACAAACAATTTAAATTTAATAGATATTATAGCTAATAAGGAAAAATCAGAAAATAGTATAGGCAAAAAATTTATAACTATTGATTATACAAAACATCTTAATAGCTTAAGAAAAAAAGAAGAACTGGTAAAAGAAAAAAAGATAAAATATAAAGAAGAAAAAGAAAATTACGAGAGCGAAGCAACATTTATCACAAAAGCAATTTCGGTAATATTTAAAACCATGGACTGGCTAGAAAAAAATAAAGAAATAATAATTATTCTTTATACTTTTATTCTATTTACGTGGATTATTGTATCTAGTGGAAAAAAATGAAAAATTTAGCAAAATTTATAATCATAAATCTCATAATAGCTTGCCTGACAATAAGCTGCATAACAACAAAAAAAGAAGACGAAAAAGAAATTCTTAAAAAGAGCAAAGAATATATCGCAAAAGAAAATTATCTTGAAGCTTACAATTTGCTGAAAAGTAACAAAGAAAAATTAGCATCAAAAAGTGAATACTGGGAAATTTTAGGAAAAATATCTATAAGTATTGGAAAAATAAACGAAGCTACAAAATATTATGAAATAGCATTATCTCTAGAAAACGATCCAGAAAAAAAAGAAGAAATCTGCATAAAATTAGCATACCTGTATTTAATAAGCAATTACTATATTAAGGCAGAAAAAATAGCCCAAAAAATATTAGAAAAAGACCCTAATAATATATATGCCAATCTAATCCTAGGCAGAGTGGATTTTCTAAAAGGAAAAACAGAACAACTAAAAAAACGATTAAAAAATATCAACAAAAAAGGAACAAAGTGTGATACATATCTAGAAATTGGAGACTTATATTTATTGATAAAAAACTATAAAGAAGCAATAAAATATTACAAAATAGCTCAAAATTTATGCCCACAAAAAATCGAAACCTTTTTGGCTCTCGGAAATGCATATTACTTCCAAGGAGATTATACAGAAACAGAAAAATACATAAAAGAAATAATCAAATTGACAAAACAAAAATCAAAAAAAACTGCCAATTATTTAAAAGCTTATTTAGCAGAATTTTATATTAAAATAAACAAAAAAGAAAAAGCCTTAAAAATTTACAAAGAACTTCATAAAAAATATCCCAAAAATTACTTTTTTGCCATAAGAACTATAGAAATAGCTATACAAAACCAAAAATTATCTTTAGCACAAGATATATTAAACGAAATAGAAAAAGATTGCCCAGATTTATTCTATATTCCATACCTTAAAGGACATCTATATCTCCTTCAAGGGAAGACCAAAGAAGCATCTATCTTTTTTACTCAAGCGGCCTCAAAAGAAGAAAACCCTCAAATTTTTTATTATCTTGGAATTTCACAGTGGCTTGAAGGTTTAGAGTATCAGGCATTAATAAATTTTAAAAAAGCTCTAAATCTAAACCCCGCATATGTAGAAGCAAATCTAGCCATCTCAAGTTTATTGTTAAAAAACAATGAAATCATAGAAGCCAAAAGATACATTGAAAAAACAATAAACATCTCAACAAAATCTCATCTATTAAAAACTGCTCTCCTAATAAAAGAGAAAAATTGCCTAGAAGCCCAAAAAGAGCTAGCATTCTTAAAAGAAATAGGAAAATATCAAAAAGAGGTAAAAAGTTTAAACTTATCTTTTAAAGCTAATTGCAAAGGGAACATAGAAGACGAATTAGAGTTACCATTTCAGGCCTGGATTATAATTAAAAATCAGACAGAAAGTTTATCAAAACTGAAAGTACCAGAAAATATAAAGTTAGCACTCAAAATAGCCATAGAAAAATCAGAAGACAAAAAAATTCCAGATACAGATTACACCCCTATCCTCTACTTAAAAGCCATAAAAGAAGCAAAACAAGGAGAAATACAAAAAGCCATTAAAAAACTAGAAATTATAACTAAAAGAACACCAGATTTTGGACAAGCATGGAAACTACTGGGCAATTTATATCTTCAAGAGAAAAAATATGAAAAAGCAGCTCATGCCTATAGAAATGCTATTAACCACGAAGAAAAAGACCCCATTCTCTGGAACAATTTAGCCTGGTCTTCTTTAATGTCTTCCATAAAAAAAGGAGAGATTCCTGAAAAAGAAGCTTTACAAGCAGCAGAAAAAGCTTTCTCCCTAGATCCTAAAAACCCGGCAATTCTAGACACTTTAGCATTGGTATATTTTTATTCGGGCATGAAAGAGCTAGCATGTAGAACCATGGAAAATGCTATCAATATTTCTCCTGAAGATGAAATAATTAAGAAACATTTCCAAGATATTTGCACATATAAAAATGAAAATTTATAACGCCCTTTCTATAGATGTAGAAGAATATTTTCAAGTAGAAGCGCTAAGGGAAGTTATACCTTATTGCCAATGGGAAGAATTACCACCAAGAATAAATAAAAACATAAATCATATTCTAGATGTGTTGGAAGCCAAAAAGATAAAAGCTACTTTTTTCTGTTTAGGTTGGGTAGCTCGAAAACACCCCAACATCATCAAAAAAATCGCTACTGCCGGACACGAAGTCGCTTCTCATGGTTGGTCTCATACCCCAATATTCCGTTTAAATCCTGAAGAATTCCGTCGCGAAATCCGAAAAAGTAAAGCGCTTTTGGAGGATCTGGCAGGAAAAGAAATAGCCGGTTTCCGAGCCCCTACTTATTCCATCACTTCTCAAACCATTTGGGCTTTACAAATTCTAGCAGAAGAAGGTTATCGTTATGATTCAAGTATTTTTCCCATTTATCATGATCTTTACGGCTTCCCTGAGGCCCCACGTTTTCCTTTCTTTTTAAAAGATATCCATCTTGTTGAGTTTCCTATTTCTACCTTCACTCTGGGAAATCTAAAAATTCCTATTTCAGGAGGAGGATATTTTCGCCTTTTTCCTTACAAGTTAACCCGTTTTCTCCTCCAAAAATTTTTACAAAAAGAACAAAAGCCGTTTATTTTTTATATTCATCCCTGGGAATTTGATCCTCATCAACCAAGATTTAAAGCTCCTCTAAAATCTCGCTTTAGACATTATCTTAATCTTTCGAAAACAAAAAAAAGATTTGAAAAATTACTAGACGATTTTTCTTTTGCTCCGGTAAAAGATGTTTTGGAAAAATTTAAAACCCTCCCTTCCTGGACTTTAGGGGAATTAAAACGATGCGCATCAAAAAAATAGAAAATCCCTCTTTTTGGGATGAGGTTGTAGAAACTTTCGGAGCCGGACCTTATCTTTATTGGGCCTGGAAGACTGCTATAGAGAAGGTATACCGCCATCAGGGAATCTATCTTATTGCCCAAAAAGGAGATGAGCCGCTAGGCCTTTTACCTCTGGTAAAATTTAAAACCCCCTTTAAAACCTCTTGGGTTTCTTTGCCTTTTTGTGATTATGGAGGAATCTGGAGCAAAGATAAAGAATCCTTTCTACACCTTTTTTCAGAAGCCCAAAGACTTGCCCAAGGCAAACCCTTAGAAATCCGTTTTTCTCAAAAACCCCCTTACATAAAGGGCCCAGAAGGGGCGGGAAAGGTAAGACTCCTTCTTGAACTCCCTGGAAATAGCGAAAAACTCTGGAAGCAACTTAAATCCAAAGTCAGGAGTCAGGTAAGACGCCCTCAAAAAGATGGGGCCAAGGCCCTGGTAGGAGGGTTGGAACTTTTGCCAGCTTTTTATAAGATCTATCAGGAAAACATGCATTATTTAGGCTCTCCAGCCCACAGTATACAATGGTTCAAGGTTCTTCTTAGTTCTTTCGGGGAACGCGCTCGAGTAGTTTTAGTCCATCTCAAACAAACTCCTTTAGCAGCGGCGATTCTTCTCTTTGCTCGTGATACTGCCACCGTACCATGGGCATCTTCCCTGAGGGCTTACAAAAAAATAAGCCCTAACATGCTTCTTTATTGGACCATGCTTGCCCTCGCAGCAGACCAAGGGCTCAAATATTTCGACTTTGGTCGTTCCTCTCCAGGAAGCGGAACCTATCGTTTTAAAAAACAGTGGGGGGCTTACGAAACACCTTTATATTGGTATGGCCGTTCTCCATCTGGAAAAATTTCTAAAAAAAGAGAAATATTGGCTAAAGGATGGCAAAAAACGCCAAAACCTTTAGCTAATTGGTTAGGACCCTTTTTAAGACGTTATATCTCCCTATGAAAAAGGCCTTTTTTATCGCCCATCGTCTTCCTTTCCCTCCAAATAAAGGAGATAAACTTCGTGCTTATCATATTTTGAGCTGTGTCTGCCAGTTTTTTGAGACCTATCTTTTTTGCCATCTTGATGATAAACGCGACCTGAAAGAGATTTCACGTCTCAATTTTCCTCTCAAAGATATTTTCTATAGATTTCGCCCAGCACGTCTTCGGAAACTATTTTGTCTTAAAGCTTTGCCGTCTGGGAGCCTAACAGTGGCTTATTTTTATGAAAAATCCTTACAAAAAAAATACGACTATCTCTTAAAGAGTGTTAATCCCTCACTGATTTTTTGTTCTTGCGCTCCCGCGGCAGAATATGTCTTCCGGGGGCCTCCTTCTCAGGCTGCTCTCTTTCTCGACTTTATGGATGTTGATTCCGAAAAATGGCAAGCCTTTGCCCAAAAGACCCCTTGGCCTTATAAATTCATCTATGCCTTGGAGGCACAGCGTCTGAGAGCCTATGAACGCCAAATTGTTCAGAAGTTTCACCAAGTATTTTTTGTTTCAGTACAAGAAGCTGCCATTTTTAAGGCTAAGGTCTCTCCTAGCCCCAAAATTCAGGTCCTGGAAAACGGAGTTGATCTCAGCTTCTTTAATCCTTCATATATGAGTTCTCTTCCCAAAACCGGGCCTACTGTCGTTTTCACTGGAGCCATGGACTACTGGCCAAACATTGAAGGTGTCCTTTGGTTTACCAAAAATTGTTGGCCCTCAATAAAAAAGACATGTCGAGAAGCTACATTTTATATTGTTGGTAAAGACCCCCCTCCTGAAATAAAAAAACTTTCACATAGGAAAACCGGCATTATTGTGACAGGTTTCGTAAAAGACACCAGAGATTACTTGGCCCTAGCTGATGTATGTATCGCCCCCCTTCTGGTAGCTCGAGGAGTACAAAATAAGATCTTGGAAGCCGCGGCTATGGGTAAACCCGTGGTGGCAACTCCTCAGGCGGCTGAAGGAATTTCTCTGGTCCCAGAAAAAGAAATCTTGATTGAGGACAAAGCTTCCCCTTTTGCCGAAAAGATTATTAAACTCCTCCAAAGGCCTCAACTGGCCCAAAAAATAGGGGGGCAAGCACGCCAAAGGATGGAAAAAGAATATAGCTGGGAGAAAAAACTTGCGGTTCTTAAGCAAATCTTGTCCCAAATCTAAGCCCACAATTTGTTATCTAGCCCACCAATTAGACCCAGGGGGCACCGAAAAACTCGTTTATCAGATGGCTTTGGCCTTGAAAAAAAATTACGAAATTATTGTATGCACCCTTGAAGATATAGGCTTATATGGTCAAGCCCTGAGAAAAGCTGGGATCCCGGTCTATCCACTATTCAGGGAGCCGGGAGTCGATCTCAATATCGTTTTTTCTCTCCTCCGCATCTTCTTCAAACATGAGGTCTCGCTTCTTCATGCCCATCAATATTCCCCCTATTTTTACGCGGTACTGGCAAAGTTCTTCTATCCTCAGGTTAAAATTATTTTTCAAGAACACGGACGCCATTATCCTGAAATAGATAAACCTCTCCGCAAACTGGTAAATCGCTTCTTTTTTCAACCTCTTACCGCTGCCATTGTAGCTGTATCTCACGAAGTGAAAGAAAGGCTTATTCGCTATGAAGGTCTTTCCAAAAAACGTATTAGGGTAATTTACAACGGAATCGAAGACGTAATCCTTCTCTCTCCCGAAGAGAAAAGAGAATTACGGCGAAAATGGGGTTTTTCTGATACGCAAGTTGTTGCTGCCACTGTGGGAAGATTTGATCCTATCAAAAATCTTCCCCTTTTTCTTAAGGCTTTGGCCCTAGCCCGTACACAAATTCCAGCCTTGAGAGGACTCCTTATTGGAGATGGGCCCGAAATGCCTGCTTTAAAAGGGCTTTGCCATAAACTAGGCCTAAAAGAAGCCGTAATTTTTACTGGATATCGGGAAGATGCCGTAAAGCTTCTTCAGATGGCAGATATTTTTGTCTTATCGAGCTTAAGTGAAGGTACCTCTTTAGCCCTTTTGGAGGCCATGGCCTGCGGATTACCTCTCATCGCTACGGCGGTGGGAGGAAATCCCGAAATCATTGCCGATGGAAAGAGCGGCCTTCTGGTTCCAAATCAAAATTTACCAGCCCTGGCTGCGGCTCTTCTTATTTTGGCCCAAGATCCTGTGCTACGTCAAAGAATGGGCCAAAAAGCCCGCCAGATTTTTGAAAAAAAATTCACCTTTCAAAAAATGCTTGCTTCTTACCAGGATCTCTACCAAGAAATTCTCCCCAATAAAACCCGCGCGAGGAAAGTATGTGTGGTTTAGTAGGTTTTGTATCCCTAGAGGGGCTCCCCGCCGATATTTCTCAACGGCTAAAGAGGGCAACGCGACTTTTATATCATCGAGGGCCGGATGAAGAAGGTTTTTATCAAGACCATTGGTGTGCCCTTGGTCATCGTCGTCTGGCCATTATCGATCTCCAAAGCGGCAAACAACCCTTGCTCGATAAGGAAGCAGGGTTAGCCTTGGTATTCAATGGAGAAATTTATAACTTTCAGACTCTCCGTCAGGAATTAAAAGAAAAGGGCTTTCGGTTTCAAACTAAAAGCGACACTGAAGTAATCCTCAAGGCTTACCGTGCTTGGGGTCCTGAATGTGTGCAGCGTCTTAATGGCATGTTTGCCTTCGCCCTTTGGGACGCTCCCCAAAGGCAGCTTTTTTTTGCACGAGACCGGCTTGGCAAAAAGCCCTTTTATTTCCGCTTTGAAGGATCTCTTTTCTCCTTTGCCTCAGAACTTAAAGCCATCCTCGGAGAAGAAAAAAGAGAAATCTCTCCAGAAGCCCTTGATTGCTACTTGAATTTTGGTTATGTCCCCTCTCCACTTACTATTTTGAAAGGGTTTCAAAAATTGCCCCCTGCCCATGCTGGCATTTTTTCCAAAGATGGGCTTCGAATCTTTCGCTATTGGGAATTGAGTTTTTCTCCTCAGGCCAACCTCTCCCTGGAAGAGGCTTTAGAAGAATTTTTCTCCCTTTTTCCTCAAGCTGTCGCCGAAAGGTTGATCAGTGAAGTACCCTTGGGGGCTTTCCTTTCAGGAGGTATCGATTCTCCCCTAGTAGTGGCCCAGATGCAAGCCCTTCTTTCCCAGCCGGTTCTTACTAATTCCATAGGATTTGAGGGTGGAGAAAATGAGCTTCCTACGGCTCGCCGCTTTGCTACCTATCTCGGAACCGACCATCGCGAATTTGTAATCAAACCTGAAGCCGCCCAAGTTCTCCCCAAACTCATTTGGCATCTAGACGAACCTCTTGCGGATTCAAGTATTATCCCAACTTTTTATGTATGTCAGATAGCACGCCAAAACGTCACCGTAGCCCTTTCAGGGGATGGAGGGGACGAAAGTTTTGGAGGCTATACTTTTCGCTATCTTCCCCACCTTTGGGAATCCCGTCTCAGGCAGAAAATCCCTCCTCTCTTACGAGGAAGTCTCTTTTCTCTTTTGGGTCACATTTATCCGCAAGCTCCTTGGTTTCCAAAACCCTTACGCTTAAAAACCATCTGGCAAAATCTTTCTGTTTCTGATGCAAAGGCCTTTTATCGCGATTTGGTCTGGCTGCCTCCCGAAATTCGGGAAGAAATTTATACCCCCCTTTTTTGGAAGAAACTCGGAGGCTTCAGTCCCCTTGAAAAGATTTATCCTCTCTACGAAAAAGTCAAAGAACTCGATCCTTTCAGCCGCGCCCAATATGTTGATCTTCACTTTTATCTGCCTGAAGACGTACTGGTAAAGGTAGATCGTATGAGTATGGCTGTGGCTTTAGAAGTCCGCGCCCCTCTTTTGGATCATCGCCTAATAGAATTCGCTGCAAGCCTTCCTTTGAGCCTCAAACTGAAGGGGCGAAAGGGAAAAGTGCTTTTGCGAGAAGCACTCCAGCGCTTTTTCCCCAGAAAAATTATCTCTTCGGAAAAAAAAGGGTTTGCTGTACCAGAGGCCCAGTGGTTGCGTAAAGAATGCCGCTTTTTCGTAGAGGAGGCTCTACAAGATGCAGATTCTCTCCTCTGGCAATATCTTTCGCGCCCCAAACTCCGAAAACTTTGGGAAAAACTCCTTACCAACAAAATCAATCTTGGGGTCTTTTTCTGGGGAATCATGATCTTCTATCTTTGGGAAAAGGAGTTTTACCGGTGAAGATAAGGGTTCTTCAACTGGGAAGCCCCACTGGGCTTTACGGGGCAGAACGCTGGATTCTAGCACTAATTAAATATTTAAATCCTTCCCTTATCGAAACCTGGGTTGGTGTAATTTATGATGATCCCACCCTTGAAGCCCCCTTGCTTAAGGAAGCTAAAGGTTTAGGTTTCGAAACGGTCCGCATTGAAGCTTATGGGAAATTCAACCTCCAAGCAGTAAAAAAATTGCGCGCCTTTCTTAAGAAAAAAGATATCCACATCCTTCACACTCATGCCTATAAGCAAGATTTAATAGGTTGGTTGGCAACCCGAGGACTTGAAACAAAAATTATTTCTACTCCCCACGGTTGGAGTAAAGAACCAGACCTTAAACTCTTAATTTATGAAGCCTTAAACCGTCTGGCTTTTTACGGTTTTGACCGTGTTGTTCCCTTATCAAGAGAAATTTTTGATGGTCTTTGCCGGCTGCCAGGCCTACGAAAACGTTTGACCCTCATCGAAAATGCTGTGGATCTTGAAGAAATTAAGAATGTAAAAGAAGTGCCTTCTGAAATTCAAGAAATTAAAAAACGGGGTTATTTTGTAATTGGCTACATCGGACAACTCATCCACCGCAAAGGACTTGATATTCTCCTAAAGGCCTTAGCAGAAAAACGTTTGCAAAAAAAAACTTATCTTTTTATAGTAGGAGACGGACCACTTAAAGAAAAACTCCAAAACGAAGCCCAAAGACTGGGACTTTCGAAAAGAGTATATTTTGCCGGCTTTCGTAAAGATAGATTGGCCTTCTTAAAAGGCTTTGATATCTTTGTCTTGCCCTCACGCCTAGAAGGGATCCCTCGTTGTCTTATGGAAGCGATGGGGATGGGAAAACCAGTAGTAGCCTCAGCTATTGAGGGCATAAAGGATCTCATCCCCACAGATGGAAAAGGAGGGCTTCTCTTCCCTCCAGAAAATCATCAAATTTTGGCCCAAAAAATAGAAATTATCTATAAAAACCCGGATCTACGCCGAGAGTTAGGCCAACAAGCCGCAGAGATTATTACAAAACGTTTTTCAGCAGCCAGAATGGCTCGTGACTACGAAATTCTCTACCAGGAGATCTTAGAAAAAAGCTCCTTTAAATAAAGGTATCCGGGGAGAACATCCTCTTCCCGGTGGGCCTCAAAAGTGACTACGGGTCTTCGGCCCTTTTCAACCAAAAATTTAAATATTTCTTCAAAAGGGATCTTTCCCCGTCCAGGCGGAAGGTGATCATCCCAATGCCCTTCGTTGTCGTGAACATGTAACTCTAAAAGCCTTTCCTCAAAAGCTTCCAACCAAGGTCTCCAGCTACTCTTTGCAAAGGCAAAGGCATGTCCCGCATCGAAACAATAACCCAGAAAGGGGGAATTTATCTCTTCTACAATATTGGTAAGTAAAGCAGCGGCGGACTCAAAGACATTTTCTAAAGCCAAACAAAGGCCCCATTTCTCAGCCAGAGCAAGGACTTCGGCAATCCCAGCTTTAACCAGATCAAGCCAAGCTTCCTTTCTTTCTCGGTGGTAACCAGGATGATACCCTGAATGAAAAACTACTACTTCTGGCTCAAAATAACGGGCTACCCGCAAGGCTTCCTGAAGGCGCTTAATACTTGCCCGACGTACTAAACCATCAAAGGCCCCGGGAGAAATATCACAAAAAGGAGCATGAACTGTACATTTTATCTTTTGCCTTTTCAAAAGGGATGCTGCATGCCGAAAGTCCCTAATTCGGTAAAGATCAAGGGCCTGGTGGTCAAGACCTACCTCTAGACTTAACCCCCATTCCAAAACGCGGGGGAGATATTTCTCAAACATTGTGAAGGGCAAAGCCAGATGTACTTTTGTTTTTATTTCTTCTAGGGCTTCAATCTCCATAAAACTTCCTGATAGACTTTATAATAAAATCCTGCTTGATAGCGGATAAAAAGGGATGCATAGGTAAAGAAATAACATTCTGAGCCAGGCTTTCTGCTACCGGGAAATCCCCTTTTTGATAACCCAAATCCTCAAAGGCTGGCTGAAGATGTAACGGCTTGGGATAATAAATAGCCGTAGGAATGCCCCGTTTTTTTAAATAAGCTTGCAAGGCGTCTCTTTCCCGAACACAAACCGTAAATTGGGCGTAAGTAGAAAGATAACCCGCTGGCACTTCTTGAAAAGAAAGCGGGAGATCTTTTAAGCCTTGGCGATAACGTTTGGCTACTATCTGTCTTTGTTCAATTTCAGCAGGAAAATATTTAAACTTTACGAGGAGAAGCGCAGCCTGAAACGTATCTAACCTAGCGTTAAAACCAATATAGCGATGCTGATACCGTTCAGTCTGACCGTGAACCCTTAGAGCTTTCATTCGTTCATAAAGTTCAAAATTTGAAGTAAAAATCATGCCCCCGTCTCCGTATCCTCCCAAAGGCTTGGCAGGGAAGAAGGAAGTAGCGGCAGCAATTCCAAAGCTCCCAGAAGGCCTTCCTTGGGCCATAGCGCCTAAAGATTGACAAGCATCTTCTATCAAGAAAAGCCCTTCGGAAGAAGCCAGTTCTTCAAGCTCTGGCAAATAGGCAGGAAGCCCGAAAAGCCCTACTGCCAAAATGGCTTTAGGTAAGAGACCTTCCCTTTTGGCCTTTTGAAGGGCTTCTTTTACTTTCATAGGGGTAAGAGTCATGGTTTTTTCGGAGATATCAGCAAAGACCACTTGAGCCCCACATCTTCTGATAACTTCGGCAGTAGCAGCGAAAGTAAAAGGAGTTGTTATGACCGCATCTCCCGGACCAATTCCAAGAGCCGTAAGGATAATAAGAAGGCCATCTGTACCAGAAGAAACTCCCAAAGCATATTTCCTTTTTACAAAGCGGGCTAATTTCCCTTCAAGTTCTGCAACCTCGGGCCCAAGAATATAACGTCCACTTCTTAGGACCCGTAGCGCTGCAGCCTCAAGCTCTTCTTGATAGGTCTGATACTGGGTTTTCAGATCAATGAACTCCATGGCCCAAAGCTTAGCATAAATTTACTTGTATGGCCGCTTGCAGAAAGGCCAGAAAGATTTAGAATAAATCAAAGCGCCCGTAGCTCAACTGGATAGAGCGCTGGACTTCGAATCCAGAGGCTGGAGGTTCGAGTCCTCCCGGGCGCGCCAATAATATCACCGGTTCCCTGGGATCTGAAATTCTCCAAATCGATCATTTACCACCAAATACACGCAATTTTTGATTCTGCCAAACATCTTTCCTTGACAAGAGGAAACAATCTTAGCAAAATTTCCTTAATAAAATGAAAGACATCCTTAAAACCATCATAAGAGAGTTTCACACCGAGGATCTTCCGCCTTTGATAAAAAGGGATCTTACTTTCCCCTTAGATTCTGGCAAAATCATAACTTTAGTAGGCCCTAGAAGGGCAGGAAAGACCTATCTATTCTATCAACACATCAGGGGACTTCTTGAAAAGGAAGTCCTCAAGGAAAAAATCCTCTATCTAAATTTTGAAGATGAAAGACTCGATCTCACCCCTCAAACTTTAGATCTTATCCTCCAGGCTTATCGAGAACTTTATCCAGAGCTTGATCTCAGGGAATGTTACTTCTTTTTCGATGAGGTTCAAAATGCAGAAGGCTGGGAAAGATTCACGAGGAGGCTCTATGACAGAATTTCCAGAAACATTTTCCTTACTGGTTCAAACTCCAAACTTCTCTCACAGGAAATAGCCACTTCTCTCAGAGGGAGAACCCTTAAGTATGAAGTCTTTCCCCTAAACTTCAAGGAATTTCTCAGATTCAAAGGTTTTGATTTCGATCCTAAAAGAGACTTTTACAGCCCCCGGAAAAAAGCCCATCTGATCCGTCATTTTGAGGAATATGTTTTCTTTGGGGGATTTCCAGAGGTAATTTTTCTTCCCAGGGAACTCAAGCTTAAAACCCTCCAGGAATACTTTGAAGTCATGCTTTATAGAGACCTTGCTGAAAGATACCAGATCAAAGACACCTTGGTTTTGAAATATTTTTTGAAAAGGCTTGTGGAAAACACGGGCAAGATCCTTTCGGTTCACAAGATTTACAACGAACTAAAATCCCAGGGAATAAGAGTGGGAAAGGACACCCTTTATAGATACCTGGAATATGCCGAAAGTATTTATTTTGTGAGGTTGTTGAAGAAACACTATCGTTCTCTGGTCAAATCAGAGCTTGCAGAAAAGAAAGTTTACCTTATAGATCCTGGCCTTTTGAGGAGCATAAGGTTTTTGGGAGACAGGGAAAAGGGTGTCCTTCTCGAAAACACGATTTTCAAGGAATTTTTGATTTCGGGGGCCGATGTGGTTTATTTCAAAGGGAAGAGGGAGTGTGATTTTATAGTCAATGAAAAAGTGGCGGTCCAAGTGAGTTATGATCTGAGCGACGAGGACACTTTGAAGCGGGAAATCGAGGGCCTCAAGGAAGCCTGTAAATATTTTGGATTGAGGAAGGGGGTAATCATTACTTTTGATCAAAAGTATAAGATTGATATAGAAGGCAATTTTAACATATATAGTATGCCAGCTTATGAATTTATATTTGGACTTTAGTTTTTATAATCTAAGTATATAGTAAATATTAGAAAAATAAGATGTAAATCTATAAGGAAAGCTGATAGATCCTAAAAAACCCTGAAATTTCTCGAAAGTCTTATTTTGCAGATTCTATGTTATTCTAGTTTTGCTTCATTCTTAAGTGGAATGCTAGCCCTTGTTTCTTTTCTGTTATAAAGTTTAATCTTTGCGCCGAGGAGGGAATGATGGAAGTTACACTTCTGGATTATGGTGCGGGGAACGTAAGAAGTGTTATCAATGCTCTGGAGAAACTGGGAGCACAGGTAAAAATAGTCAAGAAACCAGAAGATATTCTGAAGGCCTCTAGGCTTATCTTTCCAGGAGTAGGGAATTTTGGCTCTCTCATCGAAACTTTGCGTCAGAAAGGATATTTTGAAGCCCTCAGACGCTATTTGGCCGAAGAAAGGCCTTTTTGGGGCATTTGTTTAGGGCTTCAGGCCCTTTTTGAAAGATCAGAAGAAGCTCCAGAAGTAGAGGGCCTGGGTATCTTTAAAGGATATGTCAAAAAGTTCGACCATAACCTTTCCATACCTCATATAGGTTGGAACGGGATTAAACCCCTCAAACCTTCACCGGTCTTTAATGGCCTTTCTGGCGAAGAAAAATTTTATTTCGTCCATTCCTATCATGTGGTTCCTAAAGATTCAGAAATCATTCTTTGCACCACAGATTACGGCTACGAATTTGTAAGTGCAATCCAAAAAGGAAACATCATTGCTACCCAATTCCATCCTGAAAAAAGTGGGCAAGAAGGGCTTAAAATCCTTAGAAACTTCCTTGAGGCCACTTTACCCCCAGTAAAACCTCCTAAGGCCCCTAAAAAGACCAAACTCGCCAAGCGAATCGTAGCCTGCCTTGATGTACGTACCAACGATGAAGGGGATCTGGTGGTCACCAAGGGAGACCAATATGACGTCCGTGAAAAAGGACGGGTCCGAAATCTTGGAAAACCAGTAGAATTAGCCCGAAGATATTATACTGAGGGGGCAGATGAGATTACATTTTTAAATATTACGGGCTTTCGAGATTTCCCTCTGAAAGATCTTCCCATGCTGGAAGTCCTGCGTCTCACCTCCCAAAACGTTTTTGTTCCTCTTACTATCGGTGGTGGAATCAGAGATTTTATGGATCGTGACGGACGCTTTTATTCTGCTTTAGAAGTGGCTGCGGAATATTTCCGCTCTGGGGCCGATAAAGTCTCTATCGGAAGTGATGCGGTTCTCATTGTCGAAGAATATTTACGCACCGGAAAAGCTACAGGTAAAAGCTCCATTGAAACTATTTCCCGGGTTTACGGGGCACAGGCAGTGGTAATCTCCATTGATCCCCGTCGGGTCTATGTGGACTCTCCTTCCAAGACCAAACATCCCGTAATTGAAACTCAAATTCCCGGCCCCAATGGTGAACGTTACTGTTGGTTTCAATGCACTATCAAAGGGGGACGGGAAGGACGAGATCTTGATGCCATTACTTTAGCCCAGGTTTGCGAAAAACTCGGCGCTGGTGAAATTCTATTAAATAGTATTGATCGGGACGGGACAAACCGAGGCTTTGATATTGAACTTATTCAGGCGGTTAAAGAAGCTATATCTATTCCTGTAATCGCCTCCAGTGGAGCGGGGTGTCCCGAACATTTTTACGAGGTATTTACCAAAACCGGGGCAGAAGCGGCCCTTGCAGCAGGTATTTTCCATCGCCGAGAGGTAAGTATTGAAGAGGTCAAAAAATTCTTGCAAAATAAAGGGGTTGAAGTCCGGCCGGTTTTTAAGGAAGAGCTCCTTTAAAGACTTCTTCCGCTAAAACTACTGGACCTTCAGTACATACGTGCAAAAATTTTCCGTCTGCTTTGGGCACTGTACACCCTAAACACATCCCCAGGCCACAAGCCATCCGAGCTTCAAGAGATAAAAAGGCTTTAAGGCCGAACGTAAAGGCCAAATCACTTACGGCCTTAAGCATGGGTAGCGGACCGCAAGCATAGATAACTCCCTGCGGAGATTTTTCTAAAAAGGAACGTAAAGGTTCGGTAACAAAACCCCTTCTGCCTGCCTTTCCGTCCTCTGTAGCTAAAAAAATTTCTACCCCTAAAGTTTCAAACTCGTCCAGTAAAAGGAGTTCGGTAGCTGTTTTTGCTCCGTAAAAAAGATAAATCTTTTGTCCCTGTGCTTTGAGTTGTTTAGCTAAAAAAAGAAAGGGGGCAATACCAATTCCACCTGCCACTAAAATGGCTGGCCCGACAGAAGAAAGATCAAACCCACGTCCTAAAGGACCTAGGACCTGGATTTCGTCTCCTTCTTTTTGTGTTGCAAGAATTGCTGTTCCCCGGCCCTTAACTTGGAAGAGGATACTAAAAGTAGTTTCATCTTGATCATGAACCGAAAAGGGCCTGGCAAGCAGGGGATCAAACCCCGGCCAGGCCTTTACCATTACAAACTGTCCTGGACGGGCTCCGATGTTTCCCCTGAGACGGAAACGAAAAAAGCCCGGCGCCAGGCATTCATTTTTTAGCAAGGGAAAAGTACGCATTTAAAGCCCTTTCTTTTCCAGAAAAATACAAAAACCCAGAAGAATAAGGCTAAAGATAATCCCAGCCAGTGCAGGAGATACACCTAAAAGGGAAGGTATTGTCACCTTACCCAAAGCCCCTACGGAGAGGACTTTTTCTTTCCAAAAATCATAAGTATGAGCAAAGACAATGGCCCCGAAAATACCACCGAGAATACCAAAAAAGCCATCAAGAGCCCCCTCAGCTAAGGCCCCCCCTGTAGTTCCGGGACAATATCCCAAAAGGGCCCATCCGAAGCCATAGATAATTCCTCCCAAAATGTTTGCCAAGAAATAGGTGGGTTTTACGGCGTAATGAATGAAACCAAAATGAGCAAGGAGATTAACCGCAAAACTCCCCACAATAACTCCGCTGAGGAGAAACTTGAGAATAGTAAAATCTTTTAGGGTAAGAAGGCCAATATGTTTTTCGAATCGCAATATTCTGGCCCGCTGAAAAATGTACCCCCAGATGAGACCAGTTAAAAAACCTAAAAGGAGCTCCATTTATTTCCTCCTCCTATATAGGATTAAAGCCAAAGGTATTCCACCGATGAAAAATCCCATCACTGTTAAAAATCCTGAAAGAGAGAGTTGTGACATACCTGAAAGACCGTGACCACTGGGGCAGCCACCGGCGAGCCTAGCACCATAAACAATGAGAAAGCCACCTACAAAAGCCATAAAGGCCCTCAAAGCAGCGCGCTTACCAAAACGTTCTTCCCAGAGCGATGGAATTAAATGCAGACGAAATTCTCCATTTTTAAGAGCGGCAAGAAGGGCCCCTAAAGGAACCCCTACAAAAACCAAAGCTACTTTCCAATCTACTTCGGGCTTATATTTCTGATAGTAAGAGAAGTGTTTTGCTTGCGAAGAGAGTTTATCTTCAATCAGCCCTGCCACCCGCACGTAGGCTGTAGAGGTGCCCAAATATTTAGGCTTACCCAAAAACTTTTGGGTCACCAGGACTGAAACCACCAAAAGTAGACCTGTCAAAAAACCGCCGAGATAAGGAGACCAACCGTTTTTCATGCTTTTCCTCCCCCTTCAAAAAATTTCTGCATCACCTGCGCCATCTTTTCTGGCAGGATAAGGATTAATTCTGAAAAGAGTTGCCGTTGCAAAAAATAGTCATCGGTACGGTAATTTTCATAAAAATTTTGCCGGGTTATAAGGCGTAGTTGGGGCACAAACCATGGGGTATTTTCACCAAGAGGGGGTAAAAAGAGAGTAAAATTAAAGGATCCATATCCCATTTCTTCATAACCTTTAAGACATGCACTTATCCCACGTGCCAAATCAAAGACGTCTTCTTGAGTAATTTCGGAAAGCCCTTTTGCGCCTTCGACAAGGGCTATAATTTCATTTCCTCCCAGGGGAGCAAAACTTGCTAAAAAGACCACCCTTCCAAACTGGCCAATGAAGCGTTCCCCCTCTTCTCTTTCTCTGATTGCCAGTTCTTCCCAAAAGTTTTTGCCATTTTGGGTATAATAGAGAAAGCTTTTCTCTAAGAGCCGTTTCTGTTGCGGAAAGGCCTCTTTGTTAGCTACCACCTGAAAATGAGGATGAACCAGACTTGCTCCAGCTGGTGGCAAAAAATTGGCACAAATACATCCGAAACGCATAGCCGGGTCTTCATCAACTACGAGACGCAAAAAATCAAATCCCAAAGCCAAACCATCAGCAACAAGTTCGGGGGGAAAATCCTTGAGTTTCCTGAAGTGGGCTTCTCCTACGGCAATAACAGCGTGCCGCGGTGCCGTAGGGAAAAGATTGGGAAACAATGTGCATTCTCCCCTTAGCAAACGCCCCTCGACAATAAAATCTTCCGGATACCGAGGCGTTATTTCTCGTACTTTAGGAGGGCACATAAAACATTGCTCTCGGCTAGCTCGGGCTATTTTTTCTACAAGCGACCAATCATGTTTTCCGAAAAAGAGCCTTACTTTATCTTCTAAGGCCGGGTTAAAAACGGCAAAATGATCTAAAAGAGGATCAAAACGAATCTCTACCTCCTGGCTTTCTGGAACAAAATCCTTCAAAGGATTATGAAAGGTTTTGATGTGTTTTTCTTTCCGAAACGAAATCATTTTGGCCCTCCTTTGATGACAACTCCAATCAAAAATATGGGGCCCCCGAGCTCGATTAGCAACCAAAAACAACCCGAAAAAGATGTTCAAACTTTTTTCCAAATGAGGAGCTCCACCGGACGAGCTGGAAGAGGGATTTTAGCGGCAAGTTCTAATGCACAAGAAGTTTGACGCCAGGGTTCTACGTCTTTCCGCCAGAGATAAAAAGCCTTCTCAGAACCAATAAAGTTGGCAGCATGGAAGACAAATTTTTCTACCGCTCCATAACCCCGCCCAATAGTTACGGGCGCCTTAACCTTACATTCTTCAAATCCTAAATGGCAACGATAGACTTCGATCCCCTTTAGACCCAATTTTCGAATGAGACCTTTGATAAAGTTCACTCTTGGGTAGTAAGCCTCCAAAAGATGGAGATGAAGATCTGGCCGGGCTAATTTGATGATAAAACCGGGGATCCCTGCCCCGGTACCGAGATCGGCACATTCTACCCCTTCTGGAAGACAACTTGCCAGAAAAAGAGAATCAAAAAGAGGGCCTGAGAAAAATTCTCTGCGGGTCTGAGAAGCGGTAAGCTTAAGATGTTGGGCCTCTTTTTCAAAGGATAATAAATACTTTTTAAGCGCAGGCCAAAAGGAATTAAGGTTCAATTTTATTTTATGCGCCTGAAGTCTTCTTTCCAAAAACTTACGTGCTTCTTCCCAGGAAAGATCGTTTTTCATTTCTTTTGCCGTGCTAAAGCTGCTTCTACAAAAGAGACAAAAAGTGGATGCGGCTCCATGGGCCGTGAACGAAATTCTGGATGAAATTGACAACCCAGAAACCAAGGATGAACTTCTTCTGGCAATTCCACGATTTCTACCAGCTCTCCATCGGGGGAAACCCCACTTACTATTAACCCCTTCTCAGCAAGAAGGTCACGATATTCGTTGTTAAATTCGTATCGATGGCGGTGCCTTTCAAAGACTTCTTCTTTTTTATATGCCCTTTTGGCAAGGGTGCCCTCTACCAGACGGCAAGGGTAGGCCCCCAAACGCATAGTACCACCTTTTTCCGTATGTTCGTCCCGCACCTCTACTCGCTGGGTCCGGTAATTAAACCATTCCCGCATAAGATATATTACCGGATGAGGAGTATCAGGATTGAATTCCGTAGAATCCGCCCCTTCAAGCCCTGCTACATGCCGGGCAAACTCGATGACCGCAAGTTGCATTCCTAAACAAATTCCAAAGAAGGGAAGTTTATGTTCTCGGGCAAATCTGATGGCTTGAATTTTGCCTTCTATACCCCGTGAACCAAAACCTCCCGGTACCAGAACAGCATCTACACCAGCCAGAAGATCAGCAATATTTTCTGGTGTAATTTCTTCGGAATCAATATAGCGAATATTCACCTTGGTACGTGTGGGGATTCCACCATGAACCAAGGCTTCATGAAGAGACTTGTAAGAGTCTTTGAGATGCACATATTTGCCTACTACCGCTATAACAACTTCATATTTGGGGTTTTTGAGGCGATAGACGAGCTCTTCCCAAGCCTCTAAACGGGGTTCTCTTGTCCAAATATTGAGGAGCTCGATGATTTTTTCATCAAGCTTTTCTTTGTGAAATATAAGGGGAATTTCGTAAATACATTCTACATCTTTGGCAGTAACAACGGCATCTTCATCCACATTGCAGAAAAGAGCAATTTTCCTTTTGACCTCTGGGGGCAAAAAGCGCTCTGTACGGCAAAGAAGAATATCGGGCTGAATACCAATTGCTCGCAGTTCTTTGACACTGTGTTGGGTAGGTTTGGTCTTGAGTTCCCCGGCCGTCTTAATATAGGGCACGTAAGTAAGATGAATATATAGAGTATTTTCCCTTCCGAGGTCATTGCGGAGTTGGCGAATAGCTTCTAAAAAGGGTAGGCCTTCTATGTCCCCCACTGTCCCCCCTATCTCGATGATGGCCACATCAACCTCGCTGCCCGCAAGCTGAAGGATCGAGGCCTTTATTTCATCAGTAATATGGGGGATTATTTGGACAGTGCCCCCCAGATAGTCCCCCCGACGCTCTTTCATGATGACGGAATAATAGATCTTGCCTGAAGTAAAATTATTTTTCTGGCCCATTTTGGCCGAAGTAAAGCGTTCATAATGCCCCAAGTCGAGGTCAGTCTCTGCGCCGTCGTCGGTGACATAGACTTCTCCGTGTTGGAAGGGATTCATCGTACCTGGATCTACGTTGATATAAGGATCAAGTTTTTGAAGTGTCACCGAAAGACCGCGAGCCTCAAGAAGGGTTCCAATGGCAGCAGCAGCAAGCCCTTTACCAAGAGAAGATAGAACACCACCTGTGATAAAAATAAATTTTGTATGTAATTTGTGTTTGCGCGCCATTTGAGACTCCTTGTTCTTTTATTTTTGCTTTCCGTATTGAGAGCCATTCCCATTTTTGGGGAAATGAGAACGGATCTTTTTCGATTGCGGCCAGGAATTTTTTTTGAGACGGGCCTCTGCTAATATTCGCCCATCTAAAAGCTTGATTTCTACTTTGAGCAATTCTTCAAAAGAGACATCTTGCGGAAGAGTAGAAAGAAAAGTGGCTCCCTTAAAACGGCCTAATTCCCGTGCCACCCCTTCTTTATCTTCCACAAGTATAAGGGCCTCTTCTGGAACTTTTCCGTTCAATTTTACAAGAAGATACTCTGACCCATCTGCCCGCTTTTTAAAGATGACTTTACCCTGCAAATCGCCCTTAACCATAAAAACCAAAGGTTCTTCGGCTAGAAGAATAGTCCCTGACCGTTGGGCACGGAGGGCAAAGAGGTAAAAAATAACCACAATGAAAAGGACATAAATTAGAGTACGCGAAAAACCTCTCACGTCCTCACACTATATTATTCTCTCCCCGGCCTTCAAGTTAAAAGAAAAAAACCCCGCCCAAGGCGGGGTCAAACCTTAGAGGGAGGGGGATTTTAGGCAAAGCTAAAAGTAGGAAATACAAAAAACATGCCAGTTTTAAAATTAATTTGCTTCGAAGCTTTTGCATATATTTATTTGTTGCTTTGCTATTTTTCGGAACGAAAATTGGGAACGAATCCATTATCAAAGAAAAACAAAAATGTCGAATTTTTGACACACATTGTCGAAGTAAAGTTGAGACCATTTGAGGTCGAAAGAGTAGACAGGTGTCAAATATTCGGAGGGTGGCTTTGCTTGCCAAGGTATTTTCTGCAGCCATTTTGGGAGTTGAGGCCTATTTGGTTGAAGTGGAGGTAGATATTTCCCAAGGGCTACCGGGATTTACCATTGTAGGTTTACCGCAAGGGGCGCTTAAAGAAAGTAAAGAAAGGTTACGGGCTGCTATTCGAAATGCGGGTTTCCCTTTTCCACTCCAAAAGATAACAGCAAACTTAGCCCCAGCAGATCTCAAAAAAGAGGGGAGTGCTTTTGATCTCCCTTTGGCTGCGGCTTTGCTGTCTGCCAGTGGTCTCCTGAATCAGGAAAAAATTCAACCGTATCTTTTTTATGGTGAACTCTCCTTGGATGGAAAACTTAAACCCGTCTCAGGAGTCCTACCTGTAGCCCTCCTAGCCCAAAAGAAAGGGCTTATTCTCGTGTGTCCAGAGGACAATCTTTCAGAAGCATCTTTAGTAAAAGGTCTTAAAGTCTTGGCTGTTTCGCATCTCAAAGAAGTGGTTTCCAACCTAGGGCAAGAAAAAGAAACCTCTCTTCCTCAAGCCATAGAGAAAGAAGAAGCGGTACCAGACCTTGCCGAGGTGATTGGCCAGGAACATGCAAAACGAGCCTTAGAGATTGCAGCTGCAGGGGGACACAATCTTCTTTTTATCGGCCCTCCTGGAGCAGGAAAGACCATGCTTGCGCGGAGGCTTCCAGGAATTCTTCCTCCTCTTTCTTATGAAGAAGCCTTGGAGACAAGCCGGATTTATAGCGTCTTAGGGCTTTTAGAGCCGAAAAGGCCTCTTATTAGGGTAAGACCCTTCCGAGCCCCTCATCATACCATTTCTGATGCTGGACTCATTGGAGGAGGGAATCCTCCTAAACCTGGTGAAATCTCCCTAGCACATCATGGCGTCCTGTTCTTGGATGAACTTCCAGAATTTCGGCGTAACGCCTTAGAAGCTTTACGAGAGCCCCTTGAAGCCGGAGAAATCACTCTCTCCCGGGCCCAAATGAGCATTACTTATCCAGCTCGTTTTATTCTTTTGGCCTCCATGAATCCTTGCCGCTGCGGCTATTACGGAGATCGCCAAAGGCCTTGTCAATGTAGCCCGCAAGAGGTACGGCGCTATCGCCAAAAACTCTCTGGCCCTCTCTTAGATCGCATTGATCTCCAAGTGGAAGTCCCGGCAGTGGATTATAAAGACCTCGTCCGCCAAATCCCACAAGAAAACTCACTCCAAGTAAAAGAAAGAGTTTTAAAGGCCCGAGAGCGTCAGAAAAAACGCCTTGGAAGAGACGGCACCAATTCTTCTCTCAGCCCAATGGAAATCGAGAAATTTTGCCAACTAGGCCCTAAAGAAAAAGGCCTCCTTGAGCGGGCTGCCCGCAAGCTCAACCTTTCTGCTCGTTCTTATCACCGTATTTTAAAAATTGCACGCACCATTGCTGATCTTGCAGAAGAAGAAAACATCAAAGCGGCACACCTTCTTGAAGCCTTACAATATCGTGCCCTTGATCTTTTTTCCTGGTAATTCTCTTTTTAAAAGACTAAGATTTGAATTATGGATCTTACGGTAAAAATTGGCCCCTTAAGGGCTCCTAACCCCATTTTCCTGGCTTCGGGGACTTGGGGTTTTGGAGAACAACTTCGAAAACACCTTGATCTTTCACTTTTGGGAGGAGTTTTTACCAAAGGGCTTTCCCTAAAGCCCCGACAGGGGAATCCTCCTCCGCGTCTGGCAGAGACCCCTTGCGGGCTTATAAACGCTATCGGGCTCGAAAACCCCGGCGTAGAAGCCTTTTGCAAATATATATGGCCGTGGCTCTCCTCTTTGCAGCCTAACATCTTAGTCAATATTTTCGGAGAAAGTGTCTCTGAATTTCTGGAAATAATTAGCAGGTTAGCCACTTTGCCCTTTGCCGGCCTAGAACTCAATATTTCCTGCCCGAACGTAGAAAAAGGAGGGCTTTCTTTTGCCCATGATCCCGGAGCGGTGAAAGAACTTGTCCGTGAAGTGCGAAAAATTTACAAAGGGTTCTTAGTAGTAAAGCTTTCTCCTGTAGGGCCTATCTTTGAAGTGGCCCATGCCGCCCTTTCTGAAGGAGCAGACGCCCTTACCGTAGCCAATACTTACCCCGCTATGGCAATAGATGTTTGGCGGCGAAAATCTGCTCTTTCTCGGACCTTTGGAGGACTCTCAGGCCCGGCTATTAAACCCCTAACCCTCAAACTCGTTTTTGATCTCTGGCAACGCTTTAAAACCCCTATCTTTGGCTGCGGGGGTATTACGAGTGGGAAAGACGTTCTCGAATATATTCTCTGTGGAGCAAGCGCCGTGCAGGTAGGGACCGCCAATCTCCTTGACCCTCAAAGTGCTACCCGCATTTTACAGGAACTCAAGGAGCTTCTTCTTTCTTTAGGGGAAGAAAATATATCTGCCCTTAAAGGAGAGCTTAAACTTGACGCTTAAAAGACCTCAGACTACAACTCAAAATATGCGCTTTAGGAAGGGGCTTTTCCTGCTCATATTAGGGACCTTAATATTTTCGGGTTGTGTGGCCCAACAACAAGATATTGAGGCCCTTCGGGCCCAAATTTACCAAGTTAACACCCGTCTTGATGCCTTTGATAAACGTTTGACAGCCCTTGAGACTGAAGTGGCCCGCCTTAATGATGATTGGCAACGGTTTGAAAAAAGCCGAAAACAGATGGATCAACTAAGTGAAAGGCAGGTAGAATTACTCTCTGAACTTGAGAAGCTTCAAGCAGAACAAATGCGTCTTACCGGACAGCTGGAGCAGCTTCTCTACCAACAAGGACAGGATCGTGAAGCCTTCCAAGCATTTCAAAAACAGGTGCTCGCCCGTCTTGACCAAGTGGAAAGGGCCCTTTCTCCCAAAAAAACCAAAAAGGCTAGCCCTCAAAAGAAAAAGCCACTTGACGAAGAAACTCTCTACAAGAAGGCCCTGAGCCTTTACCGCCAAAAGAAATATGAAGAGGCTCAGGCCCTTTTTAGAGAATACCTCCAAAAGTACCCGCGCGGGAAACGAGCAGCCAACGCCACCTTTTGGATAGGAGAATGTCTTTACCAGCGCAAACTCTATGAGGACGCTATTTTGCAATATCAAAAAGTAATTGATGAATTCCCCCGCAGTGGCAAAGTGCCTGCCGCCTTGCTTAAGCAAGGGCTGGCCTTTTTGCGGTTGGGAGATACTGAAGCTGCTACCATAGTATTCAAAAAACTGGTAAGATTATATCCCCGAACAGAACAGGCCCGTATTGCCAGAAAATATCTTGCAAAGCTTAAAAGATCTTGAAAAATTAACTTTTTGCTGGCTCCTAGCCTTTCTTCTCCTGGGAATAGAGCCTACATGGGCAAAATTAAGGGCCGGTGTGATTCTTCCCCTCTCGGGGAAAGAAACTGTTAAGGGCCAAGCTTTGAAAGGCTGGCTTGAAGAGCTGAGGCTTCGTTTTTTCCCCTCTATAAGCCTTATTTTCTACGATTCAAAAGGGAAATGTCGCACTATGCGGAAAATTGTCGAAGAAGCTTATTGGGATGGAGTCAAGGTCCTTATAGGGCCTTTTGACCCCTCTTGTGCCCCTGAACTTTTGAAAGAAACCCGTCTTTTTTCTATGCCAATCATCGTAACTTCAGGTGAATTTTATCCGGTAAAAGAGATTGGAAGACCCTTTGGTCCCTATTTTCGTACCGGTATCTCTTCGAGAGCCGCTGTCAAAGTCCTCTACCGGTGCCTAAAAAAGAAGGGGCTTAAAAACATAGGTCTTCTTCTCACCAAAGATAGATTTGGAAAGGAGGGAGAAAAATGGCTTCTGGCCTATGCGGTTGAATACGGCCTTCGCATTCAGGATAAACGCTACTTTGGAGTTCACGATACCGATGTTTCCTATCATTTAGAAGCACTTCTAGGATGCGAAGCTGTAATATGTTGGGCTCCTCCCAAAGCGGCAGCTAAAGTGGCAGAAAATTTAGCAACTTACAATTTCGGTTTGCCGGTTTTTTTTCCCCATTTTGTGGCCCGCGAAAATTTTCTGCTAAAAAATGCCGGCCTTTACGGCTTACCCTTTGTAGGGGCTTCTTTTTTGGCCGAAAAAGGGCTTTATCCTCAAAAAATTCGCAGATTTTTTGAAAGATGGCGTAAAAAGGCTGGAACCTTGCGAGATCCTATCTTTGCCGCCTATACCGATGCCCTTCTTTTTTTACAAAAAGGTCTGTGGCATAACAGGCGCAATTGGGTTCGTGGCCTCGAAAAAGCAGGCCTTGTCAAAGGTTTGACAGGACTTTACTTTCTATCTACAGATGACCATTACGGACTAATTCCCGGAAGTGTCGGCGTTTTTCGATACGAAGGGACGGAATTTAGGCCTTTATGTAAGCCCGTAAACAAGATTTTTTAATGGAGGAGGAAATGGCTGTTATTCGCATCCTTTGGAGTGAGGGCCTTAGTAAATTTCAACATCAGATGCAAGCCTATTTGGGCGAACTTTTTTACTATCAGCTCCGTTGCCTCCCTGTTCAAGAAACCTGGATTCCCCAGGTAGACATCTTTGAGATCCCGCAAGCCTTAATGGTAATAATAACTTGTCCCGGAGCGCAAAGGGAACGCTTTGATATTCGGCTCGACGGCCATTTCCTCTACGTTAAAGGATATCGAGCCTTGCCGGTTAAAGGACGCGTCTATCAGCTCGAAGGAGAATACGGCCCTTTTGAGCGTCTTATCAGGCTTCCTTTTCCCGTAACCTCAGAGGGAGCGGAGGCAATATTTGAAGAAGGACTTTTAAAAATTTTGCTTCCCAAGCGAAGCCATTAAAAACCACATTAAAAACCACAAGCATTCAATATTTCTTGCGGGCTTATCTCTTCCATACAGGATCGACGAGAACACACCTTTTGAAAACAAGGACTACACGGGAGTCTTTTAAAAATTACCTGGTGTTGTTCTCCGAAAGGTCCTGTGCGCCAAGGAGCAGTAGGACCAAAAAGAGCAATCACCGTTTTCCCTAACGCCGCTGCAAGATGCATGGGACCAGTATCGACTGATACAATAAGGCTTGCACCTTGTAAAAGACTTGCTAGCTCTAAAAGCCGGATCTTTCCACAAAGAGATCGTCCGGGCGCTTCAGAAAGGATCTTTTGAACATAGGGAGCGTCTTTTTCAGAACCTACAATTATCGGGGCTAAACCCTCTTTTGCAAATCTGTACGCCAAAGTTCGCCAGCCTGAGATTGTCCAGAGCTTGGAAGGCCACCGAGCTACCGGAATAAATACAGCAAACCGCTCCGGAAGGCCAAATTTACTTTTCAATTTTGCCAAAGAAGGCACTGGTGGAAGAGGAAAAGTTACTTTTTGGGGTTCAATCCCGAAGATTTTGAGGACCAAAAGATAGCGTTTTACAGCGTGCATATCGGGATCATAGGGCGGAAGCTTGAAATTGTAAAAAAGAGGACTCCCTTCACGGTGGTTAGCAAAACCGATCTTAACCTTACCGCGTGCAAGACCCACTAGCAGACCACTTTTGAGAAGCCCTTGAAGGTCAAGCACTACATCATATGGCTTCTGACGCAAAAATCTTAAAAAACGCCGCGTCTCAAATAGAGAACCCCTTCGAAGTTCTTCCAAAATTCGGGTTCGAGGAAAGATTAAAAGGCGCTCAAGAAAAGGGTGATTCTCTAGGATTTCGGCAGCGGGTTCTTCTACCGCCCAATCAATCTCTGCCTCGGGAAAAGAAGTTTTAAGGGCTGAAAGCACTGGCAAAGAATGGATAACGTCTCCTAAAGAGGAAAGCTTAACAAGAAGTATTTTCATAGGATAGAATTTTGAGGGCGGCTTCCAGGAGATCTTCCGCTACTAAATCCGGCTCAAGACCGATTTTGGGAAGATAATAAGTTAATTCTCCCCGCCCATAACCGGTAAGTACCAAGACCCCTTTAGCACCTATTTCGCGGGCCAAGAGAAGATCGGTAAAACGATCACCAATTACAAAGGCCCGGGAAAGATCCAGTCCAAGGTCTTTAACAGCTCTTTCAACCATGCCTGGTTTGGGCTTCCGGCAGCGACAGCCATCGTTAGGATGATGTGGACAGTAGTAAATGGCATCGAGTTTAGCCCCAAAACGAGAAAGTTCTTCTTGAAGGCGCTGGTGTATTTCTTCTACCAAGGAAGCCGGAAAAAAGCCCCGCGCCACACCACTTTGGTTGGTCACAAGTACCGTTGCAAATCCGGCTTCTTTAAGGATTCTTAAAGCCTCACCTACACGAGGCAAGAGTTTAAAACGGCTTATGTGGTTCAAATATCCCACTTCTTCATTGATAGTACCATCACGATCTAAAAAGACAACGGGGCGTTTCATCTCACCACCTGCCAGCAAGCCTCCAAAACTTCTGTTACTTGAATTTTTTCAAAGCAAAGGTATCCACGCTTACATGTCCTAGCAAAACACGGACTGCAAGAGACATCGGCCTTAATGATCCGTGCTTTAGGGTTTAAGGGGCCGGTAATTTTAGGATCTGTCGAACCAAAAATAGCAACTTGAGGCACCCGTAAGGCTGCCGCCACATGCATTAATCCGGAATCGTTGCTCACAAAAAGATCGGCCTTAGTAATCACCGCAGCAGTAGTGGCCAAATCCAGAAGGCCACAAAGGTTACGTGCCCTTGCCAAATCTTTAGCAATCTCTTTTCCAGCCTCATGTTCCGCAGCACTACCTACTACCACAATGCTAAAACCCTTGCGGCGCAAATGGTAAGCAAGGGCCCGATAACGATAAAGCGGCCAGCACTTAGCCGGACCAAAGGCGGCTCCCGGAGCTATTATTGCCCTGGGGGGCGGCAACTCCGTAAGAAAGCTTTCAGCACGCTTTATCGCTTCTTCAGGAAGGAAAAGCCTTAAACTTTTAAAAGGCGTTTCAAAACCTAAAGCTTCTAGAAGTTTCAAATAATAATCGCGCTGGTGGAGGCAACGATACGGCTTTTTGACAGGATGTGTCAAAAGAAGTCGCCTTCCGTCTGCCACATAGCCGGCTCGAAACTTCACCCGAGCTAAAAAAAACAGCAAGGCCGAAGAAAAAGAATTTGGTAGGAGGAGCCCACACTTGAAACGGCCTTTAATTTTTCGCGCCAACAAAATAAGGTTCCTTCTCCCAGGTGGCAGAGAAAATAACCCTTTTAAGGCGGGAAGCCCTTGGAAAAGCCCCAATACGTGAGGTCGTCCGATGAGGGCTATGCCCTCATAAGAGGCTAATAGATTAACTAATACAGGGGAGGCCATCACCGCGTCCCCCACCCAGTTGGGGAGTCGAAGGAGTAAAACCCCCTGTCGGTCAAACTTTTGTGACATAGATGCAGCTTATAAATTTTTGGGGGCAATGCAACTATTTGCGCGCCCGCCACTCTAGATAAAGCCACAAAAAACCTACAAAAATTCCTATCGCTAACATTTCGAGTAGAAACTCTTTCATATTTTAACCTTAGCCCCTTTTGAAAATTACTTGAAGGCTTGGCTTGGAGAACTTTTCAGGGTTATTATTGGTTTCTAAAGGAGTATTTTATGGCCACCTTTACCTTAACAGATCGCGTAAGGGAGCTTAGTCGCCCTTTTTTGGCTCCGGTGGCAGATTTTTTGGCCCGCTTAAAGATTCACCCTAACGCCGTGTCTCTTGCTGGCTTTTTGGGATGTGTAACCGTGGGCATAGCCCTCGCTTTGGGGCATTTGCGCCTAGCTGGGTTCTTACTCCTCCTTTTTGGTCCGCTTGATGCTATCGATGGCCTGCTAGCACGCCGTTCCGGAAAACAATCACTCTTTGGTGCCTTTTTGGATTCTACTCTTGACCGTTATGCCGAAATCGCTATCTTTGGAGGCCTTCTCTATTTGTCTTTGGAGAATGGGGCCCGAAATTGGGCCCTGCTTGCTTTTTTCGCCCTCACCGGCTCTCTTATGGTAAGTTACGCCCGAGCCAGGGCCGAAGCCTTGGGGTTGGAATGTAAAGTGGGTCTTCTTACCCGCTTTGAAAGGCTTGCAATCCTTACTTTAGGGCTCCTTTTGGAATGGGTCACTGTATCTCTCATCATCATTGCAGTTTTAGCTAATCTTACAGCTTTACAGCGCATACTCCATGTCTATCGAGCTTCCCAAAACTGAGCCCGGCATTCTTTACGTGGTCGCAACTCCTCTAGGTAATCTAAAAGATATTACCTCTCGGGCCCTCGAAACCCTTCAAAAAGTCGATCTTATAGCAGCAGAAGATACCCGAACAACCTTAAAGCTCCTCAATCATTTTGGCCTCAAAGGCCCTAAGCTCATCTCTTATCACGAACACAATGAAAGGGAACGTGTCCCGGCCCTGATTAATGCCCTTAAAGAGGGAAAAAGTATTGCCTTGGTAAGTGAGGCTGGCACTCCTGCCCTCTCAGATCCCGGAGCCCTTCTGGTAAGAGAAGCCCACAAAGAAAACTTACCAGTAGTACCTATTCCAGGGCCTTCGGCCCTTTCCTGTGCCCTTTCAGTAAGTGGCTTTTCCTTAAAAGACGGTTTTGTCTTTCTCGGTTTTCTTCCTGCTAAAGTTACCAAACGCCGTGCCCTTTTTTACGAGATGATAGCCGAAAAACGTCCTCTCGTATTTTTTGAAGCCCCACATCGTCTGGAGGCCTCCCTTAAGGATGCTCTAGATATCCTGGGAGACCGGGAGGTATTTTTGGCTCGCGAAATGACTAAACGTCACGAAGAGTATCTTCTAACTCGCCTCTCTTCCCTTTGCCAGAGATTTTCTCAAGAAAAACCCCGGGGGGAGTTTACTATTGTTTTAGCAGGAGCTTCCAAATCTCAAAGCCTCCATAGCGAAGAAAAACTTAAAGAAGCCCTCAAAGAGGCTTTTAGGGAAGGTTTAAGCCTTAAAGAGGTGGTCCAAAAAGTAGCCTCAGAGACAAAGGCCCCCAAAAAACTAATCTATCAGTTGGCCCTTAAAATTCGGGATTCTCTTTGAGAAGACGTTTTACCTCCTCGAAAAAAACAGGGAGGATCTCCTCTTCCGAGACCTTTTTGATGATTTTCCCCTTACGGAAAATAATTCCTACTCCTTTTCCCCCTGCCAGGCCTACATCAGCCTCTTTAGCCTCCCCGGGGCCGTTTACTATACAACCCATTACCGCGAGCTTTAAAGGTTGAGAGATACCGCGGGCAAATTTTTCTACCTCCTCAGCGATAGGAAAAAGATTTATTTCACAACGTCCACAAGTAGGGCAAGAAATAATCTCCGGCCCCCTTTGTCGCAACCCCACGGCTCGCAAAATTTCATAGGCTACATGGACTTCTTCTTCTGGGTCCCGGGTAAGGGAAACCCGAATGGTATCGCCAATTCCTTCGGAGAGCAAAAGACCAAGAGCAAAAGCACTTTTAACTGTCCCTGCAATAAGACCTCCTGCCTCGGTAACTCCAAGATGAAGAGGAAAATCGCTCTTTTCTGCAAAGAGACGATAGGCCTCGATTGTAGTCCACACGTCAGAAGATTTAAGAGAAACTTTGAGATTTTCAAAACCCAGCTCTCCTACAATAAAATCTAAGTGGCGAAGAGCACTTTCTACTAGGGCCTCTGGGGTTGCACCACCATATTTTCGGTAAAGCTCCCTCTCAAGAGAGCCCGCATTCACCCCTACCCGCACCGCTGCTCCTCGTTCTTTTGCCGCAAGGATAATTTTACGGACATTTTCAAGCCCTTTTATATTTCCAGGATTAAACCGCAAACCATCGGCTCCGGCCTCAAGAGCCGCAATTGCCAAACGCCAGTCGAAATGAATATCTGCAACGAGAGGGATTTGGATCTTTTTTTTGATCTGACAAATAGCCCTTGCCGCTTCTTCGTCCGGCACTGCCACCCGGATGATCTCACAGCCTACTTCTTCAAGACGCTTAATTTGAGCCACTGTGGACGAAATATCACGGGTGTCAGTATTGGTCATAGACTGCACCACTACCGGATGACCTCCGCCAACCGGTACCTCTCCTACATAAATGGTCCTTGTAAATCGCCTCTTTATTCGCTTCATTTTCTTTAGAGTTGCGTGGAACTTTTTAAAATTATATCATTTTTCAGAAACTTTCATAGGAATTACCAATAAATCATGGGGAGGCTGGAATTGAATCTTACCGAAATTAAACGCTATACAGGAATGGTGCCCAAGTTTTTAAAACTTCTTTTGGGGCTTCTAAAAGACAAACGTGTTCCCTTCAAAGATAAGACCATTTTGGTGGCGGCTATCGCTTATCTTTTGAACCCTGTAGATTTTATACCCGATATGATTCCTTTCTTCGGGATGGTAGATGATCTCTATTTGGTAGCTCTTGCCCTTCTTCGTCTCCTGTATCATACAGACGAAGAAATCTTGCGAGCTTATTGGGAAGGCGAGGAAGATATCGTCCCGGTAATCAAAAAAATCGTAGAACTTGGAACAAAGATTCTTCCCCCGAAGGTCAGGGAAGCTGTTTTGGGCACTTTTGAAACTCAAAATGCTTGATTTACATAAGTTAGCCGTTTTTATAGCTGTAATAGAAGAAGAAAGTTTTTCCCGCGCTGCTCAAAGGTGCCATCTTTCCCAGCCTACTGTTTCTGGTCATATTCGGAGTCTTGAAGAATATTTTCAGGTCCCTCTTTTTGACCGTCATACCCGAGAGGTCCGCCCTACTAGGGCCGGAGAACTTCTCTACCGTTATGCCAAACGGCTGCTAAAACTTTCCGAGGAACTTGAGCGCGAAATATTCCTTTTTGCTAAAGGCGGGCAAGGGACTCTCTTTCTCGGGGGAAGCACCATCCCTGGACAGTACATCTTACCGGGAGTTCTGAGTACCTTCCAAAAGGAATATCCGGCCATCAAGATCACCCTCAAAATAGCAGATACTCAAGAAATAACGCGTCAAGTAGCTTTGGGGGAGCTGGATCTGGGGGTAGTTGGAGCTAAAATCTCAGAGAAAGATCTCCATTTTGAACCTCTTTGGGAAGATCGCATTGTACTCATTGCACCCCCCAAATTTTTTGCTAAAACCAAAGAAGTGACCATAAAGGAGCTTTTGGAAATTCCTCTTTTGGTTCGCGAGGAGGGCTCGGGAACCTGGCTGGTAGTACGAGAAAAACTCCGGGAAGAGGGCCTTTCTCCGGAAGAATGTCACATTGTAGCGGAGCTCGGTTCTACCGAAGCCGTCAAACAAGCTGTTAAAGCTGGGCTTGGAGCGGCTTTTGTCTCAGAGATTGCGGTAGAAGAAGATATAGAAAGAGGTTCTGTAATGAAACTTTCTCTTCCTTTTGAAATTGAAAGGTACTTTTATCTTATCACACCCAAAGGTCACATTTTGTCACCGGTGGCTCAAATTTTTGTAGATTTTTGTCGACGATCCGATTAATAAACATTTTTGGCACGGCTTGATCTCAGAGCCAAAAATTCTATTTTTCAACCTGAAAAGGTTTAATTTTTTGAAAGGGGGAAGGAAATGGCAGAAAAGAAAGTTCGTCTGGCGATTGCGGGAGTGGGAAATTGCGCAAGCTCTCTTATCCAGGGCATCTTTTATTACCGAGAGTCCGGTCTTGATCCTACACAAGGTGTAATGTTTCCCGAAATAGGTGGCTACAAACCTTGGGATGTAGAGGTTGTAGCGGCCTGGGATATAGATAGCCGAAAAGTCGGTAAAGACATAAGCGAAGCAATTTTTGCCCCGCCTAATTGTACTACTGTCTTTTATCCCGACGTGCCTAAACTCGGGGTCAAAGTGCGTAAAGGAAAAGTGCTTGATGGGTTCGCCCCTCACATGAATCAGTATCCCGAAGATAAAACCTTTGTCCTTTCAGAAGAAAAGGAAGATGAACTGGAAAATGTGGTTGCAATTCTTAAAGAAACCGGGGCCGACGTTCTGATCAATTATGTGCCTGTAGGTTCAGAAAAGGCTGCCAGATTTTATGCCGAAGCCTGTATTAAGGCTGGAGTAGCCTTTGTAAATGCTATGCCCACCTTTATTGTTTCTGGAGAATGGGGAAAACGCTTTGAAGAGGCCGGGGTACCCGCAGTCGGAGATGACATCAAAAGCCAGGTGGGAGCCACCATCGTCCATCGCGTCCTTACCAAGCTTATGGTAGATCGGGGAGTTCCTCTTAAACGGTCTTACCAAGTAAATTTTGGTGGTAATACAGATTTCCTCAATATGTTGGCCCGCGAACGTCTTAAAACCAAAAAGATATCTAAAACCGAAGCTGTCACCTCGCTTCTTCCTTATGATATCGGGGCAGACAACATTCATATCGGACCCTCGGATTGGATTCCCTGGCTTAAAGACAACAAAATTGCTTATATCCGCTTAGAAGGCGAACTCTTTGGGGGTGTTCCCATGTACATCGAGTTAAAACTTAGTGTGGAAGATTCACCAAATTCTGCCGGTTCTGCTATGGATGCCATTCGTTGTGCCAAACTTGCTAAAGATCGTGGTATTGCCGGACCCTTGATTTCTATCTCGGCTTACACTATGAAACATCCTCCAAAACAATATCCCGATGATGTTGCCCGGCAGATGGTGATGGAGTTTATCGAGGGCAAGCGGGAGCGCTAAAGGAGGTTTTTATGTTCTCTTTTTCTGAACGCTTGCAAAAGCTTCCTCCTTATCTTTTTGTAGAACTCGATCGCATGAAGGCCGAAGTGCAGGCCAAAGGAATAGATGTGATAGATCTAGGGGTGGGAGATCCGGATCTTCCCACCCCTGCCCATATTGTAGAGGCTGCGGTAGAAGCTGTTAAAAAACCCGAAAATCATCACTATCCCTCAAGCGTAGGAATGCTTGCTTTTCGGGAGGCAGCAGCCTCTTGGTTTGAAAAACGATTCGGTATCAAGCTGGACCCTGTTAAAGAGATTGTGACCCTCATCGGTTCCAAAGAAGGTATTGCTCATTTTCCTCTTGCTTTTGTTAATCCGGGAGATGTGGTTTTAGTGCCTACCCCGGCCTATCCGGTCTACCATATTGGAACCCTTTTTGCCGGTGGGGAAACATTTTATCTTCCCCTCCTCCCAGAAAACGATTTTTTGCCAGACTTAGATAATATCCCTGAAAACATCTTAGCGCGTGCCAAAATTCTCTGGCTTAATTATCCCAACAACCCTACTGCTGCGGTGGCAAGCCGAGATTTTTTTGCCAAAGTGGTCAATTTTGCCCACAAAAACAATCTCATCGTGGCCCATGATGCTGCCTATACCGAACTTTATTTTGATGATTTTAGACCCCCGAGTATCCTGGAAGTAGACGGGGCTCGAGAGGTAGCAATAGAATTTCACAGCCTTTCTAAAACTTATTGTATGACAGGCTGGCGTATCGCCTTTGCAGTGGGAAACGAAACCCTTATCGCTGGCCTTACAAAAGTAAAAAACAACATAGATTCAGGGGCCTTTCAGGCTGTTCAAGAAGCAGGTATCGCCGCCCTTTCTGGAGATCAAAGCTGTGTGGAAGAATTTCGGCAAATCTTTAGAGAAAGGCGCGACGTGGTAATCAAGGGGCTTAAAGACTTGGGCTTTGAAGTAGAATCCCCCAAAGCCACTTTTTATGTATGGGCTAAAGTCCCTCAAGGCTACACTTCTACAAATTTTGCTGCGAAGCTTCTTCAAGAAGCCGGTATAGTCGTTACCCCCGGGAACGGTTTTGGAGAGCCCGGAGAGGGATTCTTTCGCATAGCCTTAACTGTAGACAAAAATCGCCTACAGGAGGCCCTGGAACGCATCGCTTCCCTGAAGTTATAAAACGGGTTTTCATTGGCATCGGCTCCAATCTCGGAAACCGGGAATACTTCTGTCGGGAAGCCCTCCGGAGGCTTGAACAAAAAGCCCCGGTCCGGATCTCACGCTGTTCCCGGATCTATCTTACTCCGCCCGTGGGGTTTTCCTCTTCCAATTGGTTTTTTAACCTGGTTTGTGAAATAAAGACCTCCCTTTCTCCGCCGGCCCTTCTTTTCCTTCTTTGGGAGATAGAATTGTCCTGCGGAAGGGTGCGTACCGGTAGAATATCTGACCGCACCCTAGACCTGGATCTCCTTCTCTATGAAGATCTGATTTTAGAGGGGGAGGTGTTAAAAATTCCTCACCCCAAACTCCACGAAAGGGCCTTTGTCTTGGGGCCACTCTTGGAATTGATCCCGCACGAAAAACATCCTATGTTAAAAAAAAGCTTTAAAGCCCTGTGGGAAGATCTCCCCCCAAAAGAAAGGGCTAAAATTAGAGGTTTTAAGCATTTATGTTACGATTATTGCTGATTATCATTCTTTTGTTGGTAATTTATTGGGCAGCCCGTTCTCTTTGGCGAGATTTTAAGAATTTGCGTCCTAAAACTTCTTCAAAAAAAGCTCCTTCAAGTTCCCTTCCTGCAGTGACCGATAAATTGGTAAGAGATCCGGTCTGCGGTGTTTATTGCGCCAAAAAAGAAGCGTATACGGTTATTTGGAAGGGAAAGGTTTACTACTTTTGCAGCGAAGAATGTCGTCAAAAGTTTTTGGCTTCCAAAGGTTCTGCGGCTTCCTCTGTGGGCTAGCCATCCTTTTCTTGCCATCCTTTCTGCAGGCCGAACTTTACTACTACCGTGATGAAAATGGTGTACTTCATCTAACAAACATTCCCACAAACCACCCCTTTGAAAAAACCCCCGAGGGTTCTTTATCATCTCTAAACGAAAAGCTATTTTTCGAAATAGGGTCTTTATATGGCCTTGATCCGGCCCTTCTCATGGCTATTGCTAGAGTAGAATCCAATTTTGACCCCTATGCTGTTTCTTCTAAAGGGGCCTGTGGCCTTATGCAACTCATGCCAGAGACTGCTTCAGATTATTTTGTCGCCAATGTTTTTAACCCTCAGGAGAATTTGCGTGGGGCAGCGGCTTTCCTACGTGATCTTTTCGAAGAATTTGGAGAACTCGCTTTAGTTCTTGCCGCCTATAATGCCGGGCCAGAAAAGGTAAAAGGTTATGGAGGAATTCCTCCCTTTGCTGAAACCCAAACCTATGTGCGTCGTGTTTTACACTTTTACTCCCTTTACAAAAGGCAAAAAAATTACAAATTTTTGAGTAAAAATCCTTAAAAAAAGCCTTCAAGCGCTTTACAATATATAAAGCGATTGTTAAGATGCAGGCGCTTTAGAGAGGAGGGAACCGTGAAAATATTCTTTGATCCGGATATTCCAGCGGAAATCCAAGATGAAATCAAAAAAATTGTCGAAGAACAGGTACAAGGACCGTGTCCATCCTGCGGATGCGATGAAATATATGTTTCTCTTATGGGCAACACCTTAGATGTCAAATGCTATGATTGTGGAGAGAGCTTTTTTGAATTGGAACTGGAGGTAGAAGACCAAGAACAAACAGCTTAGCTTTTACAACGTTCGATATAGGCATAAGCATTGTGAGCGTGTATAGATTCAAAATTCTCCGCCTCTATTACGAACCAGGTGATTTCTGGGTGTTCTAAAAGGCGTTTACACACTTCTCGTACTACATCTTCTACAAACATAGGATGATCATAAGCCCACTCTGTTACAAATTTTTCATCAGGGCGTTTGAGGAGGGGGTAAACCGGGGATGATCCGCATTTTTCTATTATTTCGATTAGTTCTTCAATCCAGACGAATTTTTTAAAACGGACCTTTACCCTTACAAGCCCCCTTTGATTATGTGCTCCACGAGAAGAAATTTCTTTCGAGCAGGGGCAAACGGTCATCACTGGGACACGAACTTCAAGGATCAAATCACGAAAATCCTCCCCTAAAGAACCATAAATCTTGCATCCGTATTCCATAAGAGCAGGTGCCTTTGAAACCGGAGCCAATTTTTCTAAAAAGAAGGGAAAAGAAATTTCCAGATGAGCTACCTTGGCACAAAGACGTTTTCGCATTTCTTGTAAGATACGGAGAATCTTTTTGATATGAATTTCATGGCGGTATTCATTCAGAATTTCTATAAAGCGGCTCATGTGGGTCCCTTTGAAGTGGTGCGGCAAATCTACATACATATTGATTACCGCTACGGTATGTTGTACGCCCTTTTTACGGTCCAAAACGGAAATAGGGTAACGGATTCCCTTAATCCCAACTTTATCAATCTCTATCTGGCGATGGTCTGGCAAGTTTTGGACGTCTTTAAGTTCCATCTTGGAGATGTTTTAAAAGTTCTTCAGCGAGTTTAAAAGCGGTGGTTTTGGCCAGTCCTTGAGCCTCTTTTAGGGGAATTCCTTTTCTTTCTAATTGAAGGATTTCTTCATCTCGAGGAAAAGAAACCAAAGGGCTAACTCCCAGTTCTTCTTTGAGAAAGCTTTCATCTTCGGCGGTGGCAAGAAGGTTACCTACGAAATAAATACGGGGAATCTTCAAATCCTGGGCCATACGGGCAATTTGTTTGGCAGTCTCTATACTGCCTCGGTATGGTTGGACCACTACCAATACGGCATCGATAGCCGAAACGGTAGCTCGGCCAAAGTGTTCAACTCCGGCTTCCATATCTACTACCACAGCCTCTTGACTCTGAAGGAGAAGAAGGGAAAGAAGTCTTCGTAAAACGGTTTGTTCTGGGCAGGCACAACCTCCTCCTGCCTCTCGCACTGCTCCCAACACCATCAATTTGAGACCATCTCTTTTGAGCATAAACTTTTCTGGAAGATCATCTACTTTGGGGTTCAGAGAATAAAAAGGGCCGTCTTTTTCTGCACGGGTAGCCAAAAGTTCTTTCATCTCTGCAATAGGAACTATTTTTTCAGCCTCAGCAAAACCCAAAAGCCTTGCTAAATGGGGGCTTGGATCAGCATCGATAGCCAGCACCTGAAACCCCTTATCCAATAGGGCCTCACAAAGAAGGACTGCAATCGTAGATTTTCCGACTCCACCTTTTCCACAGATAGCTATTTTCATAATTTTACTTTTAGCAGTTTAAATGAGCTTTGACCACTGAAAGAGAACCAAGAAGTGAAAAATTCTTGGGGCTTGTTAGATTACAGATGAGGCTCAAAAGAGGAGGTTTAAAATGCGACTTAGTAGATATTTTTTGCCCACCCTTCGAGAGGACCCAGCAGAAGCCGAAGTGGTAAGCCATAAACTCATGCTTCGAGCGGGAATGATTCGGCGCCTTGCTTCAGGAATTTATAGTTTTTTACCGTTGGGATTACGGGCTCTCCGTAAAGTAGAAAACATCGTACGTGAAGAAATGAACCGCGCCGGCGCCCAAGAAATATTGCTCCCTTTAGTACAGCCTGCTGAGCTCTGGAAGGAGACTGGCCGTTGGGACAAATTTGGGAAAGAGCTCTTGCGCTTCAAAGACCGCAAAGAGCACGATTTTTGTCTGGGCCCTACCCACGAGGAGGTTATCACAGACCTAGTGCGCGGAGAGATTCGTTCCTATCGTCAGCTTCCTCTTATCCTTTACCAGATTGCCACTAAATTTCGTGATGAAATACGCCCTCGCTTTGGGCTCATGAGAGGGCGAGAATTCATCATGAAAGATGCCTATAGCTTCGATGCTAACGAAGAAGGGCTTAATAAAAGCTATCGTCTTATGTATGAAACCTACGAACGTATCTTTTCACGTTGTGGCCTGCGCTTCACTGCAGTGCTAGCTGATACCGGGACTATCGGGGGGGAAGAATCCCACGAATTTATGGTACTTGCAGAGACAGGAGAAGACGTCATTGTCTCTTGTCCTTCCTGTGGTTATGCCGCCAATCTTGAAATGGCAGAAGCGGTACAAAATTTTTCTTACCCAGAAGAGGAAGAAAAAACCTTAGAAAAGGTCTCTACCCCCGATGTTAAAAGAGTTGAAGATGTAGCGGCATTTCTTGGAGTGCCGACCTGGAAATTGGTCAAGACCCTAATTTATCTTGTAGATAATAAACCTTACGCCATTTTGATTCGCGGAG
This sequence comes from Thermodesulfobacteriales bacterium, assembly GCA_026986115.1. GTDB lineage: Bacteria > Desulfobacterota > Thermodesulfobacteria > Thermodesulfobacteriales > Thermodesulfatatoraceae > Thermodesulfatator. Next base: position 47,268 of record JALSPG010000049.1, read on the forward strand.
ATCATGAACTAAACGAAGTAAAATTAAGACGTGCCCTAGGAGCTGAAGTGGTAGAAATGGCCGATGCCGAAACTGTAGAAAGGCTTACCGGAGCACCTGTAGGTTTTGCTGGCCCGATAGGACTTAGCGGGATAGTCATAATTGCTGATAAAGCTGTAGCAGGGCTAAAAAATTTTGTTACCGGAGCTAATGAAAAAGACGCCCATTACATAAACGTAAATAGTCCTCGCGATTTTGAGATTGACTCTTTTTACGACTTACGAAATGTCACCCAGGGGGACCTTTGCCCTCGTTGTGGAAAACCTTTAGAACTTACCCGTGGCATAGAAGTAGGACATGTCTTCAAATTGGGTTCTAAATATAGCGAGGCCATGGGAGCAACCTTTCTTGATCGTGATGGCAAAGAAAAACCATTTGTAATGGGTTGTTATGGAATCGGGGTTTCTCGCACCCTAGCCGCTGCCATCGAACAAAATCACGATGAAAACGGCATTATTTGGCCTTTAGCCCTGGCTCCTTTCCACGTGGCCCTTCTTACATTAGGACCGGGGGATCAAGAGCTCTTTGAGGCTTCCGAAAAGCTTTATCATGCCCTCTGGGAAAAGGGGGTAGAAGTCCTTTGGGACGAAAGAGATGAACGTCCGGGAGTCAAATTTAAAGATGCCGATCTCATTGGTCTTCCTTATCGTATCGTGCTGGGAAAAAAGTTTAAAAGCGAAGGAAAGGTAGAAATAAAACCTCGAACTCAAAAAGAAGCCTTTCTACTTTCTGAAGAAGAAACAATTAATTTTTTGGCTTCGGAGATACAGAGGGCCTGTCAAAGCAAGTGAGAAAGGAGCGTCTAGATAAACTTTTGGTAGAACGAGGGCTGGCTGAAAGTCGTGAAAAGGCCCGGGCTCTCATCATGGCTGGAGAAGTCTACGTTGATGGTCGACGAATAGATAAAGCTGGTACCAAAATTTCTCCGGAATCTCGTATAGAAATACGTGGAAAAGGGCTTCCTTTTGTCTCCCGAGGAGGCCTTAAGCTTTCCCATGCCCTTCAAGAATTTTGTCTAGATGTTTCGGGTTTGGTTTGTGCTGATATTGGCGCTTCAACTGGCGGCTTTACAGATTGTCTCCTTCAGGCAGGGGCAGCACGAGTATACGCTATCGATGTAGGTAGAGGACAGCTTCACCAAAAACTTCGCAAGGATCCAAGAGTAATTGTAATGGAAGGCATAAACGCTCGGTATTTGCGCCCAGAAGATCTTCCCGAATTGGTAGATTTAGTCACCATCGATGTAAGTTTTATTTCCCTAACCAAAATACTGCCTGCTGCCAAAAATATTCTGAAATCTAAAGGCTACATCGTGGCCCTTATCAAGCCTCAATTTGAGGTTGGGCCCCGGCAGGTAGGGAAGGGAGGTGTAGTAAAAGACCCCCGTCTTCACGAAGAAGTTAAATACAAAATAAAAGGCTTTGCTCTAAAAGAGGGCTTTGAAATTTTGGGCCTTTGCGAAAGCCCCATCCTTGGCCCAGCTGGAAATAAAGAATTCTTTATCCTGCTTCGCAAACCTTAAGAATCTAGGAGCACGTTGGTCGACATACCGTTCATATTCTTAAGGCAAGAAACAGGATTTTTCACAATGTCGAGCGTTTAATCTGTAAAAGTTTAGACTTAATCTGGCAGTTGCCCCTCCAGAGGCTCCATCTGTCAGGCTCGGTCAGAACCCAAAATCAACCTCTACATTAGAATGAATTTTTTCCTTTGCCAAGGACACATTCCCCAAAAAGGTCTCCATCGGGGTCTTACCTTCACA
>JALSPG010000050.1 GCA_026986115.1 Thermodesulfobacteriales bacterium
GTCTCTGGGAGATCGCTTTTGCAATCCTTTCAGCCACAGCGTCAGAATGATAAAGTTTGGATTTACGACAAGTAACCCGTATCCGCAGAGCAGGGGCCTTAGAAAAGTAAATTTCCCATGGGTAACGAGAGGCCTTTTCTACCAGTTCCTGAAAACTTGTAGCCCGAAAACTGCCAACTTTAAGAAGGATCCGATTAGCCAACCGAGACCAAAGGTTCAAAAGATATAGTTCCCGCAAGCCTCCTTTAAGAACAACACCCCCTGTTTCCTTACGACCCGAAAGACCAAGGGCTTGGATTTCATGAAATAGGAGATCTTCCAGGCCCGGTGGACAAACGGCAAAAATTTCAAAGACGCTGGCCATGTCTTCACTTTAATCATCAAACACTTTATAGCAAACAAATGATTATAACATCTTAGTTATAAAAAGACCTTGCAAAATTAAGATTGACGTTTAGCAGTGAGACTGCTAGGGATTCGTTTCCTTTTTCGGCACGAAAATTAGGAAAAGAATCCTTGACGGACCTTAAAGAAAGAGCATTTTCAAAGGTCTCATAAAAGGTTGGTGATTAAAATAAAAATCAAGGGCTATTTTGGTGGGAGAATATCCCGGAAAATGGTTCTTTTCAGGAACTCAAGACCTAGACGCAAAAGTTGCGTTTCGTCTTTTAAAGCCTTCTCAATATCTTCGTCTTTAAAACCAGCTGTGAGAATCTTTTCACCCTTTTCTACCAAGGGGCGGAATTTTTCCAAAGCGTAACAGGCCATATAGATAAGGTCTAACTCATCTGCTGAAAGAGGGCGGTCCATGTGTTGGCGAGCAAAGACTATCTCGCCAAAAAGATCGTTAAACTCGTAATAGGGTTCAAGTCCCTGTTCTTTAATCCATTCTCGTACCGTGATAGGGCGCTTTTCAAAATGGCCTTTACAATGAGTTTCTCGAATTATGCGATAGATTTCAAAGGGTTTGCCTTCCTCATCACGGCCTGTAAACCGTGCCAGGGGATAAGTGCGGCAAGAGGCCGGCCGGTCAGGATAGATAGAACAGCCTTCAGGCCTAAGAAAAGGACAAGAAAAGTCGTGCTGCTGCATTTTGACAGCAATGACCGGCAGTTGGGTTACATCCCCCAGATACAGTTCCGCAAACTTAGCGATAAATTCTTCCGAACTCAACCCCAGCGCCTTTCTTACCCTTAAGAAATCATAAGGGCTTAGGATCAGATTTACGTCATAACAGCAGAGATTGTAACAAGAAATACCGGGAAAACAGGCAAATTCAAAGACGTCGTCAAGGCTTAATTTGCGGTGGTCAAAAACGGGTTGGTCCATATTTTGGCCTCCTCGGCGGCGCAAATGTCAAGGTAAGAATACAACTTTTTCGCTTTAAGTCATCCCAGTTTTGAGGATTTTTGCCAGGTAAAACTCTCCCTTTAGGCACTATTTCCAAGATTAGCCCTTAATACAACTGCAAAGGATCTAGTTTTTGTGGCCCAAATATCCAGCCTCTTTTAGTAATCTGAGTACTTCGTCCCTACTTAAGTCGTACCAGTTTTGATAGGCGTCTGCTACGGCGAAATAAATACCACTCCTTAGATTGGCACAATATATTTCATCTACCAGAGGCGTTAATTTTTCAAGCGCTTTAGGTGAGGCGGTTGGCACAGCCACTACAATTTTTTCCGCCCCGCGTTTAGTACACTCCTAACAGCAGCCATCATGGTATAGCCTGAAGCTAATCCGTCATCCACCAAGATCACAGTTTGGCCTCCAAGATCTGGAAATTTTTTTCCTTGACGAAAAAGGAGCTCCCTTTCTTTCAAATCTTCTTTTTCAAGTTGAATTTGATGTGCAATAGTTTTTTCGTCTAAACCTGCGTAAGCTACCAATTCTTCATTAAGAAGGACTTCTCCGTCAAAGCTTAAAGCTCCAAAGCCAGCTTCAGGATTATCGGGAAAATGGATTTTTCGTACGAAAATAAGATCAAACGGAAGTTTGAGTTTTTGAGCAATAACTAAGCCTACAGGTACTCCACCTGCAGGGATAGCAAGCACCCATACATTTGGAGCCCTTTCATATTTTGGGCGCAACATTTCCGCCAGAACCGCACCAGCTTCCTGTCGATCTTTAAAGACGAAGATCTTGTTAGTGAATTCCGGGTTTACAAAAAGTTGGGCCATTTTTTCACCCCTTTGATAAAGTTAAACATCTCGCCGGTAAAAAACAGGAGCTGGAGGCGAAATGAAGATCAAGGCCAGGCCGGAGGATTTTGTGGTTTATGAAGTAGCAGATATAGCTCCAGAAAAAGAGGGCCCTTTTGCCCTTTACCGTCTTTTCAAAAAGGGGGCCACAACTTGGGATGTGGTCGGAGATCTAGCACGAAGGCTCAGGTTGCGGGCTCAGGATATTCATTATGGAGGTCTTAAGGATCGCCATGCTGTTTCTTACCAATACGTAACCATCAAAGATGGCCCTAAAAAGGATCTCAAGGGGCGCAATTATTTGCTGGAATACTTGGGACAAAGCAAGACCCCTATGTCAAAGGCCAAACTGAGAGGAAACTTCTTTCGTATTCGTGTGCAGGATATAGATCCTGCAGGATTAGAGGAAGAAATAGTGCTTCTTTCTCGTTACGGAGTGGTCAATTATTTTGATGAGCAACGTTTTGGTTCGGCCCGGCATGGCTTGGGGTTTGTTGCTCGGGAACTTATTTTAGGCCATTACGAAAAAGCCCTCTACCTCTTGCTGGTAGAAGGTAGCCTGTACGAAATGAAGCGTACGCGAAAATTTCGTCAATGTTTGCGTGAAAACTGGCCTCAAGTTACCCCTTGTTTAGAGTTTGCCCCTAGCCCTTGGGAAAGGCGCTTGCTGGAATTTATAACCCAGCACAAACCTTCCAAACGAACCTTCAAGCGGGCCCTAGGATTAGTAGATCGAGAATATCTCCTGATGCTCTGTCATGCTTATCAAGCCTATATTTGGAATGAGACGGTAAAGCTTTATCTTCAAAGGCTTGGTCTTAAACTTTATCCGGTACCCTATGTGATGGGTGAACATTTCTTTTATCGGGCAGTGCCAGAAAATAAGTGGGTTGAACTTTCTTCCCGTCGCATACCACTTCCCAGCCCCCGCCTCAAATTAGAACCGGAAATTAAGATTCTTTTAGAAGAAGTTCTCCAGAAACAAGGAATCCCTTCCCTTGAAAAGTTTCGCACCCTTATAAAAGGGGCTACGTTTAAAACTTATCCGCGAGAAGTTGTAGTAATACCAGAGCGTTTACACTTCGAAAAAAGGGGACCGAGTGAAGTCCTTTTGGAATTTTTCTTACCAAAAGGTAGTTATGCCACCGTTGTCCTCAAAAGGCTTTTTCTCCTTCCTAAGAGGTACTAATGTACAGCAGCTTTTTCTTGAGGTTTGACATTTGAACGTCCACAACACTTTTTGTACTTTTTGCCACTCCCACAAGGACAGGGATCATTCCTTCCGATTTTTCGACCTCGACGAATGGGCTTACGTTTGGGTTTTTCTTCTGAGGCCTCTTCACCGCGGCTATAAACGAGTCGTAGACGCCGCTGTCTCCTTTCTTCTTCCATCCGCTCTATTTCTTCTTCGCGGGTTACCTGAACCCGGTAGAGAAAGGAAAGGGTTTGCTCCTTGATTCGTTCTACCAAATCAGCAAACATCTCAAAGGCTTCCCGCTTATATTCTTGGAGCGGGTCTTTTTGGGCGTATCCTCGCAAACCGATACCTTCTCTTAGGTGATCCATGGAGAGAAGGTGATCTTTCCAGAGGGTATCAATAGTGTGGAGGAGGAACATGCGCTCAAGATGACGCATAAGCTCTTCGCCCACTTCCTTTTCTTTCTCTTCGTAGGCCTGAAGGGCCTGATTTGCAAGCTCTTCGCTAAGTTCCTCCTCTGAAGAAATTTCTCCTGGAAGGTCTGGTCGAAAAGCAAAAATACCGAAAAAGCGTTCTTGAAGGCCTTTGAGATCCCATTCGGTAGGGGAAGTCTTTTCTATGGCAAATTCTTCTGTGATCTTGGAGGTAATATCTTTTATCATGTCGGTTATCCAGTCCCGAATACTCTCACTTGCTAGAATTTCCTTGCGCTGCGAATAGATTACCTCGCGCTGTTTATTCATCACATCGTCGTATTCGAGGAGGTGCTTTCGAATCTCAAAGTTGTGGGCTTCTACCTTCTTTTGGGCCTGTTCAATGGCTTTGGAGATAAAAGAATGCTCAATAGGTTCACCTTCTTCCATTCCAAAGCGATCCATAAGGCCTTTCAGCTTGTCAGAACCAAAAAGACGCAAGAGATCGTCTTCTAAAGAGAGATAAAATCTCGAAGAACCCGGATCTCCCTGCCGTCCTGCTCGTCCCCGGAGCTGATTATCTATCCGGCGAGATTCGTGGCGTTCGGTGCCGATAATGTGAAGCCCCCCCAAGGCTTTTACCTTTTCATAATCTTCTTGGCACTCTTTGACTTTCTCCCAGAGCACTTCAGCCCAGCGTTCAGGATACTTCTGGGTGGGGTCTTCTCCTTTTTTGGCCATTTGTAGGGCTTCATTCCAGGCTGTAGGATCTATATTGTCCAGGTCGTAACCTTCAGACAAAAGAGCTTCCTTGGCCAGACCTTCTGGATTGCCACCTAGCAATATATCTACCCCGCGTCCGGCCATATTAGTAGCAATTGTTACGGCCCCTGAGCGTCCAGCCTGGGCAATGATGGCTGCTTCTTTTTCATGGTACTTGGCATTTAAAACCTGATGAGGAATTTTTTTCTTCCTTAACATGCGGGAAAGGCGCTCACTTTTTTCGATACTGGTAGTACCTACCAGAACCGGACGACCCTGCCGGTAAAGTTCTTCGATTTCTGCCACTACCGCCTCAAATTTTTCCCGCTCGGTCCGATAGACTACATCTGGGTGATCAATACGGATCATGGGTTTATGGGTGGGGATAACAACCACATCCAGGTTATAAATCTCTTTAAACTCTGCTGCTTCAGTCTCAGCTGTGCCAGTCATGCCAGCAAGCTTTTCATACATGCGGAAGTAATTTTGGAAGGTAATAGTGGCCAAGGTCTGATTTTCCCGTTCGATTTTGACTCCTTCCTTAGCCTCAATAGCCTGATGGAGACCATCTGACCAGCGTCTGCCAGGCATGAGCCGGCCTGTAAATTCATCTACGATGATCACTTTGCCATCTTTAACAATGTAGTCTACATCTCGGTGAAAGAGATGGTGAGCACGCAAGGCTTGGTTAATATGGTGGACTAGACTTATGTGTCGTGGGTCATAAAGATTTTCAATGCCAAGGAGACGTTCCATTTCTGCCACGCCTTCTTCAGTGAGCATGGCCGTGCGGGCCTTTTCATCCAGGGTAAAATGAACATCTTTTTTGAGATGGCGTACTAATTTGTCAATATGATAATAAATCTCGGTAGATTCTTCTGAAGGTCCGGAAATAATAAGAGGTGTTCGGGCTTCATCGATAAGGATAGAATCAACTTCGTCGACAATGGCATAGTGGTGCTCCCGCTGAACCATATCTTCAAGGGAATATTTCATGTTGTCACGCAGATAATCAAAGCCAAATTCGTTATTGGTGCCATAGGTAATATCACAGGCATAAGCCTTTTTTCTTTCTTCTTCATCCATTCCGGAGACAATAACCCCTACCGAGAGGCCTAAAAAATTGTAAAGTGTTCCCATCCATTTGGCGTCACGCTTGGCAAGATAATCGTTTACCGTAACAATATGTACTCCTCTTCCTGTAAGGGCGTTAAGATAAGCCGGAAGAGTAGCTACAAGAGTTTTTCCTTCGCCAGTCTTCATCTCGGCGATTTTCCCTTGATGGAGAACAATTCCTCCCATCAATTGCACATCAAAATGCCGCATCCCAAGCACCCTGCGACTAGCCTCCCTTACCACCGCGAAGGCTTCTGGTAAAAGTTCATCAAGGTTTTCCCCCCGTTCTAGACGCTCTTTAAATTCTTTAGTTTTGTCTTGGAGTTGGCTGTCAGAAAGCTTTTGTACCTGAGACTCAAGATCGTTAATGCGGGCTACCAGCGGACGAAGCTTTTTGAGCTCTCTTTCGTTTTTAGTCCCCACAATTTTGGCTAAAAGTTTGGTAAACATAGAAAATTCCTCAATAAATAGAATTTGACTTTTTAACATTAAACTTTGTTCCGACCTTAACCGCAAGAAGAAAGCAATTTTAATGCCGAGGTGTTTCCGTAGTCTCTTACGGTTTTACTTACCAAAAAGGTTCATGATGTTTTTGTTCCGCCTCACCTTCTCTCAAGGTTTCAAATTGACTAAAGTAAAAAGAAAACTCCGAACATAAGTATTTTACAATGGGTGTCAATTTTTTGAACAAGATTAAATCTTGTAGAGGCCGCTTTCAACGCTCCAAAACGGTTGCAGGTAGGTGCGAAGTGTGTGGGGAGGAGATGCCCCTTTGTTATCGGTGTCAAAAATGCGGATATCTCATCTGTCAGCGCTGTATGGCAGAAGGGCCAAGAAAATTTTCATGTAACGCGGTTACCTGGGTCTGTCCTAATTGTCTCAATTGGGAAACTCTTTAACGGTTACGATGAAGCGCCGATCTCCGGTAAGGGGAAGTTGTAAGGGGTATTCTTTTACTTCCAGAGAGGTTTCCTTTTGAAGTAAGTCTCGGATTTCTTCCCGGACCTTGGGTCCTTTCATGGCTATGAGAGTCCCTTGGGGATGCAAATGTGGATGGGCAAGCTTCCAGAGGTTTTTAAGGTCTGAGACTGCCCTGGAAACTATAGCTACAAAATATTTGGGGGGTAAAGGGGAATGCTTCTGTCCTACGGAGGCCTGTATAATCTTGATAATAGGTGGCAAAGAGAGATATCCGGAAGCGTAAGTAAGAAAAGAAATGGGTTTTTTGCGGGCGTCAATCAGCCAGACTTCTCTTTCTGGTTGAACAATTTTAATTACCATTCCTGGAAGGCCGGCCCCGGTACCTAGGTCTAGCAATGGACCTTCAGGAAGGTAAGGTAAGATGGTCAAGCTATCCAGTAAATGTTTGACAGCAAAATCGAGAGGTTCTTCAAGGGCTGTAAGGCCCAAAGGCTTGCCGAACTCTTTAAGAAGGGCAAAAAAACAAAAAAGCTTTTCAATGGTCTCAGAAGAAAGCTCAAGTCCGAGCTCTTCAAGCCCTTGGAGAGTATATTTTTTGAAACGAGCCAAAAAATCTTCTGGCATGAAAAAGATTATAACAAACAGAAAAGAGCTTTAGAAAAGACCCTTTAGGAGGTTTTTTTCAGGTGAAAATAGCCATTATCCGTCAAAAGGTGGGTTTTGGGCTGGGAGGTGCTGAAAATTATGTGGCCTCTTTTGCAAGAGAATTATTGCGTCAGGGGCACGATATAACAATAATAGCAGATTTTTGCACTCTTCCAGGAGTTAGATTTTTGAGAGCACCTTTATTGGGTAGAGGAAGTATCGCCAAAAACCTTTCCTTCTTTTTGATAGTGAAAAGGATTTTAAAAAAAGAAAAGTTTGATCTTGTTTACACTTGTGCCCGCACAGCGCCGTCCGATTTTTTGCGGATTTCTGACCCTTTACATGCTTTCTGGATTAAACTCGGCTATCGGTACGGAAGCCCCAAACTGAGGGCCTTGAGATTAAGACATCGCACCATTCTCTGGCTAGAAAAGAAAAGTCTTCAAGGAGCAAGAAAAGCTATTATAACCAATTCAAAACTAGTCAAAGAGCAGCTTAAGCAGATTTACGATTTTTCTTATCCTAAAGCAAAAGTACTTTATAATGGAGTAGATCTAAAACGTTTCAATCTTGAACTTCGCCAAAGACGCCAAACCCTCCGTAAAGAATATCAGCTAATTACAAAAAAGGTTCTCCTTTTCGTGGGGGCAGACTGGTGGCGAAAAGGGCTTGATTTGGTGCAAAAAATTATGCCCCGACTTCCTTTGGATTCTATTTTGCTAGTAGTTGGAGGAAGGATGCGTCGTTCTCGTAAAAATATCTGGTATTTGGGTAAAATGAGGGAGGTAGAAAGGATTTATGCTGCGTCAGACCTTTTGGTTTTGCCAACCAGGTATGACCCTTTCTCAAACGTAGTCCTTGAAGCTCTTGCTACCGGGCTTCCGGTGGTAACGTCTCCCTTAAACGGTGCGGCTGAGATTGTGCGCCCCGGAGAGACAGGTTTTGTTGTTGAAAATTCCCCAACGAGCATTTTAAGGGCTGTTTCCGGTCTTTTGGCAAGTCCTCCTTGTCCCGATGTTTGTCATAAGTCTGTAGCCCATCTAACTTGGGAAAATCATGTGAGAGCTTTTTTGTCTTTTCTTTCATGACAAACAGAAATTTGTCTTTTTGAGAGTTTTGTAAAACACCTTTTTAAGACCTTGCAAAATGGTTAAGAGCGGTGTTGCAAGCACAACTTAGAGGATCCGTTCCTATTTTTCGTTCCGAAAAATGGGAACGGATCCTTAATTAAGCCTTAAGAAAAGATGTTTTGCAAAGATTTCCTTTTTATTTGGAGAATACGTTCCCATTTTTTGCCTGAAAATAGGAACGGATCTCTTGCGGTTGTGCTTACAATACCGGCCTCGACAATTTTGCAATGGTCCCTTTATTAAATTTGAGGGAGCCAACCTAATAGACGGAACTTGGAGACCGGTTAAATTATGATACGGCATCTTATTTTTGAGGCTCTAGATGTTAAAAATTTTGAAACAAAAAGCCTGGCGTACATTGGCCTTGGCCAGCCGGAAATACAGGGGGCTTCCTTTTCCTCTTCACGAATTTACACCCGAAAAGGTCAGACAAATTTTGGTAGTTTCCTGTACAGCTCTAGGTGATACTCTTCTTTCCACTCCTGCAATTAGAGCAGTAAGAGAATGTTTCCCGGCTGCTAGGATTTTCTGGCTTATCCGGCCTGCTTTTGCCCCCCTTTTCCGAACCAATCCTTATATTGATGGTTTTCTGTTTTACGAGGGAAGATTTAAGAGGCTTTCTAACTTGTTTTTTCATTTCAAAAAATTTGATCTTTTATTAGCTTTCCACGATAGCGATGAGGGTCCGGAGATCCTTGCAGTGCTAGCAGGGATACCTTTTGTCCTACGGGTGGGTTTAAAGGACGAAAAATACCTCCCCTTCCTCTCCGCCCGAGTTCCTTACCGGGTGGAGGTCCATGCTGTTGAACAACGTTTGGACGTCTTGAGGACCTTATTGGGCAATTTTGAAAAAAAATTTGATACCCGGCTAGTGCTTCCCCTAAGAGAAGAGTCCCTGGATTTTGCGCGAAGACTTATCCCTGAAAAGGGGATCCGTATAGGCTTTCAATGTAAGGCCAGTAATGCCTATCGAGAATGGCCCCTTGCCAACTTTAAAATTCTTGCCCGGGCTCTTGTTTCACGTTTTCCTGAAAGCAAAATCTTTCTTTTGGGCTCTAAAAAAGATCGCAAAGCACTCTCTGATTTTCAAAATTCGCGTGTAGTGAATCTTGCGGGAAAAATCCCCTTAGAGCATCTCGGAGGCGTGATCAAAGAGCTCGATCTTCTAGTAACAGTGGATACAGGTCCTATGCATGTGGCCTTTGCCGTGGGGACTCCTACGGTGTGTCTTTTTGTGCCAAGCGAGGTAAGGCATACTGGTCCTTATCAGGATCTTGAGCGTCACCGGGTGATCTGGAAGGAACGTCCCTGTAAACCTTGCCAAAAAAAGTATTGTAAAGACCCTTGGTGCATGGAGCTGATCTCGGTTGAAGAAGTTTTTTCCGCTTGCGAGGAGGCCCTTTCTTGAGAGTAGTTTATCTTTTTCCCGAAGAACTTCCTATGCGAGCGGCCCGGGGGATCCAAGCTGTAAACACCGTTTGGGCCCTTTCAGAAAGAGAAGAGGTTCTCTTTATTCCGGCGGCCTTCTCTCCGGAAAGCAAAAGATTTTATGCCCTCCAAAGAAAAGGACCACAGATTATACCTCTTGCTCGCCATCTGGGCCCCTTTAAATCGCAGTTAATTTTTGTTCTCAGGGCGTTTCCATTTTTAAAAAAGGCGGATGTCCTTTTTACCAGACACCTGAAGACAGCTTGGTGGCTGCTTAAGTTTCGCTCCCTCCATCAAAAGCCGCTGGTATATGAGGTTCATGAGATATTTGCGGAGAAGAAAAAAGAGATAACCAGGTTAGAAGAAGAGGTTTTTCAGAATGTGGACGGGTTAGTAACAGTCAGTAGAGGACTTAAAGAAGAAATTCTTAAGAGGGTTAGAGTTGCAGGAAAAATCACTTCTATTCCAAACGGCACGAGAATAAATTCTCTATCAGAAGATAAATTATTGGCAGAGGTCAAGGAAATCTTTTATATAGGGTCAGCCCGTTATTTTTGGAAAGGTACCTCGCTTCTATTTGATGTCGCCCGTTTGCTTCCTTCTGAAGTGAAAATAATTATTGTGGGAGAAGGAGACTCTCAAAGGATTTCTTCTATTTCTAGGATTAAATTTTTGGGATTTCAAACACCGGCCGATACTTATCGAATTCTTAAAAGGGTATCTCTTGCTATTTTACCTAATTCTCGAAAAAATCGACAAAGTAGCTATTATACTTGCCCCCTGAAACTTCTAGATTACATGGCTGCTGGGTGTGCTATCGTAGCTTCAGACCTTCCAAGTGTACGAGAGATAGTTACCCCTAAAGAGGCCCTGTTGGTAACCCCTGATGATGCAAAGGCTCTAGCAGAAGGGATAAAAAAGCTCGTTGCTGACCGACATTTAAGGCTCTCCTTGGCCCGGGAAGCTTACCGAAAGGCTAAGGAATTCAGCTGGGAGAAACGAGCGATAAGGCTTTGTGAATTTTTGCGAGAGGTAGCCTTTTGAAGTGGCATATCTTAGCACCAACCTTTGATCCCAAAAGAATTGTCTGGGAAGAAGGCACCCTTCTTAAGGATCGTTACTATCGCAAAGTTTGGCTCTTTGAGGATTTTGTGGTCAAGGGTTTTCGAAAAAAGATCCTTCAAAGGGACCCTGCCCGCAAGGAAGCTCTCTTGGGGATGAAACTAAAAGGAGCCTCTCCAGAAGTTTTGGCCTACGGACAGGAAGAATGCTGGCGTTACGTGGTGACAAAGCGGATCAAGGGCCCAGACTTGAAAAAATTCTTGCGCGAAAGATATTTTCTTCTTTCTTCAAAAGAAAAGAAGATATTTTGGGGCAATTTTGTCCTGTTTTTGGAAAAAATTATAAAGCGGGGAATTTTTCAACCGGATTTTCACCTTGAAAACATACTTTTAGAACAAGGTTCTTTCAGATTTTATCTCCTCGATCTTCACCGCGCGTATCATATTATTTATAATGAGAAATATCTTACCAGACAGCTTGCCTATCTTTTGCCCCCCCTTTTAGAGGTGCTTTCCTGGTGGGAAATAGGAAGGTTGACGGCTCTTCTTGTAAAAGTATTTCCTTTCCTTAAAAGACGCAGTTTTCGAAGGGAGATTAAGAAACGGGCCTATACTCTGATGAGGAAACATTTCTCTAAAAGAGAGAAAGTCCTAAAAAGAGACCAGGCTTCTTATCCTGATAATTTTCCTTCTCCGCAAGTTGTTTTTGAAAATACAAAATTTACAAAAAATTCAAGAGTAACCAAAACCGGTTTTTTCCCTCCGGAATCTCCTAAATTCTGGATCAAAGCTTATAGAAGGCAGGGGCTTACAAAGTTTGGAAGAAAGGGCCGTCTTGAAAAATCTTTTTGGGGGGCTTATTGCCTTCAAAACCGGGGGATAGCAACCATTTTACCTTTGGCGTATTGGCGTGAAAAAGGCTTTCAGGCCCCCTGGGAGGGCTTTATTGTTTATCCCTACCTTTCTGAAGTGAAGACTGATTGGCGGATACAATGGTTAGAACGTCCTCTTGAAGAAAAAGAAACCCTTTTGAAGAAACTAATACGTTTTATCTGGGAAATGCATGAACGGGGAATCTTACACGGAGACACCAAAATTACCAATTTTGCGCTTGGAAAAGATAAACTTATAATCTTTGACCTCGATGCTGTTTGTTTTTTAAAGAATCTTCCCTCAAAAGGAAAAAGACTAAAAGATCTAGCCACTTTAGCTTCTTCTCTTATTTGGTTTGAACCGGAAAGAGAAGAAATTATTTGTCAAAAGATATTTAATTTTTATGCCTTTTTGGCAGGTGATCTCTGTGAGAAAGATTATTTAAGATTTAAGCGTCTGGTTGGCAAACGTTTTCGCAAACGTCTAGCCAAAATGAGAAATGCTTGAAAAAAAACTCCATTTAGAAAAGATTAGTTCAATCTTAGTAGTAAGGTTGGATCGTTTAGGGGATCTTCTTTGTACAACCCCCATGCTTTCCGCTCTGAAAGTCCTTTTTCCTAAGGCTCGTTTGACTTTGGTAGTGAGTCCTTATACGGCTCATTTGGTTGAGGGGAGTCCCATTTTGGATGAAGTTCTAATTTATCCCCGTCGCAAATATGGTGGACATTGGCCCGAAAGGGTCTCCTTTTGGTATCATTTCCTCAATCGCTCTTTTGATTTAGCCTTAGCCCCCAAAAGCAATCTTCATCCTACTCAAGCCCTTTTGGTCTGGGCGAGCAGAGCTCCTCTTAGGGTAGGACGGGCGGCAAAAAGAAGACGTTGGCGTCGACGGCTTTTACATTTTTGCTACAATATTCTTTTACCAATCCATCGTCCCGGCTATCATGAGACTGAAGCCTGTCTTGATCTTTTACGGGCTTTAGGGCTAAATCCTCCCCGTTTGCCATCTTGGGTGATAATAAAATCCTGGGCCCAAGAAGAAGTCGAAAAAAGGCTTTTAACCCTCGGACTTTTGGGAAAACCTTTATGGGGACTTTATTTTTCAAACCGGCGCCAAAGTCGATCTTTAAGTTGGGAATATCTTATAAAATTGGGAAAGTGCATCCAAAAGGCATTTCCTCAATTCCTTCCTATAGTTACTTGTAGTCCGGAAGATGAAAAAGTATTACGGGAAAGACTTCCGTCCTCTTTTGTGCTCTTTTCTACTCCTCATTTTCAAACTCTGGGAGCTCTTTTAAAGCACTTACAATTCTTTATCACTACTGATGGGGGTCCTTCTCATCTGAGTGCTGCGGTGGGGACGCGCACTATTACCCTTTTTACCGGAGACGAAAAACATCTCAAGACTTGGGCTCCTTGGGGAGAAAAACATTTCAGTCTTTTAGTCGAAAGATCTCTTCCAGAAGAATTAGCTAGGGAAATCCTTTCTTTTTTGCAAAAGAAGGCGGTATAGTTCAACATTCCGGTTGACCATTTTTTCTCTGGTGAATTCTTCTTCCAGGCGTAATCGTGCCATTTTTCCCATTTTTTGTCTTTCTTCTTCTGGAAGGGAGTAAAGTTCAAGAAGGGCTTGGGCCAAAGCTTCTCGATCTCCCCGTGGCACTAGAGAGCCCAAACGATACGGAGTATCGAAAATATCTTCGATGCCCTCAGCGTCAGTGGCTATTATCGGGAGTCTGGCTGCCATAGCCTCAAGGACTGCTGCTGGCATTCCTTCTCGAAAGGAAGGATGCACAAAGACGTCAAAGGCCTTGAGGACTTGTGGTACTTTTTCCGGGGCCAGACGACCTAAAAAAATCACCCGCGAGGTAAGTCCAAGAGAAGAGACCTTAGAACGTAAAAGGCTTTCCCGGGGTCCATCTCCTACTAATACCAAATGAGCTTCTGGCATACGTGGTAAGCTCTGCGAGAAGGCATGAAGGAGGCCTTCGTGATCTTTGGCCTTTTTAAATCTGGCTACCATACCGAAAAGAAAACCATCGGGAAGAGAAAAAAGCTTACGGGCTTCCCTACAAGATAGAGGAGCATCGTAAGTTTCAGGATCAATCCCATTTGGGATTATTATCATTTTTTCTCGGGGGAAACCAGATCTCATAATAAAATCTTTTAGAGTCCCACGACTTACTGCTATTACACAAGAAATTTTCTCTTTAATAAGAGAAATAGCCATTTTTCTAGCAAAAGTACGGATAAGCTGAGTAGCATTGATAGTATAGACTAAAGGGATTTGTAATTTTGTTAATTTTAATGCTAGAGCAGTATAAACCAGAGGGTGATGTCTATGTACATGAATTATACAAGGAGATAATTTTTTAATTAAAAAAGCCATTTTAATAATTGGCCAGGGGTTAAAATTTTTATATACAAATTTCGCCAAATTTAGATTATAGACTGAAAATTTTTGTTTTTCAAAGTAAGAAGGTCTTTCTTTTCTAAAGTAAATTATTGCCGGATCAAAACCGGTTTTCTTTAAACCGGCGACAAGATACCAATGGAGGTGTTTATCCCGGCTGGGATCGTCGAGGATATAAAAAGTCTTTATTTTTGTCGTAGGGATAGGCCTACCCCCAAACCGGTATTTAAAAAATAAAGCGCAGAGGTTGCGTAGCGAAAAGAATCGTCAAA
>JALSPG010000051.1 GCA_026986115.1 Thermodesulfobacteriales bacterium
TTGCGAACCCACGCTTCCAAACCGGTCCCCTTTGCTATTTACGACTCCAGAGATCCAGAAGTAAAACGTACGGGAGGATACAATGAAAAGGCGGCTTCTGAGACCGGGCTCTTTTTCCGAAGTGGTGAAAAACTCCTTTCTTATTTTTTAGAAAGAGAACCCATGCTTGCTGAAGAATAATGGCTTACCAAACCGATTTTTTGGTTATAGGTTCCGGGATCGCGGGCCTTTCTTTTGCCCTCAAGGTGGCTGATCTGGGCCGCGTGACCATTATTACCAAAAAAAGGGCCACCGATGCCAATACTACTTTAGCCCAAGGAGGAATAGCCTGTGTATTAGGAGAAGATGACTCCTTTGAGCTTCACATTGCCGATACTTTACGAACTGGTGATGGTTTGGCCAAAGAAGAAATTGTTTCTTTAGTAGTTCGTCAGGCCCCAGAAAGGATCTACGAACTTTTAGAACTTGGGGTCCCTTTTACGCGAGATCCTGAAAAATCCGAAAAATTACACCTTACACTTGAGGGAGGACATTGTCGGCGCCGGATTGTACATGTGGAAGATCACACCGGAAGGGAAATAGAAAAGGTCCTCCTTGCCCATGCTAGACAAAACCCCAATATAGAAATTCTAGAGGATCACCTGGCGGTAGATCTTATTACTCTCTGCAAGGTCTATCGGGGATGTCCCAAAGAGGTCTTAGGTCATGAACGCTGTTTGGGAGCTTATGTATTTATAGGAGAGAGCGAAGAAATCGAAACTTTTATTGCCAAAACAACCGTTTTAGCCACCGGAGGGGCTGGAAAGGTTTATCTTTATACGAGCAATGCGGATGTGGCTACCGGCGATGGCATAGCCCTTGCCTATCGGGCTGGCTGTCGGGTCGCCAATCTTGAATTTGTCCAATTTCATCCCACCTGTCTTTATCATCCTAAAGCCAAAAATTTTCTTATATCTGAAGCTTTAAGAGGAGAAGGGGCCATTCTTTTGGATCCTTTCGGTAAGCCTTTCATGCATAAATACGACCCAGAAAGAAAGGAACTAGCTCCTCGCGATATCGTGGCCAGAGCTATTGATTTTGAACTCAAAAAAAGCGGTAAGGAGTGTGTCTATCTTGATATTTCTCACAAACCACGCGATTTTATTCTTAAGCGTTTTCCCTATATTTACGAAACTTGCTTGCGTTTTGGTATAGACATCACCAAAGAGCCTATCCCGGTAGTACCAGCCGCCCACTATTTTTGTGGAGGAGTTATTACCGATCGTTTCGGAATGACCGATATAAAAGGCCTCTACGCCTTGGGAGAATGTACTTGCACAGGGCTTCATGGGGCCAACCGGTTGGCTTCAAATTCTCTCTTGGAAGGGCTTGCCTTTGCCCATTTGGCTGCCTCTCACGTACGGCGAGAATGGCCCCTTTATCGCGACTTTAAAGCCCCTCCGGTACCTGATTGGGATCCTGGGGGAGCGGTGGATATGGAAGAAAAGGTCCTTATTTCTCACAACTGGGATGCAATTAGACGCCTAATGTGGAATTACGTAGGCATTGTGCGGACAGAACAACGTTTACGCTTGGCCAAAAAGCGTCTTCAAACTATTTTGGAAGAAATCGAAACCCACTATTGGTCCTACATCCTTACTGCCGATTTTATCGAATTGCGCAATATTGCCCATGTAGCAAAATTGGTGATAGAAAGCGCTCTAAGACGCAAAGAAAGCCGAGGCACCCATTTTGTAGTAGAGTATCCTCGCAAAAACGACGCCCTCTTTCGAAAGGACACCATCCTCTGGCGAGCCCAAGAACCTTTCTAAAACTTTTCATTGCCTCTCAAAGGCTTTTTTGCTATGTGGTAAATGGTTTTTGGACAAAACCGATGTTGAACTTTTATGTTCTTTTAACCGAAAATCTAACAATAAAGATTTAAAGGAGGTTTTATGAAGAAGCTGTGGGGGCTTCTTCTCATCTTCCTATTAATAGGCCCGGTTTTGGCTTTTCAGAAGAGAGAAACTGACCCTTTTGATCGCGACGAAAATATTACCGAAGAAAGGCTCCAACTTATTGAGGAAGAGCTTCCCCCTTCAGATATCCCCATTACTCTTAACGAACGGGTAGAATATTTCATACGCTATTTTACCACTAAAAAAAGAGAGGTTTTTGCCAGGTGGCTTGCACGTTCAGGGCGCTACATGCCTATGATCAAAGAAATCCTCCGCAGTTACGGGCTTCCAGAAGACTTGGCCTATCTTGCCATGATTGAAAGTGGGTTTAACCCCTTTGCCTATTCTCGGGCCGGAGCTTGTGGTATCTGGCAATTTATTCGCTCTACCGGACGAAAATACGGGCTTAAAATCAATTACTGGGTGGATGAAAGACGAGATCCTGAAAAAGCTACCCATGCTGCCGCTAGATACCTTCTTGATCTTTACCAAGAATTCGAATGTTGGCATTTGGCTTCTGCCAGTTATAACGCTGGAGAAGCCAAGGTTCGCAAAGCTATCAAACGCTATGGTACTAAAGATTTTTGGAAACTCTGTCGCTATCGCTATCTCAAAAGAGAAACCAAAAATTACGTTCCCAAAATGATTGCTGCTATGATCATCGCCAAAAATCCTCAAAAATTTGGCTTTGATGTGGATCCCTATCCTCCTTTAGATTACGAAATTATTGAAGTCCCCGGGGGGACAGACTTACGTGCCGTGGCCTTGGCCAGCGGGACGGACTATGATCTTATCCGCTTACTCAACGCTGAGCTTCGCCGAGGTAAAACCCCCCCTACTATGACTACCTATCCGGTCAAAGTCCCTTTTGGAAAGGGTGAGGAAATTATTTCAGCCCTCAAAAAGATTCGCTTCATTTATGTTCGCCAGACTATTAAACATCGCGTCCGACGTGGGGAAAGTCTTTACCGCATCGCTTCCTACTATGGAGTTTCGGTGCGGTCTTTAAAGAGGGCCAATCGTCTCCGCAACAGCAAGTTGTACCCTGGGCAAATCCTTCGCATTCCGGTAAGAACTCAAGCAGTCCTTTATGTCTCTCCCCAGCCGGTCTCTCCTGCAAGCAGAGCCTTGGTTTACCGGGTCAAACCGGGAGACTCTTTGTGGAAAATTGCGCGTAAATTTGGAGTGCGTCTTTATGACCTCAAGTCCTGGAATAATCTCCGCGGAAACACTATCAGACCTGGATTAAGGCTTATTATTTGGCCTGAGGCATGAAACGCCTAGTCTTTGCTGTTTGTATTTATCTCTTGGGGCTGCTCTCTTCCCCTGTCTTCGCTCAAAAGTTAAAGATTATTGCTAGTATTTTCCCCCTTGCCGAGATAGCCCAAGAGATAGGAGGGGAAGAAGCCGAAGTAAGGCTCCTTCTACCTCCTGGAGCTGATCCGCATTCTTGGGAGCCCACTCCTAAAGACATCCTGAATCTCAAAAAGGCAGATCTCCTCTTAGCCGTAGGAGGAGGGCTTGAGCCCTGGCTTGAAGATATCCTGGCTGGTCTTAAGGCCCAGGATCTCAAAATTCTTTTAGCCGCAGGTGAGAAAGGCCATCACCATGAGCACCTTCACGGAAGAGATCCCCACGTGTGGCTCGATTTTTTAAAAGATGCCGAGCTTTCCCTACTTTTGGCAGAGACTCTAGCAAAAATATACCCCCAAAAAGCCTCTTACTTCCGCAAACGAGGCCAGATTGCCGCTCAAAAGTTTAAAAAACTACACCAAACTTTTGCCCAGACCCTCCAAACTTGTCGTTTTCGTGTAGTTCCCCTAGCAGGGCATGACGCCTTCAGGGCCTGGGAAAAAAACTACCACCTAGAATTTGTCACCCTTGCCGGCCAGAGCCCCGAGGCTGAACCTACTCCCCAAGCTCTTAAAAAAATAATCTTTCTTTTGCGTCGTCTTGGTCTTAAAGCTATTTATTATGATGAGCCTCAAGCCCTGCGTTTTGCCAAGATCATCGCCCGCGAAAGTGGGGCCAAAGTTTACTTTCTTACTCCCGGGGCTTCTCTTACCAAAGAGGAACTTGAGGAAAAAATAAGCTTTTTCTCACTTATGGAACGCAACCTGAAGAACTTGAGCTTGGGACTTGAGTGTCGGCTAACAAAAACTGGTCAAAATTGACCAGCCTTTCCCTTTCTAAAACATCTTCTTGCCAAGGATTTCACTTTGAATTAGAAACTCCAAACCAAGTATTTATTTGTGAAAAAGGGGGATCTTATGCCGCGCACGCTCAAATGGAAAATCGCGCTCCTAATGTTTTTGACTATACTTTCTATCTTGCTGGTACTGCCTTCTTTTTATCCTAATCTTCCTTCCTGGTATTTGAAGCATATTTACGGGCAGAGCTTGAAATTGGGGCTTGATCTCCAAGGGGGGATGCACCTTGTCTTACAGGTAGACCTTGAAAAGGCCATCCAAAACGCCCTAAATGCCCGCCTAAAAGACCTCCAACAAGTCTTGGCCCGCAAAGGTATTCGGGTCTCCCTTTCGGAAAGCAAAAATCCCGAAGAAGCGGTTCTGGTCTTCCCGAACAAAAACGCCCTAGAAAAAGCCAAAAAAATCATTGCAGAGGAGTTCAAAAGTCTGAAGATTGTACGGGAAGAAGAAGGAAAATTCCCACAGCTGGTGATTTCTCTCACCCAAGAACAAATTACCTTCATTAAAGAAAACGCTGTTGATCAATGTCTGGAAATCATCCGCAATCGAATTGACCAATTCGGAGTAACCGAACCCGTTATTGTAAAGCAAGGCACCGATAAAATTGTCGTTCAGCTTCCCGGAGTCAAAGACCCGGAGCGGGCCCTTAAGCTTATCGGACAAACAGCACAACTGGAGTTTAAGCTCGTTGATGAAGAGGCTATGTCTCGCATTGACGTAGCAGGACTAATCGCCAAGGCCGTAAGGGAGGGCCGTCTTAAGCCGAATGCCTCGCGAGAGGAAGTCAATCGGGTCTTAAAACCTTATATTCCGCCAGATGATGAAATCTACTTCTTGGTAGAGAAAGATCCTCAAACTGGCCGAGTCTTCAAAAAACCTTTGCTTCTTAAAAAACGCGCGGTCCTCACAGGAGACATGGTAAAGACTGCCCGCGTAAGAATTGGCGGAGTTTACAATGAACCTTACGTGGCACTTGAGTTGACAGATCGCGGAGCTCGAATCTTTGAACGGGTAACCGCGGAAAATGTAGGAAGACGACTCGCTATCGTGCTAGATGATGTAGTGCGTTCGGCACCGGTAATACGGGAGAAGATCCCCGGTGGCCACGCCCAGATAACAGGATCTTTTACCTACGAAGAGGCTGCTGATCTTGCCATTGTGCTGCGGGCTGGTGCCCTCCCGGCTCCGGTAAAAGTAATTCAAAATATCACCGTAGGCCCGAGTCTGGGACGAGATTCTATCAAAAAAGGGCTTATCTCGGGGCTTATCGGAGCAGCAGCAGTTATAATTTTTATGATCGTTTATTACCGTTTTTCAGGTTTCGTCGCAGATATAGCCCTTATCCTTAACGTCCTTATGTTACTTGCTGTTTTGTCTCTTTTTAGGGCCACCCTCACTCTACCAGGTATCGCCGGTATCATCCTCACCATGGGTATGGGGGTAGACTCAAACGTCCTCATCTTCGAACGCATGCGAGAAGAACTGGGTTTGGGACGTACTCCACGAGCTGCCATCTCTGCTGGTTATGAACGAGCCTTTTGGACCATCGTCGACGCCCATATTACCACTTTAATTACAGCCCTTGCCCTTTTCCTCTTCGGCACTGGTCCTATAAAAGGTTTTGCCGTAACCCTTTCAGCTGGTATCGTGATCAACCTTTTTACCGCTATCTTCGGGACCCGCATTGTTTACGATTACCTTATTGCCAAGGGCAAAACTCCGAAGATCAACTTCCTGAGTATTATTAAAAACCCCCGTATAGATTTCATGGGGGCACGCAAAATCACCACGGTGATTTCGGGCATCCTGGTCCTTTTGGGAATTGTAGCTTTTATCCAAATTTCGCGAGGAGCAGCCAATTTAGGTATTGATTTTAGCGGTGGGGTAATGGCTTACTACCGGGCTGAAAAACCCTTCAGCCTTGATGAAATTAGAAAAGCCCTAAAAGGGGCTGGGCTTGAAGGCTTTCAATTGCAAGATGTCAAAGGAGAAAACCTTCTCATCGTTAAACTTCGTAAACAGGCCGAAACCGTAGGGGAAATCGAAGCCCTGGTACGTAAGGTCCTGAAAGAAAAGTTTCCTGAACATAATTTTCATTTAGAAGCCAAAGAAGAAATCGGCTCCGCCATTAGTAAAGAACTCAAACGCAAAGCCCTCATCGCCATTGCGATTTCATTGGCTGGCATTATTGGCTACCTTGCTTTCCGTTTCAACGTAAGCTTTGGTGTCGCCGCTGCTGCTGCCACTTTTCATGATGTGCTAGCGGTCCTCGGAATTTTTTACGTCTTAAACCGGGAAATTTCTCTCCTCCTGGTAACGGCCTTACTTACCCTAGCCGGCTATTCTCTCACGGACACAGTGGTCATCTTTGATCGTATTCGCGAGAACATCAAGAAATATCGGGGGAAGATGAGCTTCCTTGAGATCATCAACAGGAGCATTAACGAAATGCTTGCAAGAACCATTATCACCACCCTCACCACCCTATTGGTCATCCTTGCTATCCTGTTTTTTGGGGGGGTGGTGCTACGAGATTTTGCCTTGGCCTTGGCCTTGGGGGTAATCGTGGGGACTTATAGCTCTGTTTTTGTGGCAAGCCCCATTGTACACTATTGGCACAAGGGAGAAACTCCAAAGATTGGAAGTTGAAAAGGGGGGGCTTTTGCCCCCTTTTTATTTTTCCTCCTTTTTGGCAAAATCCCGGGCCCGTTCAGCAAGTTCTCGAAGCTTTTGATCTACCAGGTAAAAGACCGTCCCTTCAGGATAGGTTCCATCTGGACGGCGCTCGCCAGCGGGTTTTCCGGTAAGAATTTCTATTCCCTCCTCAACCCGTGAAATAGCCCACACATGAAACTTTCCTTCACGGATAGCCTCAACAATCTCTTCTTTAAGCATAAGCTCCCTTACATTGGCCTGAGGAATAATAACTCCTTGGCGACCGGTAAATCCTTTGGCCTTACAAACCTTGAAAAAGCCCTCGATTTTTTTGTTGATCCCTCCAACGGGCTGAATGTCCCCCTTCTGACTTATAGAACCGGTAACAGCTATGCCTTGGTAAATGGGCACCCCTGAAAGGGCAGAAAGAAGGGCGAAAAGCTCTGCGCTTGAGGCCGAGTCTCCATCTACCGTGCCATAACTTTGTTCAAAACACAAAGTAGCAGTGAGAGTTAAGGGCTTGTCGTGTACAAACCTTTCACGTAGAAAACCAGCTAATATCAAAACCCCTTTAGTATGAATCTTTCCAGAAAGATCTGCTTCGCGTTCGATATTAATTACTCCTTCTTTACCAAGGGAAATATTAGCAGTGATACGGATAGGACGCCCAAAAGAGTAATCCCCTAGATCGTAAACCGAAAGACCGTTTATACTTCCACTAAATTCTCCATCTACCTGAATCTTCAAGAGGTCTTTTTCAATCATTTCCTGAATGTGTTCTTCAGGAAGATTGGCCCGAAATTCTCTCTCTTGGATAGCCTTTTCCAAGTGAGAGGCCGTTATCTGTGAGGCTCCTTCACGGGTAGCCCAAAAGTGGGCCTCTTTTAAGACGTCTTGGATCACGGGAAGTTCAAGAGAAAGCTTATCTTGGCGGCCCGCAAGTTCGCAAGAAAACTCTATAAGTCTTGCCAACCCGCTAGCTTCTAGTGGAAGAAGCTTATCCCGTTTGACCATCATGGCTACAGCCCGCAAAAACTGTTGGGTACGCTCCTCATCGCGATCCACCCAGACGTCAAGATGTGCTTTAACTTTGAAGACCTCTCTAAAGGTTTCGTCAAAGAGATAAAGAAGATGATAAATAAAGGGATCTCCCTGAAGAATCACTTTGGCTCGAAAGGGGATGGGCTCAGGCTTTAGCGTTTTGGTGGTAAAAAGGCCTATCTGCTCGGCAAGATCTTCCAAGTAGATCTTTCGTGTTTTGATAGCTCGTTTCAGATTCTCCCAGCTAAAGGGATATTTCAAAAGGTCAAGGGCCCTTACGATAAGAAAACCCCCATTGGCTTTATGGAGACTTCCGGCTTTAAGCATGGTGAAATCGGTAATAAGAGCTCCAAATTGTGCCTTTCTTTCGATGGCCCCAAAAAGATTGGTATAGGTGGGATTAGGTTCAAAGATTACAGGGGCTCCTTTGGTCTCGGAGTTATCCACAAAAACATTTACCTCGTAGCGGGTAAAGGATGGTTGAGGCGTAGGTATGGGAAAGGGCATGGGAGGGGGAGGGGTTGGACGCTGCCGAAAATCCTCAAGATGTTTGATGATATCTTCTTGTACCTCGATGAGGTAATCCACCACTCCGGGGATACCGGCATATTTTTCTTTAAGCTCCTGGATATAAGTTCCTACCACGTGTAAAGCAACTTCCCGGTCGAGAAGTTTGAGCTGCTCCCGTAGCTCCTTTTCCAGTTGTTGGACCCGGCGGGCAGTGGCATTAAGCTCCTTTTGGAGTTCTTCACTCTTGCGCTTGAGTTCTTCTTTGCGTTCTTCTGGAAGGGCTGCCACGTCTTGGGGAGTCATAGGAGTACCGTCTTCTTTGGCCGGAATAATCATCATCCCCATGGGTTCCACATTCAGAATGAAACCCTCTGCACGCACTTTCTTTTCGAGCTCTTCAAAGATTTTGGCACGCTTGATATTAAATTCTTTGATAATATTTTCTTTGCGGGTGAGGTAAGTCTCACTTTCAAAGGCCTCTGGAATACGTTGGCGGAGGTTTTCTACAAGATCAGCCATATCTTTTTGGAGTTCTTTTCCGCGACCTGGAGGAAGCTCAAGGGCCTTGGGAGAGTCAGGATCTTTGAAGTTGTAAACATAACACCAATCAGAAGGAGTAGTGCGTTCGGCAGCCTGCAGTTCTACCATAGAACGCGTGATGTAGCTTGCCCCTAAAGAGGCTGTACCAGCCACGTAAATATGAAAATCAAGGTCTTCGAAATTAAGCCCGAAATCCAAGGCGCGTACTGCCCTTTCCTGCGCCAAAATACGCTCTTCTAAGGCCTCAATCTCCTCCGTAGAAGAAACTCCAAGGGTTTTAGGGTCGACCTTTAAACGTACCTCTTGAGCACTCAGTTCTTTTCCCACCATAATCCCTCCGCCTAAAGAAGTTTTTGTAAAGCCTCTTTTAGGGCTTCATAGTCTGGCTCGTTGGTAATTTCATGTACAAGTTCGCGATATCTGATATACCCTTCTTTATCTATCACCCAAACCGAACGTGCCAATAAACGCCATTCCTTTATTAATAAGCCAAAAGCATGTGCGAAAGAATGTTTTTGATAGTCTGAAAGTACTCGCACCCCGTCTACTTGGTAAGCTTCACAGAAACGCTTTTGAGCAAAGGGAAGATCCAAACTGATGGTGAGGATCTCTACTCCAGGAAAATTAGAAGCTTCGGCGTTGAAGCGTCTGGTTTGAAGTTGACAAACTTCCGTATCCAAAGAAGGCACGCTACTTAAGACGCAAATTTTTCCTCGAAAATCCCTCAAACGGAAAGGTTTAAGCTCACCGTCTACAACAGTAAAATCCGAGGCCTTCTGGCCGATTTCCGGACGCAAACCAAGAAGAGTAAGAGGCTGGCCCTTAAAAGTTATTTTCACTGGTTCTGGTTCGTGGGCCAAAACATCCCATACCCACGTTATAGCAGCAGCAGTACGAGAAAAACCGATCTGGTTCACCAAGAGGATAAGAGCTTCTTCAAGCTCTTCGGGAGCTGCTCCCGCAGCAAGGGCCCGGCGGGCATGAGAATGAACCCCTCCTTCTAGCGCCCCTGTGGCGGCTGCGATGAGTTTGAAGAGTTCTATTTCACGCCGGTTAAAGCCTACCTCCTCCCTTAGAGTTTGACCCAAAGATTCAAGCTTCGTCATTATTTCCGGAAACCTGTTCTTCAATCGTTCGTAAGTTTTGGGGATACCCATTGCCTTACTCCTAAAATTTTTTCTACAAGATAGTTTATCTTTTTGGACTTTGACAAAGATTTTTTTTCTCCGCTATTATCAGCCAAAATAAAACGAAGGAGGTTCTTATGAAAAGGTGGTTGTTCGTCTTATTGATGGCTTTCTTTTTGGTGACAAGTTCTTCAATTTGGGCGGCTAAACCCTATAAAATCGGAGCCCTTTTCTCTATTACCGGCCCCACTTCTTTTATCGGTGAACCAGAAAGGAATACCCTTGTTATGTTGGTAGACGAAATCAATAAAGCCGGTGGAATAAACGGCCATCCGGTAGAAGTAGTCATCTACGATACCGAAGGTGAAGAAACTAACGCTGTGAAAAAAGTAACCAAACTCATCGTCCAGGATAAAGTGCTAGCTATCATTGGGCCAAGCCGAACCGGTACCACTTTAGCGGTTATTCCCTTTGTAGAGCGCTACAAGGTGCCCCTTATTTCTTGCGCAGCGGGGATCAAGATCGTCGAACCTGTAAAAGCTTGGGTCTTTAAAACTGCTCAGAGTGACCGGCTGGCAGTAAAAAAAATCTATGCATATTGCCAGGCCCAGGGCCTTAAAAAAATTGCCATTATCACAGTTTCAAACGGCTTCGGACAAAGTGGACGCGAACAACTAAAGGCCCTTGCAAAAGACTACGGGATAGAAATCGTGGCAGACGAGCTTTTCGGACCAAAAGATGTAGATATGACCCCGCAACTCACCCGTATCCGGGCTAAAAACCCCGACGCCGTAATCTGTTGGGGCACTAACCCAGGACCTGCTATTGTTGCCAAAAATATGCGCCAACTAGGGATGAAGCAACAACTCTTCATGAGTCATGGAGTAGCATCAAAACGTTTTATCAAATTAGCCGGGGAAGCAGCCGAGGGCATTATCCTTCCTGCCGGGAAGATCCTTGTAGCTGCCCAGCTTCCGGACACTGACCCTCAAAAGAAACTTCTCCTTTCCTACATCGAAAGATATAAAGCCCGTTACGGGGAAGAGCCTTCTGCTTTTGGAGGCCATGCCTACGATGCCTTCTTACTTTTGAAACATGCCTTTCAAAAAGCCGGAGCAGACCGGGCCAAAATAAGGGAAGCCCTTGAAAATGCCAAAGGTATTGTGGGTATTCACGGGGTCTTTAATATGAGCCCTACAGATCATAATGGCCTTGACGAAAAGACTGCCTTTGTCTTAGTACGTATCAAAGACGGCGACTGGCAGCTTATCAAATAGCTTCTAAAATTGGGGGCTTGAAGCCCCCTCCTGCCTGTAATAAAGTCAGCTTCGTTTCTTAAAAAGGCAGTACCATGGGTGAAATACTACAGTTTTTGCTCTCAGGCCTTACGAGTGGGGCTATTTACGCCCTCATCGCTTTAGGCTTTACCATTATTTACAACGCTACGGAGGTCATCAATTTTGCCCAGGGCGAATTTGTTATGTTAGGGGCCATGTTTATGGCCACCTTCTGTGCCCACGGACTCCCTATCCCCCTAGCCTTTACTCTGGCCGTAGCCCTTACCGCCCTTGCCGGAATTTTAGTCGAAAGACTAACTATTTATCCCGCAAGGAACGCAAGCCCTATCACCCTTATCATCATTACTATTGGTCTTTCTATCCTCATTAAAGGTTTGGCCATGTTTATGTGGGGGAAAAACCCTTTGCCGGTACCGTCTTTTATTGGTGAAAAACCTTTACGCATTGGGGGCGCCACTGTGGTGCCTCAAAGTATCTTGATCTTGGCCATGGCCGTGATAGCAGTCTGGGCCATGGAAATTTTTTTTCAGAAAACCCTCACCGGTAAAGCAATGCGAGCTTGTGCTGCCAATCGCCTAGCAGCCCGTCTTTTGGGCATTAGAGTAGAACCCCTGGTACTCCTTTCTTTTGCTTTAAGTGCGGCCCTTTCCGCCCTAGCAGGCGTTATTATTTCTCCTATTACTTTTGCAACCTACGATATGGGAACCATGCTCGGCCTTAAAGGCTTTAGTGCGGCAGTATTGGGAGGGCTCACCTCCAGTACTGGTTCGGTATTGGGAGGATTCATCTTGGGTATATTAGAATCTTTGGCCGCCGGATATTTATCTTCCGCCTATAAAGACGCCGCAGCCTTTATTATTCTAGTCCTCATGCTCCTTTTGAAGCCCGAAGGGCTCTTTGGTAAAAAGGAGATCAAAAAGTTATGAAGAATCACTATTTTGCCCTTACCCTTCTAGCCGGAGTACTTTTAGGTATCGGGCTCTTTAACAAGAACGACTACTATTTCAACGTTTTGAACATCCTCCTTTTAAAAGGGCTCATCGTAGTAGGGCTTTCCCTTCTTATGGGTTACGCAGGACAAGTCTCCTTAGGGCACGCCGCCTTCTATGGCCTTGGCGCCTATACTTCTGGAATCCTAACTGCTAAATATGGTTGGTCTCCCTTAAGCGCCTTGCTGGCAGCACAAGGGGTTACCCTTTTGGCTGCCTTGATAATCGGTATCCCGGCCTTAAGACTCAAGGGGCATTATCTTGCCATGGCTACTCTTGGCTTTGGAGTCATTGTCTATGTAATTTTTAAAGAAATGATTGATCTTACCGGTGGTCCTTCAGGGCTGGTGGGTATTCCACCCCTTGAACTGTTGGGTCATACCTTTCTTGAAAGCCGTCAATATTTTTTTCTCTTTGCACTGATCCTTGTCCTGGCCATTCTTTTTGCCCTTCACCTGGCCCATTCTCCTTTTGGAAGGGCTCTTCTGGCCCTGCACGATAGCGAAGCCGCTACCATGGCCTTGGGATATGATACTGGACGGCTGAAACTCATTGTCTTCCTTATTTCGGCTGCCCTAGCAGGCCTGGCCGGAAGCCTTTACGCCCATTTTGCCATGTTTATTAGCCCTACCAGTTTCACTTTTTTGCATTCAGTAAAGTTCGTCACCATGGTGGTTATTGGAGGGGTAGCCAGTCTTTGGGGAGCCCTTTTAGGAGCAGCCTTACTCTCTGTACTCCCAGAAATTCTGACCGTTTTTGAAGACTACGATGTTTTGGTTTTCGGGACTATATTAGTAGCAATTATGATTTTTCTGCCCGAAGGACTTTTCAAAGGTTTGGGTAATTTATTTTATCGCCTTAAAAAATGTAAAAATTAGTTCTTTAAATATTTTTTAAATTTGTTTATATTTGGAAAACATGGCTATCAGAAAAATTCGCATTTTAGGTGATCCGGTATTAAGGGAAAAGGCCAAACCTATAACGGAATTTAACTCCTCCTTAGAGCAACTCATCGAGGATATGGCAGAAACCATGTACCAAGCCAAGGGTTTGGGGCTTGCAGCTAACCAGGTAGGAGAGCTCCTGAGAATTTTTGTCTTGGATCTCAAACAACGAGAGGGAAACCCCGAGCTTTTGGTTTTTATAAACCCAGAAATTGTCTCCTCAGAGGGCGAACTTTACGAAGAAGAAGGCTGTCTTAGTATCCCAGGCTACGCAGCCAAAATAAAGAGAAAGGCCAAGGTGCTGGTAAAAGCCCTTGATCGCACCGGAAAACCCTTCGAAATGGAACTTGAAGGCCTTGGGGCCCGCGCTATCCAGCATGAAATCGACCATCTGAATGGCATTCTTTATATAGATTACCTTTCCACCCTCAAGAAAAATCTCTTTAAACGCTGGTGGAAAAAACATCGCCCCCGTTAACATCATTTCGAGAAGGACCAGCGGGCCTCCTTATTTTGCGGGAGGGGCGGGCGAGATGGGAAAGGCAGGCCCGCTGGTTTAAAAAGACCAGACACCATCCCCCACCATTTTCTCGACTTAACAAAAAAAGCCCTTGGGGAAAACCCCAAGGGCTGCCATAGCCCAGAGCTATTAAAGCTAAATAATTTATCGTTTTAGGTATGTCAAGACTTAAATTACCATTTTTGTTATTGCAGAGCGACTTTGTCACCCTTAATTGCAAAACTAAAATGTCACCTTATCCTGTTATAACCATGGGCTCGAATACTCCTCAAAGGAGGCGAGCCCATGGGAAATTACCCAAAGAAGGGTGGATCATGAAATACGCAAACTGCTGTTTTTGCGGCCTTTTTGTGTGTCCGCTTCTAGTGGGGAACCCTCTTAACTGCATTAGCTCAGACTTAATCTGACAGGTAGGCCTTCCCAAAAGGGGGTCTAGGCTACCCTCCAGAGAGAGCTCCACCCAAAACTCAAAATAAGGAGGAATAGCCATGACCACCCAAGAGAAGTTTA
>JALSPG010000052.1 GCA_026986115.1 Thermodesulfobacteriales bacterium
CCGGATCACCTGGTGGATACCCTGCTTGATGTGGCGGCTATGGGGATGAATTACGTGGAAAGGGAGGGAGTGAGTTTCTCTCACGCCGCCCGTTTCGTCCTGGTGGGGACCATGAATCCTGAGGAGGGAGAAATCCGTCCCCAGCTCCTTGATCGTTTCGGACTCTGCGTGACGGTTGAGGGCTTAAAAGAGCCGAGGGCCCGGGTGCTCATCATGGAGCGCTGGGAGGAATTTGTGCGGGATCCTGAAGGCTTCAAAGAGAAATTTAAAGCTGAAACCGAGGCCCTGGTGTCCCGGATCGTTAAGGCCAGAGAGAGGCTTGCGGAAGTAAAGCTTCCGGAAGAGATGCTTTACGCTATTGCCAAAAAGACCATAACACTTGGGGTTGACGGGCACCGGGCCGATCTTACCATGGCCCGTGTGGCCAGGGCGCACGCGGCCTTTTCTGGAAGGAGCGAGGTTACCGAAGAGGATCTTCAGGTGGCCGAGCGCCTGGCCCTCCCTCATCGCCTGCGCCGCAGACCTTTTGACGAAATCTAATAGTATAGGAAGGCAATAGCACAAAACTTTATTAGGTGTTATGAAGTTATTCATGTTTTTTTGGCTAATG
Source organism: Thermodesulfobacteriales bacterium (assembly GCA_026986115.1). Lineage (GTDB taxonomy): Bacteria > Desulfobacterota > Thermodesulfobacteria > Thermodesulfobacteriales > Thermodesulfatatoraceae > Thermodesulfatator. Next base: position 611 of record JALSPG010000052.1, read on the forward strand.
CTTTTTATTTGGGGTTGGGTTTCTTGTTCTTGGGCTGCCAAGGTGGAGGTCCCTCCGGGGGCACGTGAGATACTTTTTTCTGACCGCACAGGAACCCCTCTTGAGCTTTTGAAAGATCTTGATGGTGATGGATTCTTTGAAACCAAAGTCTGCTTCAAAGAGGGCCGGGCCTTTTTACAGCTTAAAGATTCCAATAAAGACGGGATTCCGGAAGAAAAGCTTTTTTTAGATAAAAATGGGTTCCCGCAAAAGCTTCTCTTAGATCGTAACGCAGATGGCAAACCTGATAAATGGCAATTTTACCGCCAAGGCCGACCTTACCTCTTGCGGGAAGATGAAGACTTCGATGGAAAGATTGAGCTTGAGGTGTTGTTTGCCCCTGACTCGACTCCTCTCATCTTTAGAAAAGATGAAGATGATGATGGCTGTTTGGAGCGAGAAGAGCGCCTGCAGGGAAAGGATAGACTTGTCTTCCTCTTTAAATTTACAGATCCTCACAAATGTGAGGGCCGTAAACTTTGGTCTAAAATTTATTATCGCCACAATCTTCCTGTTAAACGCTTGGTTGACAAAGACGGGGATGGCTTTTTTGAGCTTGAGGAAATATTAAAAGCTGGCAAGAGGTGTCTTGTGATTAAAAAAGAAGCCCGAAAACTTGAGGCCTTTTTTTATCAGGGAGGAAATCTCTGGGAAGGTTTTGAAGATTTTGACGGAGATGGAAAACTTGACCGAAAGTATAATTTTCAAAAACGGACTTGGGAAACTTTAGCTTCTCCCTTAAGTCTTGAAAATCTTAGGAAACGTTGCGGTCCATGATGCCTTTTTGGTCTTTCCTCGAGAAAGGAGGAATTCTTCTCTGGCCTATTTTTTTGTGCTCGGTACTTGGTGTAGCCATATTTTTCAACCGCCTTTTCGTTTTATGGAACCTCAAAAAAGAAAAATCTCTTTATGATTTTCCATGGAAACGTTTGGGCGCTGAAGATCTGGACCATTTGTCCCAAGGGGAGGGCATTTTAGCTCGAATGGCGCGGGAAATTGCTCCTGTGTGTTGTAAAGATCGGGCCCTTTTAGAATCCCTTTTAGGGCATCTGATTGATCAACACCTGGCACGACTTTCCCGGCCTCTTGATCACCTAGCTACGTTGGCTTCTGTTGCCCCTTTACTCGGTCTTTTGGGAACCGTTACCGGCCTTATAAAGGCCTTCATGGTGGTAGAAAAGGCCGGAGGAAAGGTAAATGCTGCCATGCTTGCTGGTGGAATATGGGAAGCCATGTTGACTACCGCTGCAGGGTTGGCTGTAGCTATTCCGCTTATCATTGGGCACCGATATCTTTTGAGCTCTTTAGAGAGCTACGCGGAGTCGCTGGAAATTTTAGCCTTTCGCCTTTTGAAGGCCGTTTTTAGTAGAGCCAATGAGACGTAAACGCTTCAAAAGAAAAGGGGTTGATATCCCTTTTACCCCTCTCATCGATATCGTCTTTTTGCTCCTTATCTACTTTCTCCTTACTAGTCATTTTGTAGAACAACAAACTCTTAAAGTGAAACTTCCTGAAACCTCTCTCCACGGCCGTGCTCTTCAACAAGAAATATTAACTATCACTATTACTAAAGAAGGAGAATTTTTTATCAACCAGAGGAAGGTTCCCACTTTTCATCTCAAAGAAGAGTTAAAGAAGATAACCAAAGAAAAGGTTATTTCTCAGGTACATCTTGAGGCTGACCGTGAAGCCAAAGTGCAATGGCTTATAAAAGCCATGGAAGCTGCTAAAGAAGCTGGGCTAAAAAATATCTTGGTGAAAACTTTGAGGAAAGGGGCAAAACTTTGAAAGTTCGGCTAAATGAGCCCCCTTTTTTTTATTTTTTACTAGGCTCTCTCCTCTTGCATCTTTTCTTTTTGATTTTCTTTTTCGGGAATAAAAGCCCCCTTGAAAAGTCTCAGAGCGTTTCTTTTGAACTTGTAGGTTTAAGTAAAGAGAATCCTTCTTGGTTCTCACCTCCCTCTGTACCCTCTCTTCCCGCTCTGAAGCCCCTTTTCCCAACACTATCCAAAATCGAAAAAATCAGGCCCTTTAAGCGGATTTCCCTTAAAAAGGTATCTTATCGGGTTTCCAGAATAGAAGAAATTACAGTTAAGGAACCGTTTTTTTCTGGCAGAAATATTTCATCTTCACTCAGAATTCCTGTCCTTCCTCGGGAGGAAACTCTTGGGAGACGGTCTGAAAAAAGCGGTAAAGAGGATTATTTTTCCCGGATAAGAAGCCTCATTGAAGAGGCCAAGATTTATCCCTTAAAGGCAAGGCTTGCAGGCTATGAAGGAAACGTAAAAATATCTTTCTGTATTTTGCCTGACGGACAAGTCTCTCATCTCAAAATTTTAAGCCCGGCGCCTTATAAGGTTTTAAATGAGGCTGCTATCAAAACCATTAAAAGGGCCGCTCCGTTTCCTCCTCCTCCGCCAAGGCTTTCTCCACCCCTTAAGATAACCTTAAAAATGACCTTTCGTTTGGAAAGTGAGGCACGTTTTTAAAAAGCGTCTAAAAAACGTGGCAAATATTTTTTAATTTTAGCTAATCTTTTTTGACAAAAAGATTTTCCTCATTTAGCTTTTCGGCATGTCTAGTTCTTTGAAAGGGGCCTTGGGTGCCTGCTTAGGCAGGTGAAACGGGAAGTCCGGTGAAAATCCGGCGCTGGCCCGCAACCGTGACCGGGGACGAAAGCCGCTAGGCCCAAAATGGGCGACAGGCCACTGGGGCTGGAGGCCGAAAAGGTCGAAGGCCCTGGGAAGGTGCGGTGAGTAGGATGATCCGGAAGCCGGGAGACCGGCCCGAGGCCTTTTAAGGAAGCGGGGCTTCGGGGCTTCCTGCTCCGTTTCCGAAAAAGGTTCCACGCCTTTTCGGAAACCTCCCGAAGCTCCCTTCTGCGAGAAAAATTCTCAAAGGAGGGAGTAGATGTCAAAGAGTATTTCTATTTTTTCCCTTTTGATGTTTGTCTTTCTTTTCTCTTTTTCGGTAAGGGCCCAGGAGGCCAAAGAATTAGGAGAACTTGTTGTTACTGCTACAAGGGCTCCTATAGAACTCGTCAAGCTTCCGGATTCCGTAACAGTTATTAGCAAGGAAGAAATTGACCAGCGTGAAATTCAAGGCCTTTATCAGGCCCTTGAGACCTTTCCTTCTATTTCTATTAAACACAACGGCTGGTTTGGACAATGGGGATATCTACGCCTGCGGGGCGGAAAAAATCAAGATGTAGCGGTGCTTTTCAATGGGGTTCGTATTTATGATCCTACGTATCCTGCTAACGATTTTGGAGATCTTTGGAGCTGGATGGAGGCGGAAAATTTTGAAAAAATCGAAGTTGTCCGTGGCCCTCAAAGTTCCCTTTATGGTTCTAACGCCATGACAGGTGTTATCAACCTTATCCCCCGCAAAGGAGGAGGCCCCTTTCGGTACGAAGCCAAAGGTTTTTACGGACGATACGAGACCAAACGCGGCTTGGCCAGGGTACAGGGTTCATGGAGGAAGATGGGATATTATGTCGGCTGGGCTGGGGTTAATACTGAAGGGCTTTATAGAGATTCTAAATTTCGCCAGAATACAATTGATGCCAATTTAAATGTTGCTCCTTTTTCTCGGGGGCTTCTTAAGGGCCTCAAACTGGATTGGACTACTCGCTATTCTTATGGTTTTCTCAATTATCCTCAGTGGGATTGGGAGAGTTTTAAGGCTTACAACGATCCCCATAGCCAGCGTCGCCAAACGATTTTGTTTTCTCATCTTAAATGTATCCTCCCCTTAAAGCCCTGGTGGGATGTCTCTTTTACCGTGGGTTACCATTTCACCCGGCGACATTATTCTGATAAGGATGACGGTGTTTTGGGTTACCGGCCAGATGGGTCTCCGGTAAATGATAGCCCCAGTAAGGGCCTTTACCGGGGCAACGTTTACCCGGTGGTTTTTCTCAACCACTTCCGGTTAAAAGATTTCGGTCTCCTTACAGCCGGGATGGAATATTACCATGAAAAGGGCGATTTTTCCCGGATCTCTCCTTGGGGAAAGAGGAAATATGAAGACGATGTCGATACTACCGCTTATTTTGCCAATCTCTTCTTGCTTCTTTTGAATGAAAAATTGGCCCTGAATATAGGCGGACGTCTGGATGATCATGAAGAGTTTGGCACACACGGAACCTACAAAATCGGGCTTGCCTATTTTTTGCCTTACGGCTTCAAATTTAAAGCGAATTTGGCGACCGGGTTTCGCGCTCCCTCTCTCTTCAATCTTTACGATCCACGTTATGGAAATCCCCATCTTGACCCGGAAGAAAGCACCGGGGGAGAGGTAGGCTTAGAACAGGTTCTTTGGCGTGGCAAAATGCGTTGGTCTTTGGTCTGGTTCAATACCCATTATGAAGATCGGATCAACTTTAATTATGCTACCTGGAAATATTACAATTCTGGAGGAGCCAATACTACGGGTATTGAATTCGAATTTGACTGGCGCCCTACTTCCTGGTTTCGCCTGGCAGGAAACTATACCTACACCGAAGGGCAAGAAGGCAGGGCGGAAAGGCTTTCTCTCGTACCCTATCATCAGGTAGGTCTTCGAGCCCATCTTAGATGGAAAGATTTTTCGGGAAATATTTATTACAAATACGTAAGTCGCAGGCCGGCTTATGATTATACCCATTTCATGCCAGATTATAGCCGGGTTGATGTTACGGGAAGTTATAAACTTCACAAAGGAGTTGAGATTTTTCTTCGTGCCGAAAATCTTTTTGACGTGAATTACGAATGGGCTGCAGGTTATAGGGCCCCGGGGCTTGCTATTTCTGCCGGCCTTAAATTTTACCATTTCTAATATGCAGGAGCTAATCTCTCTCTCTACCGGTATTAAAGAACAGCGGGCCTTTGCAGAAGGCCTGCTCCCTTTTCTGGAAGAATTTTCTTTAGCAGGAATTGAGCTTTTACCTTTAGGGGATGTTCCTCCGGCCTTCTTCTCCTGCATCATTGGGGTTCACCTTCCTTTTCAGCCTGTATGGCTTCCCTTCTGGTTAGAAGATCACCATTATCTTGCCCAGGTTTTTCCAGGGCTTGAGAACTTGGAAAGGTTTTTTGGGGGGAAGAAGCCGGAGGATTTTATCACTAAAGTAAAAGTTTGGTTTAAAAAAGCCTTAGCTTTACGGCCTTCTTACATTGTTATACATGCTAGCCATTGCGGCTTGGAAGAAGTTTTTTCTCTACATTTCCGCTATGATTCCCAAACAGTCCTTTCTGCTGTAGCAGAACTTTTAAATTTGGTCTTTGAAGAATTTAGCTCAGAAGCGTTACCCTGGATTCTTTTTGAAAATCTCTGGTGGCCGGGGCTTCGAACATTTTCACCAGCAGAAATAGAATTTTTTTTCAAAAAACTTGCCATTTCCGAAAAAGTTGTAGGTTTGGTTTTAGACACAAGCCATCTTCTCAATACTTCATATCTCCTCGGGCAACCTTATCCTATTAGAGGCCCTTTATCGCCACGGCAGGCCTTTTCCCTTCTTTTGACACTTTTGGAGGGTTTCCCAAGAGAAATAAGAAAACTTATCAAGGTGGTACATCTTAATTTTTCTCCCCGCGCCGATCTTTTCCGCCCAGACATGGAAGGGCTCAAGAAATTATGGGAGGAGAAAGACCCTCTCAAACGCTATTGTCTTGCAAGAAAGAAGGTTCTCTCCCTTGATCCCCATCTTCCTTTTGAGGGCGTGGAGCTGAAAAAGCTCGAAGAATTTTTAGAGCCTATTTTTCTTGTTCATGAATTACGGTTTGAGAACTTAGCTACATTTAAAGATTTTTTTCAAAGACAGAGACAAAGTCTATGAAAGTGTTTTATTACACCGCTTCAGGAACAGAGCTACTTTCTTTGGCGGCAGCGGTAAAAGATCTCTTAAAGGAAGGTCTTCCGCTTGAGATTCGAGCTTTTACCGCTGAAAATTTTGCTTCCCAGAAAGTAGAGGCCTTAAAATTTGCCGCTTCTGCTGACGTTTTGGTCTTTTTGCCTCATGGAGGAGAGAAATCTCTTCCGGGGCTTTCCCGGATAATAGAAACCGCCGGAAAGGCAAGTCTAATTCATGTCCAACCAGTAGGAGGAAGTGATGAAGATCAACTTTTAGTGGAAAAAATGGCCTGGCCAAAAGATCAAAGGTTTCTTGCCAGGGTGTTTTATCTTCGTTATGGGGGAAGAGAAAATTTTAAAAATTTTTTCAAAGAGCTTTATCACACCCTCGGCGGGCAAAAATTTCCTTATTCTCCTCCCAAACCCCTTCCAGCCCAAGGAATTTATCACCCCAAAGGAGGCTTCTTTTCAGATCTCGATGGGTATCTTCATTGGCTTCGCGAAGAAGGTTATACCCTTTCACTTCCAAAAGTAGGAATTTGGTTTTACCAAGGCCTTTGGGTAAATGGTGATCTGGCCCCGGTAAAGGCCTTGGTGGAAGCTATCGAAAGGGCTGGAGGGATAGCCATACCTGTCTTCCATCGCCGTTTTGTGGAAAAGGAGGAGAAAGCCTTAAAGCCGCTTGAGGTGGCCCGCAAGTTTTTTATGCGGGACGATAAGACCTACATAGATGTTCTCATCAGTCTGCAGCCTTTTGCTCAAACTCTTCTGTGGCCAGAAACAAAAGAAATTTACCCATATCTCAATGTTTGCGTCCTCCAAGGGCTTTTAAGTTTTTCTTCTAGTAAAAACTGGGAAGAAAGTTCCGCCGGTCTTTCTCCTCTTGAGTTGGGCATTTGGGTGGCACAGCCGGAATTTGATGGCACTCTTATCACCTATTTAATTGCCACCCGGGAGGAGGCAGAATGGATATCTGAGCTGGGATTACGTTTGAAACGCTATGAACCTTTACCTGAAAGAACAGAGAAACTGGCGATTTTGGCCTTCAATTGGGCGCGTCTAAGGCGCACCCCTCCTTGTAAGCGTAAAATAGCCGTTGTCTTTCATCATTATCCCCCTCGGGCCGATCGTCTAGGATGCGCTTTTGGGCTTGATAGCTTTGCTTCAGTAGCAAAACTTCTAAAGAAGCTTCAACAGGAAGGTTACTATGTGAGAGAAACTTATTCTTCTGGGGAAGAGCTGGCTCAAAAACTCCTTAAAACTCTCATTTCAGATACGCGTTATCTCGCTCCTTCTTCTTTTGAGAGGCGGGCGCCTTTTAGCCTTCCCGAAAATAGAGTTCAGGCTTGGATAGCAGCTTTGCCAGAAGAGATAAGACAAGCTTTAGAAGAAAACTGGGGTAAGCCTCCCGGAAAGCTATTTGTCCATGATGGAAATCTATTTTTTGGTGGTATCAAGAATGGAAATATTCTTCTGACTTACCAACCACCCCGAGGGCATCATGAAAGGCTACAAGGCTTTTCGGGAGATCCCTCTTTGATCCATGATCCTCATCTTCCTCCTACTTATCATTACATTGCTTTTTATCGTTTTTTGGCCGAAGATTTCGGGGCCCATGCCGTTATTCACGTAGGTAAACACGGAACTTTAGAGTGGCTTCCCGGTAAAGCGGTGGCCCTTTCGGAGAAATGTTATCCGGATCTCGTGCTCGGAACACTTCCAAATATTTATCCTTATATTGTGAATGATCCTGGGGAGGGAACCCAGGCCAAAAGAAGAAGCTATTGTGTGATTATTGATCACATGATCCCCCCTCAGATGTTTGTGGGACGGTATGGTGAGCTCGACGAACTGTCTCGACTTCTTGAAGAATATCACCTTCTCAAAAAGGAAAATCCAACTCAAACCGAAAATTTGAAGGCGAAGATTATCGAAAAGGCCTTTTCTTTGGCCCTTGAAAAGGACCTTTCTTGGTCCAAAGAAAAGGCTCAGCAGGCTCCGGAGGAATTTTTGAGAGCCCTTCACGATTATTTAGACGAAATAGCTCACAGTTTCGTAAATGACGGTCTTCACATATTAGGCCAAGTCCCAAAAGAAGAATTTCAGACTCTTGCGGCGATGGCCGAAGCCACCGGGCAGACTCCTGAAGAGTTAAGACCCCTTTTATTTTCGGTAGAAAAAGAAATCACCTATTGTTTGAAGGCCTTAAATGGTGAGTTTGTGGATCCCGGTCCTTCAGGGGCCCCTACCCGGGGAGAATTGGATATTTTTCCTACTGGTCGCAATTTCTTTTCGGTTGACCCCCAAAAGATACCTTCTGAATTGGCCTGGGAACGAGGGGTCCGGCAGGCCAAGGCCCTTCTTGCGCGTCATTACAAGGATCATGGTGTTTATCCTCGAACGCTGGCTATGGTGATCTGGGGTTCACCTACCATGAGGACACGCGGGGAAGATTTGGCCTGTGCCCTTTACCTTTTAGGAGTACGGCCAATTTGGCACCCAAAAAACAAACGCGTTGAAGGGTTAGAACTTATTTCTCTTCAAGAGCTTGCCCGTCCTCGTATAGACGTTTTGTTACGCACAAGCGGCTTTTTCCGAGACGCCTTTCCTAATTTGATAGAGCTCTTCGATCAAGCCGTGCAAATGGTAGCCCTGCTTGACGAAAAAGACGAAGAGAATTTTGTGGCGGCCAACTTTCGCAAGGACTTGGCTGCGCTTCTCACGCAGAACCACCCTTGGGAGAAGGCTCAAAGATTAGCCACCTTGCGGGTGTTTTCTGATCCCCCTGGTGCTTATGGAGCAGGCGTGGGGCAGGTGCTTGATACCGGAAGCTGGAAATCAAAAAGAGACTTGGCAGAGGTTTATGTTTTCTGGGGTGGTTATGCCTACGGTGTGGGCTTTTATGGGAAAGAAGCCCACGATGTCTTCCGTAATATTCTTGCTCGTACGGAAGTTACTTACAAAAATGATGATACCAGAGAAGTGGATATTCTCTCCTGTGATTGTCCAAACGCCTATCACGGTGGTTTAAACGCTGCGATAGAGGTTTTGAGAGGACAAAGACCTGTTTCTTACAGCGGAAGTACTAAAGATCCCGAACGCCCTAAAATAAGGACTACTGAAGAGGAGATGCGATTTTTAATGCGCACTAAAGTGTTCAACCCTCGCTGGATTGAAGGGCTTAAAAGACACGGCTACAAAGGTGCTGGAGACCTTTCTCGTCTTATTGATTATTGTTTTCAGTGGGATGCCACCAGTAAAGTTTTGACTGACGATTTATATGAAAAAATTGCCCAAACTTATGCCCTTTCTCAGAAGATGCAGGCCTTCTTTCTAAAACATAACCCCGCAGCCCTCTTTAACATCGTTGAGCGCTTGTTGGAGGCTGTGAAACGGGGCCTTTGGCAAGATCCTTCTTCAGAAACGCTTGAAAAATTAGAAAATCTCTTTCTGCAAATGGAGTCCCTTCTAGAATGAAGCCCATTTTAGTATGTAATCTTTACGATGGGCTTGAGATTTACCGCGGGGAAAAAATCCTTTATGGAAAGTTCTTGGCCCCTCACCGGGTTATCTCTACCTGTCGTCTAAATGGTGGCTTGCGGGAAGATTTACTCTTTGTAGCGAACCACCAAGCCTGTGAGCCCAAACCATGTCCGGGAAAAGAACATGGCAGGTGCTTAGCGGTACGTAAGCCGGAAAGATACCACCACCTAGTGTGCGAATATCACGGTTTGCCGCCGAAAAAGACGGCTCTCCTGGGTACTGCCGCTAACATGACCCTTGCAGGGTGGGCAGAAGAAAGCTTTGACATTCCTAATACAGAGGAAGTTCTTAAGGTAATGGCAGTGGTAACCGCTGGGGTAGAAACAAATGCCGGCCGTGCAGGAGATCCAGCGCAAGTTTACGAATGGGAAGGTCATTTCTCCAAGTTTCTTCCACCAGGAACTATCAATATCTTGCTGTTTATTAATCAGGAACTTGCCCCTTGCGCTTTGGTAAGGGCGGTGAAAATGGCTACAGAGGCTAAGACGGCGGCCCTACAAGAGTTAAATGTTCCTTCACGTTATTCCTGTGGACTTGCTACTGGTACTGGAACAGACCAGATCGCCATTGCTTCTCTTCTTACCGGACGCATACCATTGCGAGGAGTGGGGAAACACGTAAAACTCGGAGAACTTGTGGCCCGGGCGGTTAAAAGAGCTCTTAAAGAAGGCCTTTCACGCCAAAATCAATTAACTCCCGAGACTTTACGTTACGTACCCAGACTTCTTGGAAGATTTGGTCTTACCGAAGAGATCTTCTTTGAGGCCCTCAAACCTTACCTCTCCAGAGAACATCATCTCTGGCTCTTCAAGAATCGCAAGGTGGTTCTTTCTGATACTAAACTGGTAGCCGCAGTGCTGTCATATATTCATCTTTGGGATCAATATCTTTGGGGAGTGCTTCCTCCCGAAATCATTCAAGAGGCCCTTCTGGAACAAGCAGTTTTAATAGCAATAGCCCTTAGTGGGAAAACTTCATCTTTTGAAGATTTCAGGGCTTATCTTGCAAGATTCCAGGGCTTTGAACCCCTTTTGCTGGCAGCCATCGCTTTAGGTTTTAGTGAAAAATGGAACGTAACCTATTTTCATTTTCTATCTTGATCCTTGTGGCAAGTCTTATTTTGGGTGGTTGCCAAAAGGGGAAAGATACCCTCCAAATCACTTTTAAGCCCTGGGGAATAGAAGTAAAAGGGGTAAGGCCGGGGGTTAGACTACGATTGTATGACACCCAAAGAGAACTAATTTTAGCCTATCCCCCTTTATGGGGAGAGAATCAAAGACTCATTTTTTCTTGGAATCCCGGAAAACACTATTTGTTGGAATATGAAGGCCATCTTTACCCTTTAAAGGCCCCGGATTCTAACATTATTTCTTCTCTTGAAATTTTTGCCCCTTGGGGGCAGCCCCCTCTTAAAATATGGCTTTATCAAAAAGAAAAGCCCTTTTGGGAAACTCCCTTTCCGGCAAAGGATATCCTTCTCACGGGTGAAGGGAATTGTTTCGAAGTGGGTCTTTTGGTGACTTCCTTTACAGAGAAACTCTTGATAGAGATAGGTCCAAAGCAATTTTCTTTGGGGCGTTATGAAAAACACCTGGAGAATTTGCCCCTCTGTTTTGAAAATTCTTTTGAGAAGAAAATAGCGATAAAGATTGGGCTAAGAGAGATCCTTCTTCCTTTTCGTTGGGAAAGGCGTTCTTTAGACAGGGCAGTAGAACTTCTTTCATGGGAATTGCCAACGGATGCTTACGGTTATCAAGAAAAACGACGTCTTAAAGACACCCTAGTGGTTCCTAATCCCTTTTGGGAAAAGCTGGCTTATCATTTAGGTATTAAAGCCAAAGGGTTTAGCCGTTATGAGCCCTTTGCCTATCAGTGTCTAGTACTTAAAAACAGGCTTTCTGTACCTCTTACCTTTCTAATCAAGGGAGCTTTTTTAGAACCCGGAGCGCAAAAGATTGTTCGTGGTTTTTATCCCCCACGTTTTTTCTCTCATGGCCAATTTCGGGAGCCATTGGTTCTTGTAAGATTGCCGGCCCGTGGAAGAGCAAAGGCCGTTCTTCCTATTTTTGTTTCACAAGAAATTTCCAGTGGTGAGTATCTGGCTCGAGTTGAAATTTATGCTTTCGGAGCCAAAAAACCTCTTTTGGTAAGAGAAAAACGATTTGGTGTGGTGCGCGGGAGCCCTATTGTCTCTGAGGCTTTACTTTTGATCTTAATTTTTGGGGGAAGTTATACAATTTTTTTGCTTTTAAGAATCAAGTATTGGCTTGAAAAATTTCCTCTAAGGGAACTTACTCTTCTTGCCCTTACAGGGGCGGTGGGATTTGGGCTTGATTTTTTAGGAGGTCTTCTCTCAAACGTCCTTTATGCTTTTCTAGGCCCTTTCAATATTTTAGTAGGTGGTCTAATTACGGAGATAGCCCATTATCTAGTCCTCACAGCCGTTTTGTGGCTTCTTCCTAGGCCGGCAGTGGTGACTATTTCAGGGATTATTACTTACTTTATGGGTTGTATTCTTTTTGGTGGTTTCCGTTTTACAGATCCATTCTTTTTGGGAGCGAGGCTTTTAGTCTTGGAAGTTTTCGTTTATTTGGCTAATAAAGCGCGTTATCGGGCCAAGGCTTTGATCTTTGCCTTGGCTGTAGCAGATGCCCTTAATACAGCCATTTCCCTTCTTCTCCACATGGCTTTTTATAGGCTTTTTTTCCCTTCTTGGTATATCTGGCTTTCGGTTTTGGTAAAAGGCTTTCTTTATACGCTATTGGGAGCCTTTTTAGGGGTGCAAACGGGTAAGCTCCTCCAAAAGGTGGAAAGATGAAAGTAGTAGAAGTAAAAAAACTCACCTATTTTTATCCGGGGAGGCCCTCACCGGCCCTTAAAGATATATCCTTTACTTTAAAAAAAGGTGAATTCGTCCTTGTTTGCGGAGAGACAGGTTCTGGAAAAAGCACCCTTCTTGCCTGTCTGAACGGCTTAATCCCCTTTGAAGCAGGAGGGACACTCACTGGAGAAATCTATCTCTTGGGCCGAAAAGGCCCTCTTCCACCCAAAGAGATCTTTCCTCAGGTGACAACTGTCTTTCAAAATCCTGCTACTCAAATTCTTTCAGAAAGTGTTTGGGGAGAAGTAATTTTTGCTTTAGAAAACTTAGGACTCTCTGAAAAAGAAATCGTATCTCGTGCCTCTCAAGCCCTTTCTTTTGTGGGTCTTTTGGGTCTCAAAGACCTTTCTCCAAGACAACTTTCCGGAGGCCAAAAACAACGCTTGGCGCTAGCTGCTGCCCTGGCTGTGAAGCCTAAGATTCTGATTTTAGACGAACCCCTCTCGCAACTCGATCCTAAGGCTTCAAAGGAGATTCTTTCTCACTTGAAAACTTTGGCTTCCAAAGGTTTGACCATTGTGCTGGTGGAACATCGAATAAAAGAGGTACTACCTTGGGTGGAGCGAATTCTCTATCTAAAAAAGGGATTTCTTATATTTGATGGTTCTCCGAAGGAATTCTCTCCACCGTCAAGAAGTTGGCCTCAGCGCCAAAAGAAGGCGTATAAAAAAAGAGAAATAGTTCTTAAAGTAGAAGACCTTTCTTTTGCTTACCCAGGAAGAAACCCCCTTTTTGAAGGTGTTAGTTTTTCTTTTTTTCGAGGAGAATGGGTTGCCCTTATTGGTGAAAATGGAAGCGGTAAATCTACATTTTTGGCACTTTTAGCAGGTCTTTTAAAACCCACAGGTGGTAAAATTTCCTTTCTGCTTTCCCCCGAAAAAGGAAGACTTACCAGGGCTCTTCTTCTACAGGACCCTGATCTCATGCTTTTTTCTCGTTCCGTCTGGGAGGAACTTTCATTTGTGCCTAAAATGTTGAAACTTCCTAAAGCGGAAAAGAAGAGGCGCTTAGAAAGGATTCTTTCTTCTTTATCTTTACTCCCTTACGCTAAAGATCCTCCCTTTTCGCTTTCCCGGGGAGAGCGTCTCAGACTGGCTTTGGGCTCCCTTTTAACAGGTGCCCCCCAGGTGCTACTTCTTGATGAACCAACTACCGCCCAAGACGAAGACAATTTACAAAAAATATTGGCTCATTTGCAGGCTGAGCTGATTGTCTTTTCTACCCACGACGAAGAAATCGCCACCGCCTTGGCAGACCGCATCATCACTTTCCCCCTTTAAAAAACTTTCTTAGAAAAGACCTTGCAAAATTGCCAAGGCCAGTATTGCAAGCACAA
>JALSPG010000053.1 GCA_026986115.1 Thermodesulfobacteriales bacterium
AGGCCTTAAGAAAAGGTGTTTACAAAGTTTTCCAGAAAATGTTTGGAAAGAATAGATTAGCGACTTGCAAAGTCTCATTTAATTATTTCTTGGGCTTGGAGATAGATTTTTAGAGCAAATTTGAGGAGATTTTCCCATATAAAATTGGTCTTGCTTATGATTTCTTTTAAGCTTTCTCCTGAAGGATTCTGTTTATTGATTTCTATTTTCCATTTTTGTTGTAAGATTTTGAGTTCTTTTTGAGTTTTAAGCATTTGTTTTTCAAGGCTTTTGACTAAACTTTCTAAGGAACTTTTTTCTATTTCAGAAAGGCCCAAATTTTCTGCTCGAGCTATATAAGAACGTAACTTTTTTAATATTTCTAATACTAATTCTCGTTGATCTAAATAAGTTATATCTCTTTTATACCAAACTTTAAGTTTGAGATGCGAAGTTTTGTGAGGAAAATATCTAGACTTGGGATAATATCCATAGGAATTGTGGAAAATAAGAATAATTAATGCTGAAATTATGAGAGCTCTTTTCATTCTTTATCTACTCCTTTTAAAGCTACAAATCCCTCTGGGGTTAGAATGGGAACAACTTTATAAACGTTTTCTTGGGCACAAAATGCGACATCTTCTTTGTATCCTAATTTAACGAGTTTTTTTGCGTGATGAGAGGTGAAAATTTCTTTAGAAACATCTTCTATAGAAGCAGCATATTTTCGGGCTATTATTGCGGCATCGTTTTGAGAGATATATTCTTCTAAAGAAAGAGCCACTTTTCCAGCAAAAAGAAAATCTTCTAAGGATAGTTCTCCTTCCGTTCCCGCACATAAGATAACTACTTCTTCAAATCTTCGTGCAAAAGATACTATGGATTTGAGATTGAGAAAACTACCGACGCAAATTGCTTTCGCCTTTTTTATAAAAGCAAGGGCTTTAGTTCCATTAGTGGTGGTGAGTACTACTTTAGCGTGTGCCATTTTGTAAGCTTCTCGTGGACTATTACCTAAGTCAAATCCTTCTGGCGGAATTCCTCCTCTTTCTCCAGCTATAAGGAACCCCTTTTCACGATAGAGGAGAGCTTCATCTACCGAAGCTAGAGGTTTGATTACTTGGGCATCTTCTGCTAGAGCAGCTACTATTGTGGAGGTAGCTCTTAAAATATCTACCAAAATTACGAGTCCTTCGGTTTCCAAAGGAGATGGAAGAGGATAAACTTTAATAATTTTCATTGAAAACCTCTTTTAATGCTTTACAAAAATAATCGTTCTCTTCTCTAGAACGTAAAGCAAAACGTAAGAAGTAAGGATTTAAACCGTAAATATTAGAAGCATCTCTGGTTAAGATATGATGCTGATATAGTAAAGCTTTCCAAAGAGAATGGACTTTGTGAGGAAATTTTAATAGGAAAAAATGAGTTCTACTGGGAAAAATTTTTAAAGGCAAGTCTTTTAAAATTTTCAAAATTCTTTTTCTTTCATCTTTAACAAATTCTCTAACTTTTATAATATAATCTTTCTGATCTAAAAGCCAATTCCCTGCTACTTGGGCTAATCTGTTAACATTCCAAGGCAAAAATAAACTCCAAAGAAATTCAGAAAGTTTTTGGCTTGCTATTGCAAAACCTAATCGCAATCCTGGAATACGATAAATCTTGGAAAAAGAACGGAGAATTATTGTATTCTCTGGAGGTTTTCCTAAGTCTAAAAGAGAAGCTCTTTCTTCTACAAAATCACTGTAAGATTCGTCTATGATGAAAAAGACATCGGGGAAATTAAAAATGATCTCTTGCAATTTTTGTGGAGGGATAAGAGCTCCTGTAGGGTTATTGGGGTTACAAATAAAGACTAAATCTTTCTTTTGCAATCTATTGGTAAGATCTTCAAGGGGAGGAGAAAACAAAGTTTCTTCCTCTGCTAGAATAAATATAGGTCTTATTCCTAATTGTTTGGCAGCATCAGCATAATCACTATAAGTAGGGCCCAAAATTATAACCCTCTTAGGGTTTAGGATTTTTGGGATCCCAAAGATCCATTCGGTGGTGCCAGAAGAAGGGAGAATCTGGTCTTGATGAAGGCTGTAAATTTGGGCTAACTTTTCTCTTAAGGTAAAGCTATCAACCTCGGGAAGGTTTTCGATTTCGGCAAGATGAGCTTTTAGCAAATCATAAAGGCCTTGAGGTGGAGGAAGAGGAGAGACATTGCTGCTATGATCTTTAATTTCTGAAGGGTTAAGACCTAATTTGCGGGCGAGATGATATATTTCTCCACCGTGCCCGCGAAGCATTTACCATTCTCCAGTTTTTAAATAATTTTCGATAGAAGCAGTAAGATCGTAAGGACCAGAAAGAGGATTCCCGAAAGCATCGCAAAGGGTCTTTTCTTTGAGTTTAATATTTTTCTCCGCAAAAGCCTTAATAGTATAAACAATAAGAGGTAACTCTCTTTTTACTCCTTCCTCTCTAATAAGTGCAAAAAGTGGCTCGTTTTCTCCTTCTTCTTGTATTATTGCTTGAAGTCCTTTTTGATTTTTTTTCTGAAGGAATTTTTCCCAAAGAGGATCAAATTTTTTCCCCCGGATAGGGAAACGACAAAAGGTTACTGCTGGCCCTCGATCAAGTTCTGGAGTTACCAAATGCATCATCACTCCTGTTTCATCTGCCTCTTGTTCTAAAAGTTGCCAGATTACTTCTTGCCAGGTTCCTTGAGGACCTCCGGGAAGGGCAGGGTGCAAATTTATCATGGGGAGTTTTTCGCAAAGATCTGCAGAAACAACCCACATATATCCTGCTAATACTACTAGATCTGAAGGTTTGTCTTTTAAAAGTTCGTAAACAGCTTGGTGATATTTGCGGCGCCAAATTTCTCGCTCTTTAATCCGTAATTCTGGAGCAAATTTTTTGGCAGAAAGATAAAGGACAGGAATATTTAATTCGTTACAAAGATACAAAAACTTATCACTCTCGGGACTCTCTCCCGGCTCTCGAGATAAAAAGACGTATGTAATGTGGGCAGGGATAAAACCCTCTTTAATCCTTTCCCAAACGACCCTAAGTAAATCTCGGGCTGCTTTGTCTCTGCCTGTAGAAAACCAACCTAAAGAAAACATAATTTCTATTTCTCCTTTCAATACATCATAAAAAGACCGTCCTTATTCAGCAACAAATTTTTTATTGCCATTTTTAAAAATTTTGGATAAAAAAGATCCAATTAGACCTTAAATGAGGAAAAGTTATGAAGATAAATCGTGCTACGGATTATGGAGTGCGATTAATGGTTTATTTAGCCACTGAAGGGGGGAAAACCGTCCCCAGAGCGGAGGTATCTTCTGCCATGGATATCCCTTCAGAATTTTTGGCCAAGATTGCCCAACACTTAGCTCGGGCAGGACTTTTAGAGATTAAACAAGGTCGAATGGGGGGATATCGTCTCAAGCGTTCTCCAGAAGAAATAACACTTTTAGAGATTGTAGAAGCTTTGGAAGGAGAAATTTTTCTCAATATCTGTGTAGGAGATCCTAAAGCTTGCCGATTTAGTTCTACATGTAAGGTACATCTTGTATGGAAAGCAGCAAGAGAGGGGTTGCGAGATTTATTAGGCAGTATTCGCCTAACAAATCTTATTATTAAAGAAAGACCTTTGCAAAATAGCCAAGAGCGATGTTGCAAGTACAACTAGAGGGGGATCCGTTCCCATTTTTCGGAACGAAAAATGGGAACGGATCCTTGATTAGGCCTTAAGAAAAGATGTTTTGCAAAGGTCTCAAAGAGTAAATCCAAGGAGGAGGTGGGTTGATGTTTGATGTAGTTTTACTTTCACGACTCCAATTCGCAGTGGCCTCTATGTTTCATTTTCTTTTTGTCCCCTTGACTTTGGGGCTTTCTGTTTTGACAGCCATTTTCGAAACCCTCTATGTAAAGACTGGAGACGAAGATTACAAGCGAGCAGCAAAGTTCTGGGGCAAACTTTTTCTTATTAATTTCGCTTTAGGGGTGGTTACTGGTATAACTCTCGAATTTCAGTTCGGTACGAACTGGTCTCGCTATTCCATGTATGTGGGTGATATTTTTGGTTCTTTACTTGCTATTGAAGCTACTTTAGCTTTCTTTTTGGAATCTACTTTTATTGCAGTTTGGCATTTTGGTTGGGATCGCCTTTCACCAAAGCTTCATGCCCTTTCTATCTGGTTGGTAGCTATCGCTTCTAACGTTTCTGCACTGTGGATTCTTTTGGCCAATGGTTGGATGCAACATCCTGTCGGTTATACCATCAGGAACGGACGTGCAGAGCTTGAGAGTTTTCGGGCAGTGGTGACTAATTCCTTTGGTTGGATGGAATTTATCCATACAGTTTCAGGGGCCTACATTTTGGCAGGATTTTTTGTTTTAGGGATTTCGGCTTGGCATCTTTTACGGAAAAACGAAACAGTTTTTTTTAAAAAATGTTTTCGGGTAGCAGCTACGTGGACTCTTATCTTTGCCCTTTTTGAGGTTTTTAACGGGCATCTGCATGGAAGTGAAGTTGCCAAAGCACAACCTACCAAGTTGGCGGCTATGGAATCTCTTTGGGAAACCAAAAATGGAGCCCCAATGTATCTCTTTATAGTGCCTGACGAAGAAAATGAACGTAACAAGATAGAACTTTTTCCTATACCAGGGATGCTTAGTCTCCTTGCTTACCACAATCCTTCTGCTACAGTGAAAGGACTCAAGGAATGGTCTGAGGAAGAGCGCCCTCCTGTTACACCAACTTTTTGGTCTTTTAGATTGATGGTAGGACTTGGTTTTCTATTTGCAGCTCTAAGTATTTGGGTCTTTTTAAAACGTCACGAAATTGAAAAAAACCATTTTCTCCTCAGAATTTTGCCTTGGATGATTCCGTTACCTTATCTCGCTTGTGAATTAGGCTGGATAGTAGCGGAGGTGGGACGCCAGCCTTGGATAGTTTATGGTTTGATGGAAACCAGTGCTGCGGTTTCTCCCCTTTCTCCCGTTCAGGTGGGAATTTCTCTTGCGGCCTTTATTTTGGTATATACCCTTTTGGGACTGGTAGATTTTTATCTTCTTTTCAAATATGCTCGTAAAGGCCCCGAGAAAATATCTCTCGCTCCCGTATCTGCGGCAGGTTCTCCTGCCACTAATTAAGAGAGAAGGAGGGATTAAGAATGGAACAAAATATTTTTCAGGTTATCTGGTTTATTCTCTGGGGAGTCCTTTGGGCCGTTTATTTTATGTTGGATGGTTTCGATTTTGGCCTGGGGATGCTTATGCCTTTTATTGCTAAAAATGATTCCGAAAGACGAATTATTTATAATGCCGCAGGGCCATTTTGGGACGGAAATGAGGTTTGGCTTATTACCGCGGGAGGAGCTACTTTTGCAGCTTTTCCTAAGACTTACGCTATTATGTTTAGCGCTCTTTATACTCCTCTCCTTCTCATCCTCTTTGCTCTTATCCTCCGAGGAGTGGCATTTGAATTTCGAGGCAAAGAAGAAAGCCCTGTCTGGAAAATGGTTTGGGATATTTGTCTGGTGATAGGGAGCTTTCTTCCTGCTCTCCTTTTTGGAGTAGCTTTTGCTAATTTTTTCAAAGGTCTTCCTATAGATTGGCAAGGAATTATGCATGGCAACACCTTAAGCCTTCTAAATCCTTACGGACTGCTTGGGGGCCTTCTTTTTGTGGTGATGTTTTTAGTCCACGGGGCTCTTTGGTTGGCGGTCAAAAGTAATGGTGTCCTTAAGTGGAGGGCTAAAGTTGTTGCCGAAAAATTTTGGGTCCTCGAGGTGTTATTGGCTTTGATATTTTTTATGGCTACAGGTTTTCTTACAGACCTCTGGGCTAATTTCTTTCATTACAAGATCCTCTTGATTATTCCTGCTCTAGCGGTTTTAGGGCTTGTTGCCATACCGGGCTTTTTGGCTTCAGGTGCGTACTGGAAGGCTTGGTTTGCGTCTGCTCTTACCATTGTTTTCACTACTGCTTTCGGAGTTGCAGGGCTTTTTCCGAGACTAATTCCTTCTAGTTTAAATCCCTCTTGGAGCCTTACCATTTACAATTCCTCCTCAAGCCCTCTTACCCTTAAAATTATGACTGTGGTAGCCTTCATATTTGTTCCTGTGGTTATTCTTTATCAGGTTTGGACTTACAAGACCTTTTCTGAAAAGGTAAGACCTGAGTTTTTGGAAACTGAAGAAGCTTACTAAAATTGGGGGGCCTAAGGGCTCCCCTCTAAAGCTTTTTCTACTTGGAGATAAAAATTCTTAAAAGCGGCAATTTTTGAAAAACTTTCCAGTTTCTTTTGAAGATAACTTCTGAAAGATACCTTGTGACGGGGAGGAAAATTGAAATACTTGCGGGCGTAATTTAGAAATTGGTTCCGAAAATCGTCGTTATAAAAAATTCCGTGAAGATAAGTACCGAAAACATTTCCTTCGGCAAAAGAAGTTACTTCCTTCCCCTTCCAGAAGCTTCTTCCATAACGGATCTCGAAGCCTTTAATTTTTCCTTTAAAAAAGGGAAAATCGAAAACTGCTTCCCGTGAAGTAGCAATTTTTTGGGAATAGAAAATAGTTTCATGAGGTAAAAGCCCCAAAGCCTTCTCTTGGCCTTGGTTTTCGATCCCTTCATCCCGGATACTTTTTCCTAAAAGCTGGAACCCTCCACACAGGCCAAAGATAATTTTTTCTTTAGCAAGTTTACAAATGACCTCGAAAAGCCCGCGTTTTTTTAAATATGCCAAAGAAAACAGGGTATTTTTGCTCCCCGGGAGGAAAATAATATGGGCTTGGTAGAGGGCGCAAGGATTGTCGGTGAGGATAATTTCTACGTCTTTTTCGGCCTTAAAAGGATCAAAATCTAAATAATTAGATAAATGAGGATAATAAACTACTGCTATTTTTAATCCTTGAGAGGAAAATGTCCCTCGAGGTAGCCCTAAAGAGGCGCTGTCTTCCTCGAAAATACTTTCTGGCAAATAAGGTAGGAGTCCGAGACAAGGTTTGCGGGTCTTTTTTTCGAGTATTTTTTTTCCTTCTTTAAACAGTTCCTCTGCTCCCCGAAATTTATTTATTACAAAACCACAAGAATATTCTTTAAGCTCGGGTACTAATTCATAAGTTCCCCATATTTGGGCAAAAATTCCTCCTCTATCGATATCTCCTACTAGAAGAAAAGGGATACCATATCGTTTTATAATTTCGTAATTGACAAAGTCATCTTGGAGAAGATTGAGCTCTGCCAAAGACCCTGCTCCTTCAATAATGACAAGATCATTTTGGGCAGAGATTTCTTCAAAGATCTCGAAGACTTTTTCTTTATAATAAGCCTTAAAACGACGAAATTCTGCTGAGGGCAGGATGCCTTCGCTTTTTCCCAAAAAGATTATTTCAGAAGAAAGATTTCCCATGGGTTTAAGAAGAAGGGGATTCATGCGGACTGTAGGCTTACGCCCTGCAGCCCAAGCTTGAAAGACTTGGGCATGGGCCATCTCTCCTTCTTCTGTAGCGAAGGCGTTAAGAGACATATTCTGGGCCTTAAAGGGGAAAACTTTAAGGCCCTGTTTGGCAAAATGGTGGGCAAGAAGAGCGGTTAATAAACTCTTGCCCACCGAAGACATAGTACCTAAGACGGCCAAAGTTTTGGCCATCAACGTTACTTTTTCTTTTCTTCCGGGGGATTTACAGGACCAGCGATATAACTTTTTATCACTTTTACCTGGATGTTTGGAGCTACTTCTAGAGAAACGATTTGGTCGTCAACCCGGCTAACCCGTCCAATAAGACCTCCAGAAGTAAAGACTTGGTCTCCTCTTTTGAGACTTTCCAAAAATTTCTGGTGTTCTTTGGCTCGTTTTTGTTGGGGGCGAATCAGTAAAAAATAGAAAATGACAAAGATCAGGATCAGTGGCAGAAAGGCTACCAGCGGGTTCCCTCCACCCTGTTGTGGTTGTCCGGCCATGGCAAAGGCTAATCCGAGCATCTAGTTTCCTCCTTTCTTTGGTAGAAATTTTTTCGGAATTCCAAGAATCTTTCTTCTTTTATGGCTCGCCTAATTTCTTCCATAAACCTGACATAAAAATGAAGGTTATGGAGGGTAAGCAACCGGTATACTAAAAGTTCTCCGGCCAAAAAGAGGTGCCGCAGATAGGCCCGAGAATAATGTCGACAAGTATAACAATTACAATCCGGATCAAGGGGTCTTTCATCCTCCTTAAAACGTGCCTGCTTTATAGCAAGCTTTCCCGAAGAAGTGAAGAGGGTTCCACGTCTTGCATTGCGGGTAGGGAGCACACAGTCAAACATATCTACTCCTCGCCACACAGCCTCTAAAATATCTTCTGGGGTGCCAACTCCCATGAGATAACGGGGGCTTTCTTCCGGTAGGAGCTCAATGCTTATTTCAAGCATTTTCAAAAGAAGCTCCTGGGGTTCTCCTACACTTAAGCCCCCGATAGCATAGCCATCAAAGCCGATCTTCAAGACCTCTTCTGTAGAAAATCGCCTTAGGTCTTCATACATACCACCCTGAACTATGCCAAAAAGTAGAGAGCCGTCCGACTGCCTAACCCAGGCTTGTTTAGATCTTTGCTCCCATTCATGGGTAAGTTGAGTAAGATAGCGGGTTTCTTCATAAGGACAGGGATAAGGGATACAGGTATCAAGAACCATACGGATGTCCGCGTTTAAGGCCGCTTGGATTTCCATAGAGAGCTCCGGGGTGAGGAGATATTCCTGGCCGTCAAGGTGCGATTTAAACCGAGCTCCTTCTTTTTCAAGCCGACAATACTGAGCGAGACTAAAAACCTGATAGCCACCGCTGTCGGTAAGGATACTTCTTGGCCAATTCATAAACTGGTGGAGACCTCCCAGTTTGGCTACAAGCCGATGTCCAGGGCGCAAGAAAAGATGATAGGTGTTGGCAAGTATTATGTGGACCCCTAAGGCGGCTACTTCTTCAGGACTTAAAGCCTTGATAGAGGCTTGGGTACCTACCGGCATGAATACTGGAGTCTCAATTACCCCCCGGCGGGTATAGAGAAAACCGATACGGGCTGCAGAAGAGGGACATCTTTTTCGAATTTCAAAGGGAGGTCTTATCATGTCAAAGAATTCCCAATCTATTGCTCAATTTGAAACCTGAAAGGGCAAGTGGGAGGGGCATGTTTCGGGCTTGGACAAAAACCCAATGACTCATCCCCAAACCTTGAGGTAATAAAAGGAGTTTTAAGGCTTCTATATCTCGAGGGCCAGTACGTCCAATTTCTTCAAGGAGTTTTTCAACTCCTAACCCTACCAAAAAGGCCGCCTGTGTTGTAAATCCTACAGGATATAAGCCAAAACTCTCTCCAATTTCTTTCAGTGCCGTAAAATCCACATGAGCGGTAAGATCACATTTGCCAGGGAAGAGATAAGGGTTTTCAAGGACTTGGTGTTCGCGAAAACAGATAAGGGTTCCTTGTTGGCGATCTGGATGGTAAAAATCGGCTCGGCTATAACCATAGTCAAAAGTTATGATGACACCTTTATGTAAGTGTTTGGCAATTTCTTTTAGAAAATTTCGGTAACTTAGGCATACCTCGGTACGGTACCCTTCGGGCCAGTAATTAGCGTGAGGGAGGACCCTTTCAAGTATTTCGGGCCTGGAAAGCCCGCCTAAAACCTCTCTGAAATGTCCTTCAAAGATTACATATACTTCTTGTAAATCTTCTGCGGTCTTTTCAATAAGGTGGACAGGAAAAGAATCAAAAAGTTCGTTTGAAAGAAAGACACCGATAAAAAGGGGAACTTCTTCCCAGGTTGCGAACCATTTTATCTTTTTCACCTGTTCTTTAAGAGTCTGTTTCTGTCTTTTTTGGTTGGGAAGAAAGGGTTCTAAAATCCAGTAAGAAAGATCAATTTCCCGAAGAGAAAAATAATTAATGATATCAAGGGCCAAATATCCTTCTCCTGCGCCGGCTTCTAAGATGACAAAATTGCTAGGTTTTCCCATAAATTCCCAAATTTCAAGAATTTGTTTGGCCACAGCAGCTCCAAAGACCGGATGGACCGCGGGGGCGGTAAAATAATCTCCTTTTTTGCCAATTTTTGGGGCGTTGGCATAATAGCCAAACTCTGGGTGATAAAGACAAAGTTCCATGTACCTAGCAAAGGTCATGGG
The DNA here is from genome assembly GCA_026986115.1 of Thermodesulfobacteriales bacterium. Taxonomy (GTDB): domain Bacteria; phylum Desulfobacterota; class Thermodesulfobacteria; order Thermodesulfobacteriales; family Thermodesulfatatoraceae; genus Thermodesulfatator. The sequence continues at coordinate 10,141 of JALSPG010000053.1, forward strand.
GGATTCCTGAATAAAAGTCTCAACAAATTTTTCAGGAAGCTTGTTCGGTAGAAACATTTTCGGGAGAAAGTTGGAGGAGTTTTTCAAGTTCTTCTCCTTCAAGGGTTTCTTTGATGAGAAGGGTTTGGGCAAGAATTTCTAAACGTTTCCGGTGTTTGACAAGTATTTCATAAGCCTTTTGATGGGCCTCTTCGATAATTTTTGCTACTTCCTGATCGATAAGACGAGCGGTTTCTTCACTTATATCTTCTCGATGCCTCAGTGCCGGTTCTATAAAAAGGGCCTCTCTTTTCCGAAAGGTCTGGGGGCCAAGTTTTTCACTCATTCCGTAATCCATCACCATGGCGCGGGCAATTTCTGTAGCCTGTTCCAAGTCATTTTGGGCTCCGGTAGAGACTTCTTGATAAATAGTTTCCTCTGCTGCTCGTCCACCAAGGAGGACCGCTAACTTATCCATAAGTTCCGAGCGTGTCATAAGATAGCGATCTTCAGTGGGAAGCTGTAGAGTATAACCCAAGGCTGCAACTCCTCGGGGCACAATTGAAATCCGATGTACCGGATCGGCATGAGGAAGGGCCGCTGCCACTAAAGCGTGCCCTGCTTCATGGTAGGCCACCCTTTCCTTTTCGCGCCGGGAAATATAACGGCTCTTCTTTTTGAGTCCTGCTACAACTCTGTCTACCGCTTCCTCAAAATCTTCCATCTCTACCCAGGATTTCCCCTTCCGGGCTGCCAAAAGAGCGGCTTCATTTACGACATTGGCCAAATCTGCTCCTACCATGCCGGGCGTCCGGGCAGCAATTATTTTGAGATCTACATCAGGGGCAAGTTTTACTTGCCGCGTATGGACTTTTAAAATGGCTTCTCGGCCCTTAATATCAGGTCTGTCTACCACAATGTGTCTATCGAAGCGTCCGGGACGCAGGAGGGCAGGGTCGAGAATTTCAGGCCGATTGGTAGCAGCCATGATGATAACGCCTTTTTTGGAATCAAAACCATCCATTTCTGTAAGGAGCTGAGCTAGAGTCTGTTCCCTTTCATCTACTCCAGAAACAGGAGAAACTCCTCTTACCTTTCCTAGGGCGTCTATTTCATCAATAAAAATGATACAGGGAGCCTTTTCTTCCGCTTGTTTGAAAAGATCGCGTACCCTTGCTGCTCCCACACCTACAAAAAGTTCTACAAAAGACGAACCAGAAATCGATATAAATGGAACTCCTGCTTCTCCAGCAACGGCTTTAGCTAAAAGGGTTTTTCCTGTTCCCGGAGGGCCTACTAAAAGCACCCCCTTGGGGATTTTTCCTCCAAGAGCAGTGAATTTTTGGGGATTTTTTAAGAAATCGATAATCTGTTGAAGCTCTTCTACAGCTTCGTCAACCCCAGCTACATCTTTAAAGGTGACCTCTATTTCATCTTGTACATAAATGCGAGCCTTGCTCTTGGCTACCCCCATCAATCCTCCCTCAGGGGGGCCAAAACGTTTCATTAAGAGGATCCAAAGACCTAAAAAGAAAAGAAGGGGTAAAACCCAAGAAAGAAGTTCTTTGAGCCACGAAGCCTCTTTAGCCGCTTCGTAATGCAGCCCTTTTTCGTCCAAAAGTTTCATAAGTTCCGGATCATCAAGACGCAGGGTAAAAAAACGATTAGTGGAGAGCTTAACTGGTTTTTGACGTAACCGGGCCAAGATTTCTGAAGCCCTAGGTTTTAATTCGCCTTCGATAAAGTTTTCACCGATAAGGAGGTCATCCACAAGCCCATCTTTAAGAAGGACCTTGAACTCGCTATAAGAAATATTGGTGCGCGGTGTAAAACGAGAAAGCTCTAAAAAAACGAAGAGGAGAATAATGAAAAATAACAAATACCAGCCGTAGCGAAAGGAAAAGTGTGGCCCAAACTTAAAAGTTTTTTTCTTTTTATCCTCCAAGATGTTACCTTCGGGTTGCAGCTTTTAATTCTCTTACAAAACGACTTACCTCTTTTACCAGGGTGGCAGGTTCTTCTTGATAGCGAGCAATAATCTTGACTATGGCACTTCCCACTACGATGGCATCTGTAAAAGGGGCAAGATTTGCTACCTGTTGGGGGGTGGAGATACCAAAACCTACCGCCACCGGTACCGGAGATAATTCACGGGCAAGATCTAATTTGAGAGCCAGATCTTCGGGGAGTTTTTCTCGGGCTCCAGTAATTCCGGTAACAGAGACATAATACAGGAAGCCTGTACAAGCTTCAGCTATTTTAGCCAATCTTTCGGGAGGAGTAGTGGGAGCAGCGAGCAGAATTGCCGCAAGTTTTCTTTTCCGGGCTTCTTTTAACCAAGGTTTAGCTTCTTCTAAAGGGAGATCCGGAATAATAGCCCCGTCAAGACCGGCTTCTTGGGCTTTAAGGGCAAAATTGGCCAGACCAAAGCGAAAAAAAGGATTTAAATATCCCATAATTACTACTGGGGTTTTAAATCCTTCGGAGCGAATTTTTTGGATCATCTCCAAAAATTGGGGCAGAGAAGGTTTGTTTTTTAAGGCCCTCTGGGCAGCTTCCTGGATAGTGGGACCATCGGCCAAAGGGTCAGAAAAGGGAAAACCAAGCTCGATAACATCGGCTCCCGCTTCTTCCAAGGCCCAAAGTAGCTCTTCCGTAACTTTGAGATCTGGGTCTGCCCCCTCGATAAAGGGAATGAGAGCTGCTTCACCCCTTTCTTGGGCCTTAACAATGGCTTTTTCTACTCCAGAAGCTCCTCTAAGCATGGGGTTTCCTTTTCAAATATTGACAAACAGCAGCTACATCTTTGTCTCCCCGTCCCGAAAGGTTGATGACAACGATGCTGCCTTCAGGGAGTTGGGGTGCTATTTTCACGAGATAAGCTATAGCATGTGCGCTCTCTAACGCCGGAATAATGCCTTCGGTTTCAGAAAGTAAACGAAAGGCAGAAAGTGCCTCTTCGTCCTCTACCGCTACATATTCGGCTCGGCCAGTTTCTTTAAAAAAGGCGTGTTCCGGGCCCACACCTGGATAATCAAGCCCAGGAGCAATAGAATGTGCCCCTTTTATTTGTCCTACTTTGTCTTGTAAAAGATAGGTGAGCATTCCGTGGAGAATTCCGGGTTCTCCTACAGTAAGAGTGGCAGAGTGCTTATCTGAATCAAGTCCTGCTCCTGCTGCTTCTACTCCGATCATTTTTACCATTTGATCGTTAACGAAAGGAAAAAAGAAACCCATGGCGTTAGAGCCACCCCCTACACAGGCCAAAATGACATCAGGTAGTCTTCCTTCGGCGGCAAGAATTTGTCTTCTGGTTTCTTTGCCTATCACACTTTGGAAATCTCTTACCATCATAGGGTAAGGATGGGGCCCAACTACCGAACCAATGACGTAGTAGGTGGTTTCTACGTTGGTAACCCAGTCTCTAATGGCTTCATTGATAGCATCTTTTAAAGTCTGGGTGCCAGAATAGACGGGAACCACCTTGGCCCCCAGTAGTTCCATCCGAAAGACATTCATCTCTTGGCGTACCGTATCTTTTGCCCCCATGTAAACAGTACATTCTAAGCCCAAAAGAGCGGCTGCTGTAGCCGTAGCCACACCGTGTTGCCCCGCTCCTGTTTCCGCTATGATGCGTTTTTTTCCCATTTTTTTGGCCAGCAAAACCTGTCCTAGGGTATTGTTAATTTTGTGGGCTCCGGTATGGGTTAGATCTTCACGTTTGAGGTAAATCTTCAGATGCCCTCCTAGCTTTTGGGCCAACTTGCGGGCTGGGTAAAGAGGAGTAGGACGCCCCACATAGGTCTTGAGATAAAAATCAAGTTCTTTTTTGAAGTCTTTGTCTCGTTTGAAATGCCGATAGGCATCTTCTAGTTCGAAAAGGGCCGGCATAAGGGTTTCAGGAACATATCTGCCCCCGAAAGGGCCAAAATGACCACGCTTATCTGGCAGGGCCAAAACCGCCTCCTTTTTGCTTCAAAGTTACTGGGCTCCTTCTTCCTCGTCAAATGTTGTTTCTTCTTCACTTGTAATTTCGCGGAGAAATTCTTTTTCTACCAAAAGGATAACTAACTCTCCTACTTCTTGAAGTTTAGTTTCAAAAATTTCCAGACGGGCGACAAAAAAATTGTAAGACATACTTGCTGGAATCGCGGCAAAAAGCCCCAGGGCAGTTGCTATCAATGCTTCGGCAATCCCTGGAGCTACTGTAGCTAAGGTGGCATTGCCTTTGAAGCCAATTTGTTGAAAGGCTGTCATAATCCCCCAGACCGTGCCAAAAAGGCCAATAAAAGGGGCACTGTTTCCTGCGATGGCCAAGAAAGAGAGGCCTTCTCGTAGGGGTAAAAGTTCTCGTTCGCGAGCGATAGCAAGATGCCGGTTTAAACGCTTGATAAACATTTCAAGCCAGAGGGCAAAAAGCTCTTTTTCTTCTGGGAGTGAACCTTCGGCTTTTAATCTTGCCACTTCTGCTAAAATAAAACGGGCCACCTTCCAGGCTGCAGAATGCCTGTAACGGCGCATTTTGCTAGCCAAATCTCCCAAATTTGAGCTCTTTTCTGCAAGCTGGCAAAGTTCAGAAAGCCCTTGTCCGGCAATTTTAAACTGCCGCCATTTAAGAAAAATTACAGCCCAAGTAAGAACGGAAAAAAGAATTAGTAAGAGAAGGGTGAGTTTAGCTACCGGTCCAGCGGATAGCAAAAGGTGAAAGAGATTCAAGCCCTACCTCCTTCGAAGAAAGGTGGAGGAAACCCAGGTTCTATAAGCCTTTCTTTTTTCAGAAACTCCAAAAAGGTTAAAACAGCCCTTTTACCTTCCTCGCCAAGATCGTAAGTGAATCGGTTTACAAAAGTTTTGATATGTTGGTGAATAGTTTCGGGGGCCATTTCCTGGGCATATTTTTGGATGAATTCCCAAAGCGGGGAAATATCTCGCTGAGCAAAGGTGAGGCTTCTTTGAAGGTCCTCTAAAAAAAGTAATTTTATCTCTTCTAAGAGATCTCGTCTTACGAAGATGCCTCCCAATGGTAAGGGAAGCCCGGTTTTTTTCTCCCACCATTCTCCCAGATCTACTAATTTATGGAGGCCATATTTTTGATAGACAAAGCGTCCTTCATGAATGAGAAGTCCGGCTTCGACTTCTCCCTTAAGGAGGGCTGGAATAATTTGATCGTAACGCAGAGGTTTTACTTTTCCCAAAGGGCTATAAAAGCGTAAAAGGCAATACGCAGTGGTGTGAAGACCGGGAATTGCTACACAAGCTTCAGAAAGGTCCAAGGAAGGCTTAAGAGAAACAACAAGGGGGCCACATCCGTAACCCAAGGCTGCTCCTATTGGTAGAAGCTCATAATAATTTATAACAAATGGGAGGACCCCGAAAGAGAGTTTTGAGACAGGAAGGATTCTCTTTTGTGCCCACAGGTTTAAGGTTTCTACATCTTCTAAGGTAAATTCATAGATCAGGTTTTGACTAACAAGCCCTTTTATAAGGGCTCCGAAAATAAAAGTATCATTAGGGCAGGGAGAAAGGCCAATTTTTAAAGGTTCTCCTGGAGCCATTTAAGGGCTTCTCCAAGCCTTTCTAAGGCTTCTTCGATGTGCCAAGGGGCATAAGGATCTGCGATCAAATTACTCACCGTTCTCAATTCTAGCAAGGCGATGTTGCATTTCTGGGCTGCTATGGCTACAGAGAAACCCTCCATATTTTCGATAAGGGCCCCACGGTGCTTGAGGGCTAAAATTTCTCCGCGTTTAGGGTCTTTCGTGGCGCAACAGACCGTAACAAAGGGGCCGCATTCTATGGGGAATTTTTCTTCTAGGCAAAGGGTAGCCTTTTCGAGCAGTGGATGGCGTAAGGAACACTCTTTTAATGCCGGTAGCGTTTCGGCGAAATCTCCTTGGATGAGATAATGGCAGATTCCCAGATCCCCAAAATATTCTACCGTGGCTAGAGCTAGATCTCCAATTTGGAGTCCACTGCCAGGATAGGCACCACCGATTCCTGCGAGGATAATAGGCCCTGAAATCTCTTTGGAAAAAAGCCTAAAGGCACCAAGGGCGGCTTCCACCGGCCCCATACCTATGACGTGGGGTTTAAGCCCCATTTTTTTGAGAGGCTGGGCTTCAAGTTCTGTAGGTACCAGTAAAAACATTATCCCTTCGCAATCATAGCCCGCATAAGATCAGCAGCGTTTTCAGTGTGTCCGGAAATATCACAGATGAATTCCGTGAGTTTGAGAAGATAATAAATAGAAAGGGGGTCGATCTTAAGGGCAAATATTTCCCGTTTGAGGTCTGTAGCTACCTCATCGCTTTCGTGTTCGCGTTGCCGAATAGTGCGGACTACTTGTTTGGCTTCTTCTCGGGCCTTGTTGTCGGCTGTGGAAAGGTAAGCACGAGATTTTTCGATAAGAGGGATTAAAAGTTGAGAAGTCTCAGCATTATGTTTGGCCAGCGAAAGCATTTCCTGGGCTATTTCTTCCCTCGGTTTTACCTGTCTGAAGGTTAGCCATTTAAGGATATCTTCGGTGGCGTCTGCTACAGCGTCTTGCTCTTTGAGATAAAGGAAAAGTTCGAATTTATCTACGGGCATGATGATTCCCGGCGGTAAATGCCCGCGAATATTTTGTTTGATCCGATCGGCTTCCCGCTCGATACGGATTATTTCTTGAGAGATCTCCTGGCAGCGTTCATAGTCCTGTTCAAAATAAGCCTCCAGAGCACTAGGAAGGAGTTCTGTACAAGTAAGGACGTGGCGGGCGTGGTTTTCTAAACATTCGAAAAGCTCCCTCTTCGGACGCCTTGGGGGTTCGGCAGAGGGTTCTTCTTTTGCAACCTGTTTTAAGCGTTCTTCACAAATGTCTTGGTGCCTTACGATGCGACCTTCAACGAGATAAATTACCTCTTCAGCAATGTTGGTGGCCAGATCTGCCACCCTTTCTAAGTTTTGGGCCACGATAATGTAATCAATTCCTACCCGAATAATATGAGAGTTTTTTTCCATGCATTGGATGACTTTTTCAATGACGATTTTTTTGTAATTGTCTACTTTTTCATCTCGAAGACAAATTTCGCAGGCCTTTTCGGTATCGTGAGTCACAAAGGCATCGATAGCACCATCGAGCATGGCAAGAGCCTCGCGCGCCATATCTGTAAGGTCAACAGGGCAGGTAAAAATCTTGGCTTTGGCAAGATCCGGAACCCTTTCAGCAATATTAACCGCCTGGTCTCCCAGGCGCTCAAGATCTCTGATCATGCTCATGGCAGAGGTAATGAACCGTAAATCGCTGGCCAAAGGATGATGCAGGGCTAGAGTTTTAAGGCAAAAAAGGAGGATCTCGTTTTCGATAGTGTCGATTTTTTGGTCTTGGTCAATTACCAAATGGGCAAGTTCTTCGTCACGCTCTTCAAAGGCTTTTACCGCAGTGCGGACAGATTCCGAGACTAAGCGGCACATTTCTAAGAGATAGTGTTTAATTTCTTGGAGGTCTTTTTGGAGTAAAACGTTCATTCTTTCCTCCACTTTTTAACTAAATTTACCAGTTAGATATTCTTCTGTCCGCGGGTCTTTAGGATTAGTAAAAACTTCCGCGGTGGGGCCAAATTCGATCAGTTCTCCCAAATAAAAAAAGGCCGTGTAATCTGATATACGACCAGCTTGAGGCATATTATGAGTAACAATGATAATAGTTACGGTTCTTTTAAGTTCTACGATGAGGTTTTCTATTTGAAGAGTGGCTTTAGGATCTAAGGCTGAAGTGGGCTCATCCATCAAGAGTACTTCTGGTTTTACAGCCAAGGCCCTTGCGATACATAATCTTTGTTGCTGACCACCTGAAAGAAAAGTTCCCCGTCGGTGGAGGACGTCCTTGACCTCGTCCCAAAGAGCCGCTTTTTTGAGGGCATCTTCTACAATACGGTTGGCCTCTTTTTTGGGGAGGCGGATACCTAAGAGCTTATAACCAGCAAGGACGTTTTCGTAGATAGTCATTGTAGGGAAGGGATTAGGACGCTGGAATACCATGCCTACTTTTCGCCTTACAACGATGGGATCCATCTTGAGGATATCCTGGTCTCGTAAATAGATCTTACCGGTGATTTTGGCTCCGGGAGTAAGTTCATGAAGACGATTTAGGCAACGGATAAAGGTAGTCTTCCCACAACCGGAAGGCCCCATTACCGCGGTGACTTTTTTCTCTGGTATTTTAACTGTTACATGTTTGATGGCCATGAAATCTCCATAATAAGCGCAAAGGTCTTCGGTGCAGAAAATGTGATTTTTAATGAGGGTCATTTTATTTCTCCCCGGCGATTCTTCTGGCCAGAATCCGCGAAAGAATATTTAAGGCAAGAACCATAAATACCAGAACGATAGATGCTCCCCAGGCTTGTTGCCACCAATCTTCATAAGGGCTGGTGGCATAATTGAAAATAACTAGCGGTAAAGCATTCATGGGCTCAATAGGATTTAACGTCATAAACTGGTTACCAAAAGCGGTAAAAAGCAAAGGGGCTGTCTCTCCGGCGATCCTGGCTATTGCGATGAGGATTCCGGTAGTGACCCCTACCATCCCTGTAGGGAGAACCACTTTAAGCACAGTACGCCAGTATGGAATTCCCAAAGCTAAAGAAGCTTCTCGTAAGATATCCGGTACAAGTTTTAAAACTTCTTCAGTGGTACGAACCACCACCGGAATCATCATCAGAGCCAAGGCCACAGAGCCTGAAAGGGCGGAAAAATGTCCCATGGGCCTTACAACCCAAGCGTAGGCCACGATGCCGATTACGATGGAAGGGACCCCTTGTAATACGTCTGCAGAAATCCGGACGGCATGTGCTAATTTCGATTCTTTTCCGTATTCCGAGAGATAAATACCAGCCATAATAGAGATAGGAACGCCGATAAGGGTGGCTAGCCCCACGATAATAAGGGTTCCGCAAATGGCGTTGGCTATACCCCCACCGGGTTCTCCCGGAGGAGCGGGAAGATGGAGAAAAAAGTCAATACTCAAGCTCGAAAGGCCTTTATGAAGGAGCTGGAAGAGAATGAGAAAGAGGGGCAGAGTAGGTATGAGGGCCAAAAGGGTAATGATTCCCAGAATAATTTTGTTTTTTAAACGCCGCCAATTTTCACGTGCCGGATAAGAATTTTTCATTTTACTTTGGTTTTCACAATAAAGATGCGAGCCACAAGGTTTACGATCACGGTTATCACAAAAAGCAAGAGACCTATTTCCACCAAAGCTGCCAGGTGAAGGTCTTCGGTGGCTTCGGTAAATTCATTGGCAATGACGCTTGCCATGGTATTGGCAAGATCCCAAATACTTTGTGGCATGGCAGAACGGTTGCCAATCACCATTGTAACAGCCATAGTTTCTCCAAGGGCCCGACCAAGGGCAAGAACAATCCCTGCCAGAATGCCTGAGCGGGCGTAAGGAAGAACAACATGGCGGATAGTCTCCCACCGCGTGGCTCCAAGCCCATAGGCAGCTTCTTTTAGATCTTGGGGCACAAGAGAGATGACATCCCGGGCAACCGAAAGGGCATAGGGTAAAATCATAATGGCCAGCACCAAAGAGGCAGTAAAGAGCCCCAAACCATAAGGCGGAGCCCCTATCTTCATTTCGAAAGATCTCACCAATGGTACCAGGTAAAAAAGTGCCCAAAGACCATAAATTACCGAAGGAATACCTGCTAAAAGTTCAATAACGAAAGAAACCGGGTTAGCCACCTTGGCCGGTGCAAGCTCTCCTAAAAAAATGGCCCCCGCTAAGGCAAATGGGGTAGCAATGGCTAAAGACAGAAAGGAAGTGATAAGGGTGCCCACTAAAAAGGGTAAAGCACCAAATTCTAAAGTTACCGGGTCCCAAGTGGTGCGCCAGAGGAATTTGAGGCCATAGGTTTTGATGGCAGGCCAAGATTCGTAAACTAAAGTAAAAAAGGCTGCTATTACCAGGATGATTACAAAGATTCCCGTCCCGGTGGCCAGTTTACGAAAGGCGATATCGTATTTAATTTGCCGATAGAGATTTTTGGGAAGTTCTTTGGGCGTTGGCATCACAAAGATTGTATAAAATTTAAAGACAACAGTTGTTACAATTTTATGACAAAAAAGGGGATAAGATATGGCAAGCAAAGTGTATTTTGTAGATTTTCGGGTGGAAGAAAAAAAGAGCCTTTTGGATAAATTAGAAAAACTTTTAGCCCCTTTTGAAATCTCCCAAAAATTTCGAAAAAACGCCCTGGTAGCCATAAAGATCCACTTTGGAGAACTGGGGAATTTGGCCTATCTACGGCCCCAATGGGCTGCACGCTTGGTTAGGTTCTTAAAGAAGGCATCCCTTAAACCCTTTCTTACAGATACCAGCACCCTCTACAAGGGAAGTCGTTCTGATGCCGTAGTTCATTTAGAAACCGCCATTGCCAACGGATTTGATTTTGCCGTAGTAGGAGCCCCGCTCATCATTGCTGATGGCTTGCGGGGAAATACGTACGAACGGCTTGAACTTGATCTTCCAGTACTTAAAGAATTTTATGTAGCCAAAGAAATCTACCGTGCCGATGGCCTTATAGCTCTTACCCATTTTAAAGGACATGAGCTTTCGGGTTTCGGAGGGGCTATCAAAAACGTTGGAATGGGAGGCGCAGCGCGCAAAGGCAAACTCCAGCAACATTCGACCATTGCTCCCAAGGTAAGCAAAAAACAATGTATCGGCTGTGGTACTTGTCGGGAGTATTGCCCGGTTGGGGCTCCAGAATGGGTGGAGGGGGCTAAGAAGAAGCGAATGCGTATTAACGAGAAGAAATGTATCGGATGTGGAGAATGCATTGCCATCTGTCCTCAAGGAGCCATCAAAGTCCAGTGGAACGAGCAAGCTGTCCCATTTATGAAGAAGATGGCGGAATACGCTTACGCAGTCCTTTCCAACAAGAGAGGTCGGATGTTCTTTATTTCTTTTGTGCAAAATGTTTCTCCAGCCTGTGATTGTTATCATTTCAATGATTACCCCATTGTGCGAGATATAGGGATCTTGGCCTCAGAAGATCCGGTAGCTATTGACCAAGCTGCAGTCGAATTAGTTAATGCCGAGCCTGCCTTGCCAGGGGCCAAAATTGCTGCAGGCCCAGGAGAAGATAAGTTTCGGGCTCTTTATCCTGAAATCGATTGGAGTGTACAACTCAAACACGCCGAAGAAATAGGCCTCGGAAGCCGGGAATATGAACTTGTGCGCCTATGAAACTTGCTGGCGATCGTACCGTGGGAAGGCTGGTAAAATGGCTCCGGATTTTAGGCATCCCTTGCGACCTGATTGCTATCAAAAACAAAGACCAAATCCCAGAAGGAGTTTTTCTTCTTACCCGGGCTTCTTCTCTTGCTTCAGAGAAAAGCCTTGTACTTCCTTATGAGAAACCTGCTGACCAGCTCCGCTTTGTTCTCCAAGAATTTCCCTTTCTCTGGAAAGAACTGCGTCCTTTTAGTCTCTGTCTTCTCTGTAACAGAAGGCTTGAAAAAGTGCCCAAAGAAGAGGTCTTTGGCCTCGTTCCAGATCACGTTTACAAAACCCAAAAGAAATTTCGGCGTTGTCCAAGCTGTGGGCGCCTTTATTGGCCGGGAAGCCATCAGGTTCTTATGAAAAGGCGTTTGGAGGAGATCCTTGGAAGGTCTCTTACTGTCGATCAAGATGGGTCGGAAGGTAAATCTTAACAGTGGTTCCTTTTTCGGGAGCACTCTCAATAGAAATTTTTCCGCGGTGTTCTTCAATAATTTGTTTTACATAAGGAAGCCCTAACCCTGTTCGTTTTCCTTTCGTGGAATAAAAAGGTTTGAAGATGTAAGGCATAATTTCTTGGGGTATTCCCGGCCCTGTATCTTTGATTATCGCGTAATTATATCCTTCTTTAAGGCCGGTTTTTACAGTGATAACATCTTCGGGCCCGCAGGCTTCGATAGCATTGCGCAATATATGCACGATGGCCACCTTGATGAGTTGGCCGTGGCCCCGGAAAAGAAGAGGTCCTTCAGAAAGATTAACGCGTAAGCGGATTTGTTTTTGTTCTGCTTCAGGTGAGACAAGACTTACAGCAGATTTTACAATCTGATTGAGATCTTCGATCCGGAAGAATTCTACCTGTTTTTCCATTAAAGTTTCAAATTCTCTTACTAATTCTTCCAATTTTCGTACTTGTTCCAAAATTTTCCGAATTTTCTTTTCCATATCCCCGTCTTTAGGGCATTCTTTGGCGAGGCGCTTTATAAGGCCTCCGATTACCATCACCGGATTTCGGATTTGGTGAGCGATACGGAGGGCAAGCTCCGTGGCAGTGCGTTCCGAGACGATCTGTTCCATATCCCGGTTGAGCTCCAAGATTTCTTTGCTCATATTTTCAAGCTTTTTTCTCTCTTCGTTAAGGCGCAGGCAAATATTTTCCACGTCTCGCATAAAAAGGGTAACTCCCACAATCATCATGAAAGACAAGGTATTGAGAGCCCCACAAAAAGGGGCCAATTGATGCCAGACAATATCTAATTTTAAAGCTATTAAAACATGCCTTAAAATATGGCCACCGGCCCGAAAGATAGCAAAAGCCATAAGAGTACCGGTAACCCAGCAGAGATAACTATAGCGAGGATTATTGGGATCAAGCCGGTGGGTTTTTAAGGCTTTAACAAAGGAAAGAACTCCAAAAAGGATCATCCCAACAGAACCTACCACATCGATAACACAAATAGACCATAAGGGAAGAAAAAAGCTCATTTTTCACCCCGTAAGAGGGCTTCCATGCGGGAGATTCCCCGGTAAATAAAATAAAAAGCCGGAAGAGTAAAAATATTGTCATTTTTCAATACATAAAAGAGAAATTCCTTCCAGCTTTGGATAAGAATTTTTTTCTGGCAGAAATGGTAATCTCCTCCCTCTTTGGGGAAGAAGACCTCTGGAGAGATTTTGAGTGTAATTAAATGTCCCCAGAAGGCCCAGAGATTCCAGACAACCAAAAGGGCCGCAGCCAGTTGGAGATAGCGCCAATGGGGCCGCTTACTGAGGCTCATTTTTCGGATACGATATGCAAAGAGCGTCATTGCAAAAGCAAAAAAGAGATGTGCAATCTCATGGGCAACAAGACCTTCGGGATGAGGATGTACTTGTAAGGCCCAAAGTGGGGCCGGAAAGACCAAAGTGCTTCCAAAGATGCCAAAAAGCAGAAAAAACTTCATCTCAGGACGATTATAGGGAAAAAGATTCCTTGAGAGCAACTACTTATAGGGGTCTATTTTTAAAAGAGGGGCTTTTTCAGGCACTTTAAAGCGCGGAAAGACATAAATCCAAACCGAAGCTCTCAAGAAAAAGGGGTAAGTGAGCTCGCCGAGTTTGTAGTTTCCAGAAGGAATACGGGCGGAAATGAGCCACCATCCGGCGTGAGGAAAGGCCACAGTAAAAATACCATTTTCATCAGTGAAAAAATTTTGGTACATCCGGCTGGCTTCAACACGGCCAAAGGCGTTATGAGGTAAATCTTTTGTTTCGAGATAACAGCCATGATAGGCAACCGCCTGCACCAAGACCTGTGGTAAAGGCTTTCTTTGAAAGATAACTTTTCCTCTGAGGAGGGCTCCTTCTTCGAGGCCGTAAGGCTGGCTCAAAAAAACTATTTCTGCCGGGAGTAAGAGCTCTTTTTCCCAGGCCCTGCCAAAGGCCACATGGAGAGGAATCTTTACATATTCTTTCCATACTTCGTTTACCCTTGGAACCAGGGTGGGGTCGGTTTCTAAGACTAAAAAATGATCTCCTTCTATGGTCGGAAGATAATGGGCCACCCAGGCGTAGCGTTTTTGCCCTTTAGCGTAATCAAAGACCTTGGTACGCCTGAGGGCTACAGGTTCTTTCTTTTGGCTGGGAAGAATTACATAAGCTTTAGGAGCTTTAAGATCGTAAATAACACCTTGGAAGGGTTCGCTTCTGAAAAGGATCCAGAAGACCTCTTCACCTTTGAGGGCAAAACCTTGGCCTTTTTCCTGAATTGCGGTTAAAAAAAAGCCCCTTGCCGGGGTAAAAAAGACCGAAATTAAAAGAAAGATCAAAGGAAAGACCCTTTTCATGTTTAAAGTAGTCGGATCAAAATCCGAACTCCTTTAGGATTAAATTGTGAAGGGCGGGTCTAAAAGCCTTTAATTTGTTGGGCTCTCTGTGAGGATGTACCCGATTAGTCAGAAAGACTACAATGAGATTTTTTGTAGGATCAAGCCAAAACGAAGTTCCGGTAAAGCCGAGGTGTCCCAAAGCTTGGCGAGAAAAGAGCTCTCCTGCGCTTGAGCCCTTCGGTGAAGGGCGGTCAAACCCTAAAGCCCAGGTTCCGCCAATCGGGCTTTGCCAATCCCAAAATTCTTGCAGCAAAGGTTTAGAAAGAAAGCCTACTTCTTCTCCCGAATAAGCTAGGAGTAAGACCAGAAGAAGTTCCATTACCCCTTCTGCCGTGCCAAAAAGGCCGGCATGGCCCGCTACCCCCCCCAACACCCAAGCATTTTCATCGTGAACCTCCCCTTTGAGAAGTTTTCCTCGCCAAGAACAGATTTCTGTAGCAGCTATTTGTTGGGCTGAAATCTTTTTTAAAGGACAATAAAGAAGTTTTAAAGGGGAAAGGCCTAGGAGTTTAAGAGTTTCTTCAAAATAGATTTCAAGGGATTTTTGGGTGGTTTTTTCAATTATACGTCCTAAGAGGAAAAACCCCAAATCACTATAGAGGTGTTTTTTCCCGGTCGGATAGACTAGGGGCTCTTTGAGGATCCAGGTTTCTAAAAGCTTTTGACGATCTTGTGGGGGGTAGGTGATAAGACTGGCAAAATAGGGTCGATGAGCCGGAAACCCTCCGGAATGTGATAGGAGTTCGTAAATCTTTACTTTTGCAAACCAGAAGGGCGTTAAGAAAAATTTTTCTAGAGTTTGGGAAAGAGAAATTCGGCCTTCTGCCAGAAGGCACATGAAACAGAGGGTGGTGGCCAAAGGTTTAGTGAGAGAAGCTAAATCGTAATAAGTATTAAAATTTGTTTTTTGGGGTCTGGGAAAGAATTCTTGCCATCCGAAGGCCTGAGAGAAAAGTTCCCCTTGGTACCAAACAAGCAATACTCCACCTGGAAATACCTTTTCCTCTACGCCCCGTTTGAGCATTTCTTTTACTTTTGGGGGTAAGGATTTAGGCATCAAGCTCTTTGCGACTTTTGATTTCGATTTGGGCGAGAATCTCTTCCAGTTCTTCGGGAGTAAAGAGATATTGTTCGCCACAGAAATCGCAGGTGATCTGGGCTGGTTCGGCTTTAGCGATGAGTTTTTTGATCTCTTCTGGCCCCAAGGCTACCAGGGCCCTTTCTACCCTTTCACGGGAACACCGGCACCGGTAGGTGAGAGGTCTTTTCTCAAGAATTTCGATTTCACCCGGGCCAAAAATGCGTTCAAGAATTTCTTCTGGAGAAAGTCCTTCTCGCAGAAGAGTGGTTACAGGGGGAAGCTCACGAAGTATTTTTTCGGTAGCAGAGATGGCTTCGTCTGTAGCCTGCGGAAGAGTTTGGATTAGAAAGCCTCCAGAGGCCTTTACCGAATTGTCGGTATCTACGAATACCCCCAACGCCACGGCAGAAGGGATTTGTTCTGAAACGGTAAGGTAATAGCTTACATCTTCGGCGATTTCACCGGAAATCAATTTTACAGATCCCTGGTATGGTTCTTTAAGGCCAAGGTCTCGCGTTACAGAAATAAAACCCTCTCGCCCTACCGCTTGCCCCACAAGCAATTTCCCCTTTTGAGGAGTGAGGTGAATATGAGGACGCTGGACAAGACCACGTACGTTTCCTTCGGCATCAGCCTCCGCAAGTATTTCTCCTAAGGGTCCTCCGCCGTTTATTTGGATCATTACCCGACCAGTCTTGAGATCAAGTCCTAGAAGGGCAGCTGCTGTGAGTGCCCTCCCTAAAGCTGCAGTAGCAGTAGGGGTGGTGCCGTGTCGGCGGCGGGCTTCTTCTACGATGTCTTTAGTGTCTGCGGCGAAAACACGAAAAGCGCTGTCTTTGGTGATACCGCGTACAGCATAGCTCATTTAGAAACCTCCTTTAGGACTTTTTCAGTGAGTTCTGCAGAGCGTCTGGTGGCAGCTTCTACCGCTTCCATTACGCTTCCTGCAAAGGCCCTTTCTGCCAGAGCTTTAAGCCCACAAATAGTTGTTCCCCCAGGGGAAGTTACTATGCTTTTCAGTTCGTAGGGGTTTTTTCCGGTTTCGCGAAAGAGTTTGCCGGTGCCAATGACAGTTTCTAAGGCCAACTTTTCGGCTACCGGTCTTGGAAGACCAACTTTTACGCCTCCGTCAACCAGGGCCTCCACAAAGGCTGCCACAAAGGCCGGGCCACTTCCAGAAAGACCAGTAACGGCATCAAAATACATTTCGGGAAGGAGGAGACATTCTCCAAAGGCCTTCAAGAATTCTTCAGCTAAAGCAAGGTCTTCCGGAGTAGTGTAACGTCCTCCGGTAAAGACCGAAATGCTTGCTAGCACGAGGGCCGCCGTGTTTGGCATTACCCGGATTATTCGGGTCTTTTCTGGCAAAAAGGCTTCAAGGAAGGCCAAGGGAATTCCGGCGGCAATAGAAAGCACCAGATGACGTGCCGGGTCAATAGCTAGAGATATTTCTTTCAAGACATCTTTCATTATTTGAGGCTTGACGGCCAAGATAACAAAATCACTTTCTTTGACGAGCCCGCAATTATCAAAGACAACACTTATGCCGGGAAATTCCCGGGCCAAATATTCCTGACGACTTTCAAAAGGTTCTGAGACGAGGATTTTTTCGGGCGGAATGGTTTTACTTTTGAGTAATCCGCGGATAAGGGCTTCAGCCATTTGACCGCCACCAATGAAACCAAGGTTTAAATCTCGAAGAGCCATTGGGACCTCCTGTGCTTTATGTTATTGGTTGTGGCAAGTTTACAATGAAACTTTAGGCTATATGTACAGGAGAGAAAAGATGGCCAAAAAACCTTGGGGCGGACGTTTCAAGGCCGAGACCAACAAACTAGTAGAAGAATTTGGGGAATCGGTTTCCTTTGATAAAAAATTGGCCCTTTATGACATTCGCGGAAGCATCGCCCACGCCCGAATGCTTGGTAAAGTGGGCATTTTAACCCAAGAAGAGACGCGTCTTATTATCCAGGGTCTTGAAGAAATAGCTCGCGAAATAAGAGAAGGCCGGTTTGTGTGGCGGAAGGAACTTGAAGATGTCCATATGAACATTGAAGCCGCTTTACGGGAAAAGATCGGCCCGGTAGCGGGAAAACTCCATACGGCCCGGAGCCGAAACGATCAAGTGGTTACTGATGTAAGACTCTTTTTGCGAGATGTTGCCGATCAAGTAGTCGAAAGACTCAGATATTTAAGGAAGGTTTTGGTTAAAAAGGCTCGAGAGAACATGGCGGTGCTTATGCCGGGCTTTACCCATCTCCAACACGCCCAACCAGTGCTCTTCGCCCATCATTTGATGGCTTACTACGAGATGTTTCGCCGGGATACCCAGAGGTTTTGTGCGGTAAGAAGGGAAATAAATGTCTGTCCTCTGGGAAGTGCAGCCCTTGCCGGGACACCCTTTCCTATCGACCGGGAGATGGTTGCTCAAGAACTTGGTTTTGAGGCCATATCTCGGAACAGTATGGATGCTGTTTCCGACCGCGATTTTATTCTTTCTTTTCTTTCCGCAGCAGCTATAACCTTTGTCCATCTTTCGCGACTTATGGAAGAAATCATCCTTTGGATGAGCCCTGAATTCAGTTTTATCGATTTGCCAGACGAACTCTGTACAGGAAGTTCGATTATGCCCCAGAAAAAGAATCCAGATGTAGCAGAACTTATCCGGGGAAAAACCGGGCGGGTTTTCGGGAATCTTCTTTCTCTTTTAACGGTGCTCAAAGGGCTTCCGCTCACTTACAATCGGGATCTTCAAGAAGACAAAGAACCCCTTTTCGACACTTGTGAAACCCTTCTTTCAGCCCTTTCTTTGTCAACTTTGTTAATAGAAGGACTTCAGGTGAAGGCCGAGCGGATGCGGAAGGCTTGCGAAGAAGGGCATCTCACCGCCACAGATCTTGCCGATTATTTGGTGTTAAAAGGTATTCCTTTTCGGGATGCCCACCACCTTGTAGGCCAAATCGTGGCTTACTGTGAAGAGAAAGGTTGTAAACTCTGGGAGCTTTCCTTAGAAGAGCTCCGAAATTTTTCTCCAGAAATTGCTGAAGACGTCTTTGAATGGCTCACCTTGGAAGGTTCTGTCTCGCGGCGCAAGGTAAAAGGAGGTACTGCCCCGGAAAGGGTGCAGGAGGCCCTTTTAGAAGCGGAAAAGGAGCTTCTTTCCGAAGAAAGAGGAGGAGAGAATGATCAAAGCCATACGCGGATTTAAAGATATTTTGCCTGGAGAGACGGAGAAGTGGGTCTATCTTGAAAATTTGGCCCGCAAATTCTTCCTGAATTATGGTTTTCGGGAGATACGACTCCCTGTTTTGGAAAAGACGGAACTTTTTGCCCGCAGCATCGGAGAGACTACAGATATTGTAGAAAAAGAGATGTATACCTTTTTGGATCGTAGCCAGGAAAGTTTGACCCTTCGGCCTGAAGCCACAGCGGGAATTTGCCGGGCGGTAATTGAAAACGGCCTTTATGCTCAGGCCAAAATTTTAAAGCTTTTTACCATCGGTCCCATGTTTCGTTACGAGAGGCCCCAAAAAGGCCGGCTCCGACAGTTTCACCAGTTAAATGCCGAAGTCTTTGGCAGCCAGGTTCCCGGAACAGATGCCGAAATCATTATTCTCGCTTGCGATATCCTTGAAGGAGGCGGTGCCAAAAAACTCAAGTTAGAAATTAACTCTTTAGGTTGTCCCAAATGTCGTCCGGCTTTTAGGGATGCCCTTCAAAAATTTTTGAAGGGGCTTAAAGATAAACTTTGCGAAGATTGCCGACGCCGGGCTGAAAAGAACCCCTTAAGGGCCCTTGATTGTAAAAATGAAACCTGCCAAGCCCTTTATAACGAAGCTCCTCTCATCGAAGATTTTTGGTGTGAGGAGTGTCGGGAACATTTTTTACGTGTATTAAATGATCTTGAAATCGTCGGTCTTTCATACCAAAAAAATCCTCGGCTAGTTCGGGGGTTAGATTATTACGTTCGGACTACCTTTGAAATAAAAGCGCCAAATCTTGGGGCACAGGATACTGTGGCTGCTGGAGGGCGTTATGACGGCCTTCTTAAGGCCTTAGGAGGGCCAGATCTCCCTGGAGTAGGTTTTGCCATCGGCATGGAAAGATTCCTTTTGGTAGCAGACCTTCCAGAAGAGTTGGCAATAAAGATAGACCTTTTTGTGGCTGCTTTAGGCGAGCCAGCTCGTCAAAGGATACTCCCTTTAGTGCATAACCTTCGCAAATTGGGGCTGGCGGTGGATCTTGATCATGAAGGCCGCAGCCTTAAAGCCCAGCTCAAGCAAGCCAACCGTTTGAAGGCCCGCTATACCCTCATTGTTGGAGAAAACGAACTTTCCGAAAATAAAGCCCTCTTGCGGGATATGGAAAGTGGCGTCCAAGAAGAGATCCCGCTTCAGAGTCTTGAAGATTCTCTATTTAAACGCTTGAAGCGGTGAACCATTTTGGGGTTGGGCTCATTTTACTGACAGCGGCTTTTATCCACGGGGTGGCAGGGTTTGCTTTTGCTCTTTTTGCTGTACCCCTCCTGATTTTCTTCTGGCCTTTACGGGAAGTGGTACCACTTATAGCCCTTTTGGGAGGCACGATAAACGGCCTTTTGCTATTGAGTCTAAGGAGACATTTTCACTGGAGACGGATTTTTTCTCTCTTGGTGGGTTCTATTCCCGGAGTTTTGGTAGGAGCTGTTTTCCTTACTAAAGCTCCAGAAAGGGAGCTAAGGATAATGTTAGCCGCCCTTTTAGTGGGCTATGGTCTTTGGGGCCTCTTAAACCCTTCTCCCCGGGTAAAACTAGGTGATAGATGGGGTTATTTTTTTGGTTTTTTGGCTGGGGCCTTGGGGGCGGCCCTGAATACCCCAGGGCCACCGGTGGTGATCTATGTTACCCTCAAAGGCTGGACAAAAGACGAGGTAAAAGGCGCTCTTCAGGGGTATTTTTTCCTTTTGGCCGCTTTAATTATTGGAGCCCACGCCTTTCACGGTTTGATCACCTGGGAAGTCTTTAAAAGATATCTTTTTTGTGTTCCTCTTGTTGTAGGAGGCCTTTTTTTAGGTCATCGTTTTTATTACCGATTATCTTTAAAGGTCTATTTGAGAGTATTATACGGCATTTTGATTTTGGCAGGATTCTTAGCCTGGCCTTAAACGACATGAAAGAAAAACGAAGATCTCCGCGAGCAGAATATGTTTTTCGGGTGGATTATAGCACTCCAGAGGCCCTCTTTAACGAGTTTGCCGAAAATATCAGCGAGGGGGGCCTATTCATTAAAACTACCAAACCCTTGGAGATTGGCACTGAAATCACCATTGAATTCCTCCTTCCCCTTCTTGAAGAACCCATTAGGGTGAAAGGTCGCGTAGAATGGAACACCGAAATGCCCGGGGTGCGTAAATCTACTCCTGGCATGGGAGTGAGTTTTCAGGGCCTTTCTGCCGAAGATAAAGAAAAAATAAACCAAGTCGTAAGGGCCCTTAAAAACCCCCATTAGTTTTGCCTCCTTCCAATTTGACGCTTTTTCTTACCTGTGCTATGGGAAAGACTAATTTAGATTTTTTGCCAATTTTATGAGAGAAAATTTACGTTATTTCTTCGTTATCCTTGGCGATTTTTTAACAGTGGGTTTAGCAGTAGGGGGTTCTGTGGCAGCTGGTATTCTTACTGGCTGGTTTATAGATGAGAAAATCTTCGACGGGCGCACCTCTCCTTGGTTTACCATTATTTGTGCCGCTTTTGGTATTGCAGGGGGGATTAAAAATATCTTTGTGATGACCAGGAGAAGGTTGCGCAACGATAAAAAAGGCCAACAGGATGTTTCGGATCGAGACTAACGAACGCTTTTTGAAACGTTTTAAATACGGCTCTTTAGGGCTTCTGCTCCTTTTGGCTTTGGTCTTTTATTTGGCCACAGGTTGCTGGGCGGAAGGCTTGAGTGTATTAGTAGGGGGCGCTATTGCTTTTCTCAATTTCCACTCCTTACATCGGGACGTAAAAGGAGTAGTACAGAGCGTAGCTCTCGGCCATCAAACAGCCCAACGTGCTACAAGAGTCTATCTTTTCAAATATTATCTCCGCTTAATTGCTACCGCGATTGTCCTCTATTTTGTGATAAAGGTCCAAATTATCAAACCTTTGCCACTTTTAGTGGGTATTTCCGTGATTTTGGTGAATATTTTGCTTTGCTTTTTCCGGGAAATAGGACGTAATTTCTGGCTAAAATTTAAGGAGGGTTAGGGTATGGAACACCCGCTGTTATTTCTTTGTTATTTACTCCAGTTATTTGGGATCCCTTCAGGGCCTCACTATTATGAGCATGCTAAACAATATGGAATTATGGCCTATATTTTTGCCCCCCACATGGTGCATAGCTATTTTGTTTGTCTTCTTTTGATAGTGCTCATTAAGTTGGGGTTGAAAAGGCGAGAATTTATTCCGAGGGGCGGGCAAAACTTTTGGGAATTTGTAGTGGAATCTACTTACGAATTCACTAAAGAGAATGTCCCCCACGGGGAACACGGTAAAATTAACCTTGTGCCTTATGTTTTCCCCCTCATTATGATGTTCACAGTTTATATACTTTTTTCTAATTATTTGGGGCTTATTCCGGGGTTTATGTGTCCCACAGCCAATATTAACGTTACCCTGGGGCTTACCCTTATCACCATTGTTTATTATCACTTCTTAGGGCTTAGGTTCCAAGGGTTTCGTTATTTTAAACAATTTCTTGGCCCTATTCCTTATCTTATTCCTCTTATTGCTCCAGCTGAAATTTTCGGGCACATAGGACGTATTATTTCTCTTTCCGTCCGACTCTTTGCCAACATGATGGCTAAAGAACTTTTGATTGGCATCTTGCTCTTTTTAGCCGGACCCTTTTTGGCACCACTACCCATCTTGCTTTTAGGTGTGTTGGTGGCTTTTATCCAGATGCTCATTTTTATTACCCTTTCGCTGGCGTACTTTGCCGGTGCGGTTGAGGAGCATCATTAGTAGAGACGGGGTGCGGAGAGACCCTTTGCATCCCTTGGTGGAAGATAAAAAATTTTGAAGGAGGGAGTAGGTTATGAAGAGAGTTTTGAGTTTGGCGGTACTTTTTCTCCTTACCGGTGTGGCCATGGCCTTTGCAGCTGATGTTTCCACCCAGGCTGCTGTAGGGAACGGCTTTCTTGGCTTGGTAGTACTTGGTGCCTGTTTAGGGGTCGGTGTTGCTGCTAGTGGCTGCGGCGTGGGCATGGGTCACTGTGTACGTGGTGCTTGTGAAGGTATAGCCCGTAATCCAGAGCTTTCTGGTAAGCTTACCGTTACCATGATCTTGGGTTTGGCGTTTATCGAAGCCTTGACCCTTTACGCCCTAGTTTTGAGCTTTTATCTCGTCTTTGCCAAGCTTCCGAGCTACATGGCTCTTATCGGGGCTTAATAGTTCTCTTTTTGTTATTAAAAGGCCGTGGGGGTCCTCCCTCACGGCCTTTTTGATTTTGGCAGATTGTTCAGGAAAATTTCAGCTTTTATTCAAAAATTTTTGGTTGATTTTTTTTATTTTTGCTGACTAAAATTTTCACAATGTCTGATTTTAAAATTCCCGGAATAACAGTTTATCGGCTTGCTCTTTATGTTCGTGCTTTAGAACGTTTTTTAGCCGAAGGCAAGGAACTTATCAGTTCAGAGGAATTGGCCCGCGAATGTGGGGTTAATTCGGCTCAGCTTCGCAAAGATCTTTCTTATTTTGGGCAATTTGGGGTTCGAGGAGTAGGGTATTCTGTCCCGGCCCTTCTCAAGCATATAAAACGAATCTTGGGTACAGATCGCGAATGGCCCATGGTACTTGCAGGGGTAGGGCATTTAGGAATGGCCCTTCTTAATTACGATCTCTTGGCCCAAAGAGGTTTTAGGTTTGTAGCTGCTTTTGACATTGACGAAAAGAAAATTGGCCGGGTTATCAATGATGTTTACGTATATGCTTTGGAACAATTCGGTTGGGTGGTAAAAGAGCATCCGGTACAAATAGGTGTTATAGCTACTCCAGCCTCGGCAGCCCAAGAGATAGCAGATCTTTTTATCGAGCATGGCATTAGGGGGATCCTTAATTTTGCCCCAGTACGTATCAAATATCCCAAAAATGTAGTTGTCGAGCACTCCGACTTGACCATCCTTTTCGACAAGTTGGCCTTTTACACCCGCAGGCTAGACTAGGCTCATTCTTCACCTTAAATTCCTAAAGCAAAGGTCTTTGAGGGCTAAAAATGCCTCGTTTTGTGGATCAAGCCAAAATATATGTCAAAGCCGGGGATGGAGGCCCGGGGTGTGTGAGTTTTCGACGCGAGAAATATGTTCCCCGTGGAGGGCCTGACGGAGGTGACGGGGGTAAGGGGGGCGATGTAATTCTTGTAGCTTCAAGTCAGCTTCATACTCTCTACGATTTTCATCACCAGACCCATTTCCGGGCTGAAAACGGCCGGCCTGGAATGGGTAAAAAGATGAAAGGTCGTGATGGGAAAGATCTCATTCTTTATGTCCCTGTGGGAACAGTAGTCCGGGATGCCGAAACAGGTGAAATCCTTTACGATTTTACCCGTGATGGAGAGCATTTTGTAGTGGCGAGGGGAGGGCGTGGAGGGCGTGGGAATGCCCGCTTTGCCACCCCTACGCGTCAAGCCCCGCGTTTTGCCGAACCCGGTGAACCTGGAGAGGAGCGCTGGGTTATTCTCGAGTTGAAACTCATTGCCGATGTGGGTCTAGTAGGTCTTCCAAATGCCGGAAAGTCAACGCTTCTTTCTCGCATTACCGCGGCAAAACCCAAAATAGCAGATTATCCTTTCACTACTCTTACTCCCAATTTAGGAGTGGTGAAACTCTCTAGTGAAAGGACCTTTGTGGTGGCAGATATCCCGGGGCTTATTGAAGGAGCTCATAAAGGGGTGGGGCTGGGGCTTGATTTTTTGCGCCACGTTGAACGGACGCGGGTTTTACTTTATGTTCTCGATGTTTCTAAAGATAAAGAATGTTTGAATGATTTTGAGCTCATAAGAAAAGAACTAGCCCATTATCATCCGGCTCTTTTGGAAAAACCTTCAGCTATTGCTTTGAACAAAATTGATCTCGTTCCAGAAAAAGAAAAGATAACCGCTATCAAAGCCGTTTTTGAAGAGAAAGGTTTTCCCGTGTATCCTATTTCGGCGGTTACAGGGGAAGGACTCAAAGAACTTTTAGAAGGCCTTTGGCGACTTCTTCAAAAGACGAGAATGACAGGGCCACTGAAATGAGTCTTCGATGCGAATATCTAACAAAAGTGCGGCGCTTTGTTATCAAAGTCGGAAGCGCAGTTTTGACCACAGAGGAAGGTATTGCCAGAGAAGTGATTAATAATTTGGCCGCCGAAATTTCCCGTTTCAAACGCCAGGGCTACGAAATTTTATTAGTTTCTTCGGGAGCCATTGCTTGTGGGCGCAAAAAACTAGGCTTGCCTTTGCGCTCTTTTACCCTAACCGAAAAACAGGCACTTGCTGCCACCGGACAGGCCGAACTCATTCAAACTTATGAAGATTATTTTGCCCAATATCATGAACACTCTGCTCAGATACTCCTCACCAGGGCAGATTTGGAAGATCGACGTCGCTATCTTTTGGCCCGCAACACCATCCTTACACTTCTCAAATGGGGTGTAATCCCCATCATTAATGAAAATGACACTGTTGCTGTGGAGGAGATCGAATTTGGTGATAATGATCTCTTGGCAGCTATGGTGGTGGGGCTTGCCGGGGCAGATCTTTTGATTTGCCTTTCCGATATCGATGCCCTCTACGAAAAAGACCCTCGTGAAGACCCTGCGGCCAAGCCTATAAGGCTTGTGAAAGAAATAGATGCTACCGTTGAGGCCATGGCCGGTAAAAAACCGGGAAGACTTGGTCGAGGAGGTATGGTCTCTAAGATCCGGGCGGCCAAAATGGTAACCGCCTTGGGAGTCCCGATGATCATTGCTCCTGGCAGAGAGCCTTTGATTTTAGAGCGCCTTTTTGCCGGGGAGGAAGTAGGTACCTTTTTTTTGCCTGCTCGTAAAATCTCGGCTCGCAAATTTTGGATCGCATACCACTCTAGGCCTGCAGGTCGTCTTGTCCTTGATGCCGGAGCAGTAGAAGCCATCTTAAAAAGAGGAAAAAGCCTCCTTCCAGCAGGTATTAAAGAAGTTCAAGGACGCTTTGAAAGAGGAGCCTGTGTAGAATGTTTGGATGAGAGGGGCCGTCGGGTTGCTATTGGGCTTACTAATTATTCAGCAGATGAATTGGCAAAGATTTTGGGATGTCACTCCCGCGAAATATGTAAGCGCTTAGGGGACATAAAACAAGAAGAAGTAATTCACCGGGATAATCTGGTTGTCGATTCCCTAGCCCTTGAAAGTTAAGGTAACGGGTCTTAAGCTTGAAAGAAAATCTAAAACCAGAACGGTTGTTTCTACTCTAGAGATGTCAGGTGAAAAAATGGGAAAGGTTATCTCTATTAAAAATAAGAAAAAGATCCAAAAAGGGCGTCAGAGACGGCTGGAACAATTAAAAGACGAACTTTTGCGTCTGCACGGCATAGATCTAGACCGTCTTTTGGCTAACGAACCAGTGCAGGGTCTTACAATGGAAGAATTCCAAGATCTTACAGAACAGCTTCTTGAAGTAGTGGAGGTTTTTTGTGAGGAACACCCACACGTAACGGTTCAAGATCTTCTTTATGCTCTGGAAAGTCTCAAGGAGATCATCAGGGAATCTGCCATCGAGCAGAAAGATTAGTTTCTTTCTTCCCAAGCCTTTAAGTAGGGAATTAGACCTTTAAGGCTTTCTTCAAGAACCTTTTCTTCTGGAAGCATGGCATCTACTACGATGTATTTAAAATGTTTGAGAGATTCTTCATAAAGTTGTTCTACTTTTGCCAAAAATTCTTTGGTTTCATACGCTTCGGGTTTATAAAGAGGCCTTTTAGAAACCCTTTCCAAGGCTTCTTCTAAAGGTACTTTTAAGTAAAGAACCAGGTCCGGTACCGGAGCCCAGGTTTCGTTTTGGCGTTTGAGTTTTTCAAGTTCCAGATCACAGGCACCTTGATAGGCTAGGGTAGAAAGATAATAGCGATCGCAAAGGATAATTTGTTTTTCTTGAAGATTGGGGAGGAGGAAATTTTTGGCATGTTCCCTGCGATCTCGCAAAAAGAGTTCTGCCATAGCCTGAGGAGAAATTTTAGAGCCGGCAGTCAAATGTTCCCTGATCTTTTGCCCCCATTCACCATTAGTGGGTTCCTGTGTAAGAATGGTCTTGTAGCCTTCTTGGGAAAGAGTTTTAACAAGTTTTTTTAAAAGGGTGCTTTTTCCTGCACCATCAAGCCCTTCAACAGCAATAAAAAGCCCGGGACGATAAAATTCTACAGCTACCCGTTCTACTAGATAGTCTCTGCTTTCTGGAGTAACTTCGGCAAAAATAGAATCTTTTCTTTCGAAGAGTTTTTCCACAAAAGGAAGAAGACCATAACCCACTGTAGCCAATACTGGAACCTGTGAATCGAGCACCTTTAAAACCGCTTCTTGGAAATTCTTGGAGAAGAGTTCCATCTTTCCGATTTCATCGATAACCATCATCTCGCCAGGGTTTACCTCTTGGATAGTAGGCACGGCTAGCTTTTCGAAAGATTCTACATAGACTCGATATTTCCCTACTTGAGGATAACCCTTTCCTCTTTTGGCAAGCCAGGCCTCTTTTCCATCCAAGGTGATGATTTTGAACCCTACTCTTCGGCCACGTTCCCTAACTTCACGTGTGTAGAAACCCCGTTTGGGATAAGGGATTTTCTGGACTAATCGCTCTACAAGGGTGGTCTTTCCGCTGCCAGGCAAGCCGTGAAGTAAAATGTTTTTTCGCCCGTGCAGGGGTAGCAGCATAATTTCCTCCTTACTGCTAAAGATAGAACATTTTTAGAACTTCACCAACTTTTGCCCCTCCTTTTCTTCAAAGGGCGTGGGGAAAGCATTACGTAAGTAGCTCCCATCCCACCGTCACATTGCCTGGCACTACAAAAACCCAAAATATACTTTCTAAAAGGTCCTTTCCGAAGCCATTCGTGAACCCTGCGTTTGAGAACCGGTTCATTTTTAGAAGAAAGTCCTCTGCCATGGATGATAAGGACGCAACGGTCTCCTCGCAACACACATTCTTTGAAAAAAGTGTTAAGGGCCTCTTCGGCTTCGGGTACCCTCAAGCGATGGAGATTTAAGACGCGAGAGACAGAAATTTTGCCGGCGTGAAGGGCCTCAAAAAGCTCTTTTTGAAACCCCCTTACCAGTTCTTCTACGTATTCAGAGGTGTCTCGAACACGGATACGCCATAGTTCTTGTAAATCAATCTCTTCTTGGAGTTTTGGTCTGCTGTTCTTATAAACTAGTCGCCAATAAATCTTATCCCGGTCAAGAAGGCGTTTTACACCCCGCATTATTTCTTCAAAACAAATCTCTCCTTCTTTTGGGGTAAGAGGGCGCTCAGCAGGGAGCTCTTCCCTGGGAACTTTTTTCAAAATATCAAAAGGGCAATTAAACCCCTTATTGGAAGACATGAATTGCATGATAACTCCACTTTAGAGGAGCTCCAACTAGGAACTTAAAAGGAAGTGTACCTTTTTGAGGAGTTCCGAGAAGGTGTAGGGTTTTGAGATAAAAGTTATACCTTTAAGTTTACCATTTGTCGGTACCGAACCCTCGGGATACCCTGAAGAGAGAATAATTTTGACGTCGGGATATTTTTCTTTGACGCGTTTTACCAGCTCTTCTCCGTCCATTTTGGGCATTACCAAGTCGGAGATAATAAGGTCTACCTTTTGGTGTGAAAGAACTTCAAGGGCTTCAAGCCCATTTTCTGCCTCCAATACTTCATGGCCCGCTTCTCGCAAAAGTTCTACAATGGGTTCGCGCACCAAGGCGTCATCTTCTACGACGAGAATAGTAGCCCCACCGGAAGCTTGCAAAAGCTCTTCTTTTTGAACGGAGGTTTTCTTTTCCGAGGTGAGTTTTGTTAACGGCCAATATATTTTAAAAGTGGTCCCTCGCCCTCTTTCCGTATAGACAGAAATATAGCCTCCATACTGTTTGACCAAAGAATAGACAATGGCAAGGCCGAGGCCGGTTCCCTGACCTGCAGGTTTGGTAGTGAAGAAAGGTTCAAAAATGTGCGGAAGGATTTCTTTGGGAATTCCAGGCCCGCTATCCGAAATGGATAGCACTGCATACTCTCCAGGCCTCAACTCAGGAGGATCTAGGTCTTTGCCTTCGATCTTTTTAGCCTCAATGGAAAGATGTAGTTTCCCCCCTTTAGGCATGGCATCTTTGGCATTAACGATAAGATTCATGATGATTTGCTGGATATGGGTCTCGTCGGCAAAGATATAAACAGGTCTTTTTTTAATTTCTAAGGAAAATTCGATGTGCTCTCCGAGCAGACGCTGCCAGAAATTTTTCATCTCCACAAAAAAGTGTCCTAGCTCTACAATCTCATTTTTTTGAGGTCTGCGACCGCTAAAAGTTAAAAGTTTTTGGGTGATGTCTCCTGTTCTTTCCAGGACAAGATTAATATTTTTTAAAATTTGCCCTATCTTTTCAGGATTATGGCGATGCTTGTGAACAAGTTCCAAATAACTTCTAAGAGAAGTCAGTAAATTGTTAAAATCGTGGGCCAAGCCACCAGCAAGCCGTCCTACCGCTTCCATCTTTTGGGCTTGGAGGAGTTGTTCCTGAAGGCGCCTTTCCTGAGTAATATCGCGCGAAATGTTAAAAACAAATTTTTCGCCTTCATTAATTTCTACCCAAAAACAGGTACTTTGTAAGAGATGACATTCGCCATCTTTAGACCGCCACCAAAATTCAACAGCTTCTTTTTCTTCTCCCTGACACACTTCCTTACAACAATTCATAACTCTCTGCCTTTCCTCTTCAGGAAACAATTCGAAGACGTTTTTCCCTATTATTTCTCCAGCTTTATACTTGAGAGTTTTTTCAAATTCTTTGTTTACAAAAATTATTTCTCCACAACCAGGATCTATTCCAACAATAAGGAAGGGGGCTCGATTCCAGATAGTTTCTAGAAAGCGGCGGTGTCTTTCTGCAGTTTGCTGAGCCAATTTTTTTTCGTGAATATCTACAATCAAAGAAAACATCCCCAGGCGCCCATTGGGAAGATTTATGGGGCAATTTACCGTGCTGTACCAGCGGTTATCCTTGGGGCTTACCCGTTCTAAAGAAATATTCTTTTCTTTCTTTAAGACTTCTTTTTTGGGACATTCGGGGCATGGAGTCTTGCGATCATGGAAGACCTGGTAACAAATGTGACCAACAGGGTCAAAACCTATATGCTTGATAAGAGGTTCATTAGCAAAAAGGACAATATCATCAGGATCTATTACTGTAAGAAATCCTTGAAAAGAACCTAGAAAAACTTTTAAGAAGTCTCTTTCATTAAATTTGAACTTTTTTCCAATTTCCATATTTTTAAAAGTCCTGTTAACATTTTCATGATTTTTTTAATTTTTTTTCGGTGTAATATTTAATTAGCTTTAAATAATTAATAATGTAAAATCTATTGGTTTTAAAAAATAATTTGGAAATCTTTGTAAAATTGTAGAGATCAGCATTGTAAGCCCAATGCTAGGATTCTTCCCTATTTTTATTGAATCTGACAAGATATGCTTCTTAAGTTTAAGATGGGCAGATGATATAAAATGTGATAAAAGGTAAATGCTAAAAAGGGCCTTAAAAAGGCCAGGGCCGCGGAATAAAGATTTTTTCAAAAAGGGCTAAGGCGTAGCGGTCTGTCATACCGGCAATAAAATCGCAAACTCTTTGGTGAAGGGGAATTTCTTTTGTGTAGATCTTTTCTTTATCCCAAGGAAGACCATGTTCCAGGAAATGATGATATAGTTCTCGGAGGAGTTTTTTGGCTTTGACGAATTCTTGATAGACAACTGGGGATTCGTAAACCTTTGCAAAAAGGAATTCTCGTAGACGTTCCATGGCATACATAACATCTTCATCGAGGTGGAGTTTTCCGTCATCAACCGCTAGAGTTCGAAAAACCAGGCTGCGGACCATGGTATTGATTCGTTCTGAATGTCGGGCTCCGAGAATTTTTATACATTCTTCTGGAATATCGTTTTCTCTGATTACTCCTCCTCGCAAGGCATCGTCGAGATCGTGATTAAGATAGGCGATTATGTCGGCTATCCGCACAAGCTGTCCTTCCAACGTGGCGGGAAGGTTTTCGGGGTTTTCCGGAAGAATAGGCCCCTTACCCTTAGAATGTTTCAAAATTCCATCTCGCACCTCCCAGGTAAGATTGAGCCCGCGGCCGTCTTTTTCAAGAAAGTCTACTACCCTGAGGCTTTGTTCGTAATGGCGAAAGCCTTCAGGATGAAGTTCGTTTAACACCGCTTCTCCGGCATGACCAAAAGGGGTGTGGCCTAGGTCATGCCCCAAGGCAATGGCCTCGGTTAGATCTTCGTTCAGGCGCAAGGCCCGGGCCATGGAGCGAGCAATTTGGGCTACCTCTAACGTATGAGTAAGTCTAGTGCGATAGTGGTCTCCCCCGGGAGACAAGAAGACCTGTGTTTTGTGTTTGAGGCGACGAAAGGCTTTGGAATGGATGATGCGGTCCCGGTCTCGTTGGAAAGCGGTGCGGATGTCGCATTCCGGTTCGGGATGCAAACGCCCTCGGCTTTTTGCCGCAAGGGTTGCGTAGGGAGAAAGTGTCCTTTCTTCAAGCTTTTCGAGTTCTTCTCGAATTTTCATCGATTTGGAATAAAACAGGATCCGTTCCTATTTTTTTTCGGGACGAAAAATAGGAACGGATCCTGTGATTGTGCTTACAACGCTGCTCTTAGCCATTTTGCAAAGGTCTCTACAAAATTAACATGGCGTCTCCGTAAGAGAAAAAACGATAGCGCCTTTTGATAGCTTCCGTATAGGCTCGCTTTATATTTTCAAGCCCGGCAAAGGCTGCTACCAAGATATAGAGACTCGATTTTGGAAGATGAAAGTTGGTAATCAGATGATCTACTACTTGGAACCGAAAACCAGGATAGATGTAAAGATCGCACCAAGCCGCAAGGGCTTTGACCTTTCCTTCTTGCTGCGCGGCAAACTCTAAAGCACGCAAAGTGGTAGTCCCTACAGCAAATACTGCTCGTCCTTCCTCTTTGGCCCGGTTTATTTCTTTGGCTACTTCTGGAGAAATTTCTACATACTCTTCATGCAATTGGTGTTTGCGAATATCTTTTGTCTTTACCGGGGCAAAGGTCCCATATCCTACATGAAGGGTTATAGCTAGAATTATTATTCCTTTTTTCTGGAGTTTTTTTAAAAGCTCTTCTGTAAAGTGAAAACCAGCGGTAGGAGCTGCCACGGAGCCTGGTTTTTGGGCATAAACTGTCTGATAACGAAAGAGATCTTCAATTTCCGGGGAGCGTTTAATGTAAGGCGGGAGGGGAACATGGCCTATCTCTTGAATAGTCTTCAAAAGGGATCCTGAAGATTCTAATAAGATTAGGGCCTTTCCCCCCTCTAAAATTTTGAGGATTTTTCCCCGCAATTTTCCCCCGAAGGAAAGTTCAAGACCTTCTCGGATCCTTTTTCCCCGGTAAAGAGCCGGTACTGGCTGGCCTTCTTGGGGCAGGCGCAAAAGAAGGATTTCTACCGTGCCTCCAGTGGGTTTCTGACCATAAAGACGTGCGGGAAATACCCGGCTGTCGTTTACCGCCAGAACATCTCCTGGCCGGAAATACGCTTCAATAGCGCTAAATTTTTGGTGGTGAATGAGGCTGCCATCTTTCCGCTTGAGGACTAAGAGGCGGCTTTCTGTCCTTTCCCTAGAAGGATATTGAGCGATGAGTTCTGGTGGAAGTTCGTAATCATAGGTTTCGAGGTTATAAAGAGGCGGAATGTCACTCATAAACTTCCAAAATCTTGGTCAACAATTTCCGGTTGGACTCAAAGACTTTTTCCAGTCGTTCAAGGATCCCTGGGCCTAAATATTCCTCGCAAATTTCAATTTCTTCGGGCTGGTATTCTTTTTCCTCCCCGGGTTTATCCAAAAGAAGGATAAGCAATTGGTCAAGCCGTCGCAAGAAAAGGTAATTTTCTTCTAAAAGGGTGGCTTCGGAAGGTGAAAGGATGTTTTTTTGAGAAAGATTCCTCAAGGCCGAGAAAAAGTTTCCTTCCCAGGGAAGGGAGCCTAAATTTTTAAGCATTAACCATTGGAGGGCAAATTCAAGATCTGCAAGCCCTCCGGGCCCAACTTTGAGGTTGAAAAGCCCCTTTGTAGAGCGTTCTTTTTCCATTTTAAGGCGCATCTGCCATATTTCTTTTGCTTCTTTAGGTCCTGGTGGCTGGCTGGCCAGGAGCCGGTGTAAGTTTTTAATTAAGCTTTTTCCCAAGGAAAGATCACCACTAAGGGGCCTTAAACGCAAGATTGCCATCTTCTCCCAAAGAGCCGCCTCTTCGCAATAATAGGCCAAAAATCCCTTTAGGCTTACTACAAGAGGGCCTTTACGGCCTTCTGGTCGGAGTCTGGTGTCAACCTCATAGCCCGGGCCTTCAGGTAAAGGCACACTCAGAAAATGGAGAAATTTCTGGGCAAGTTTTGTATGGGGTACCAGGTTTTCGTGATTTTCTGCTACAAAAATCATATCGAGGTCTGAGCGATAACCAAGCTCTCGCCCTCCAAGTTTACCAAGCCCCAAAACGATCAAAGGAGTAGGAAGTGGATTTTGGAGAGCAGCTAAGCGGAAAGTGCCCTCCACGATAAAATCTGCCAGAGAAGAGAGTTTGGCCAGGAGAGTTTTGAGGGGGAGTTTTCCTTTAAGGTCTAAATAGCCGAGACGGAAGACTTCTTCGTTTTTGATCATGCGTAACAAGGAAAGAGCCTCTTCTGTGTCTTTGCCCTTAAGTAGGGGAGCTAGGGGTGGAAGACCCTCTTTTCGAAAGAGGGCTTCTGCAGCCGCAGGAGCAACTTCTAAAAGATGGCTAAGAAAGCTGCTTTTGGCAAAAATTTCGAGGAGGGCATCGATCTTTTCAGGTTGATGTTTGAGAGCGTAAAGAAAAGAAATTCGTCCTCCAAGGCGTTCCATGAAGGAAAGGAAACGAGCGAAGGTCTTTTCCGGAGAAGGAAGGTTTTTAAGTTTTAAGAGGGCCTTGGTAAAAATTTCCTTTAAAAGAGGTCTTCTCTTGGGGGCTAAAGGGCCTTTGGTCTCCAGAAGATTTTTAGCGTCTTCCAAAAGTCTTTCCGGTAACCCAAGCGTTTCGGAAATCTCGCCAGCATCCTTTTTCCTCTCCCAGTAGGCCAGAATTTCTTCTCTGGGGGCAGAGTTTTGGGGAGTTTGGGAGGCCTGAAAAAGGCCCTCAAAGATCCGATTTACTTTTTTACGAATGTGGCGAAGTTCTTCTTCGAAATTTTCAAGGGCTTTTTCACCAGAAAAACCCACACTTCGGGCCAAGCGTAGAAGGGCGGTTTTTTCGGAGGGCAAAAAGTGAGTTTGACGGAAATGTACGGTTTGAAGACGGTGTTCCAGGCTTCGCAAAAAAATATAAGCTTTTTTAAGAAAACTGGCTTCTTCTTCAGGAAGGAGCCCTTTACGTTTAAGTTTTTGAATAGCCCAGAGGGTATTTCTCGTGCGGAGGCCAGGCTCCTTGCCACCGTAAATCATTTGGAGGGCCTGACAAAAAAATTCTATTTCGCGTATTCCGCCAGGGCCAATTTTTAAGTCTCTTTCTGCTCCCTTTTTGAGGGCTTCTTTGGCAAGGCGCCCCTTGAGATCCCGGAGGTGTTCGAGATAAGTGTAATCAAGAAACCGAGGATAAATGGCAGGACGAAGGGCCTTTAAAAAGGCCTTTCCGAGGCGTAGGTTTCCGGCCACAGGGCGGGCCTTTACAAGGGCAAGTCTTTCAAAGGGATGAGACTGGAAAAAATAGTAAGAAACCCCGGCCTTAAGGGAGTAAACTAGTTCTCCTTCTTTGCCGCCGGGCCGCAGGCGCAAATCGGTCCGGAAAAGCCTTTCGCCTTCTAGAAGAGTATCCATAAGACGCAAGATTTCCCGTGCCAAAGTTACAAAAGTTTCTTTTTGAGAGAAAGCCGCATGGTAAAAAAAGACGAGGTCAATATCAGAGCTATAGTTGAGCTCTCTTCCGCCTAACTTTCCCATGCCGATGATGAGAAAATTTTCTCTTAGGGAAGAAGAAAATAGGTGTTCTGTAAGCCAGAAAAGGGTGGCTTGGAGAAAAAAATCTGCAAGTCTCGAGATAGCGTAAACCGTACGAGAAAAGGTTTCTCCTTCGAGATCTCTCACCAAAATTTTGAGAATTTCTTGCTGTTTAAGACGTCGCAACCACAGGGCAAAAGAGCGCCATTCTTTGAGAGAAAGCCCTTCTTGTTGGAATTGCCTTTCTAAAGTGATAGGCCCCCAGGGTTTGGGAAAGGGGTCCTTTAAGAAAAGTTTTAAGAGATCTTTGCGGCAAATTAGAAGATTGGTGGCATAAGGAGAAAAACCCAGTAAGAGATTCAGGCGCTTTTGGGCAGCTCTGTTTAAACGGTGCCAAGGAAAGCCCGGGTGGGCTTCCTTAAGGCGGGAAAGATTCTGTGAAGCCCAAACCGGGTCTGGAGGTTCGTGACAGGAAAATTTAACCGGCACCGTAGCTGTGAAGCCCAGAAAGCAGGAAGTTTACCCCGAAGTAAGTAAAAAGTACGGAGACGAAACCAATGATAGAGAAAAAGGCGATTTTGGTGCCGCTCCATCCTCGCATCAGACGGGCGTGGATGGCTGTGGCGTACACAAACCAGGTAATTAGAGACCAAGTTTCTTTTGGGTCCCAGCTCCAATAAGATCCCCAGGCCTGTTCTGCCCAAACAGCCCCGGTAATAATTCCCACGGTAAGCCAGAAAAAGCCAAAAAGAATGGTTTTGTAAATGAGTTCGTCGAGGGCTTTAAGATCTGGCAAATGGGCCCAGATACCCTGATTGCTGGCGGCCTTTTTGCGCAGGAGATACATAAGCCCTAGGCCACAAGCAATCGCAAAGGCGGCATAGCCCAAAAAACAGGTAATCACGTGTACGGTGAGCCAGTTGCTCTGCAAAGCTGGAATAAGGGGCTGAATTTCTTGACTGGTGGAAAAAGAAGCGTAGGCCATGGCCAGGAAGGCAAAGGGAGTGGCAAAAACTCCTATGATGCGATTTTTGGTTTTATATTCTAGATAAAGATAAACTGCGATAGTGGTCCAGCCGAAAAAGATTAAAGATTCATAAAGGTTAGTGAGGGGGATACGACCATAACCCAGTTGGTAGGATTCCCACCAGCGCATAAAAAAACCGATAGTATGTAAAAGGAGACCACTAGCGCAAGTGGCTGTAGCAACAGGACCTATTTTTTTCCACCGAAAGATCCAATGAAGGAGATAAAAAATCGATGCTGCAAGGTAAAGAAAAGTAGTTATGCTGAGAAGAAGAGAGCTCGTCATATGGCACCTCGTTTGTTAATTAAATTAAACTTAAGTTAGAATTAATCTAAAAAATTTATGGTTGCAACCAAAACGGCATCTATTTTACTGGTCAACGATGAGCCCGTCCAGCGCTTTCGGATTGCTTCTGTCTTGCGTAAAGAAGGTTACCAGGTAAAAGAGGCCGAAAATGGCCTTGAAGCAGTTCGCATTATTAATACCGGCTTTTTGC
>JALSPG010000054.1 GCA_026986115.1 Thermodesulfobacteriales bacterium
CTCAACTACTGGTACTCCGACTTTGATGACGACGAAGAATATGTCTACGGCGATCTTGACGGCGAGGCTTACGTGCTCACCGGGTTCATAACTTATCGCTTCTAAAGAGCAAGAATCTCCGTTAGAAAAGGGGGGAGGCCTAAAGCCTCCCCCTTTTATTATTGAGCATTTTTTGTCGAGATTACTCTTTGGGATCTGTTTCTATTTTTTTCCGGAATGGAAATAGGAACGAGTCTTTAACACTTGTCTTTACAATCTCTCCAATTTCTGAATTTTTGATAAGTCTCTTAAAAATTTTGTTTTGCTGGATAATAGGCTTTACCGAAGAAGAGGCAAAGAGCTTATCTAGCGAATTGATGTAGGAGCGGATGCACCATTTATCCTTATAACCTTCATAAATGCCTAGAGTGCAAAGAATGCAAGGACTTGTTTCTATTTCTAAAAGCAGAAATAGGCAGGGTCTAAATGTTTAAGGAATGTACTCAATTTTGCCTCTTGCTTTTCCGGTTTCTTTTCACTATCAAACTCCTTTAAGATGCCTGTTGAAATCATTGACCAACAAGATTTACCTGTTCCACGATCTTGGTTACGTAAAAAACTAGAAGAAGCCCTTCTTTTCCTTGGTATTCCAGAAAAAGAAGCCACTTTCATCTTGCTAGACGATTTTCAGATTACCCTCTACAACCAGCAATATCTCGGGAGGCCTTATCCTACCAATGTTATCTCTTTTTCTCAGCGAGAAGGTCCTTTTGCAGCGATACAGCCACATCTTTTAGGAGATGCCTTGTTGTCAGTGGAGACAGCTCGGCGAGAAGCAAAGGAATACAACCTACCTTTTAGACATTATTTGTTAGCCCTTGCTATCCACGGGCTTTTACATCTTTTGGGACATGAGCACGAGACCAGTCCTGTTGCAGCCCAACTTATGGTAAAAAAAGAACTCAAGCTGCTCAAAGGTCTTTTAGGGGTAAAGGCTCGCAAAATATTAAATTTTGTGCGAAGGAGGGAGTATATGCCGGCTAAATTAGCGGTAAATGTGGATCACGTGGCTACAGTAAGAGAGGCCCGCAAGGTAAATTATCCTGATCCTATACACGCGGCAGTGCTAGCCGAACTTGGTGGTGCCCATGGCATAGTAGTTCATCTTCGAGAAGATCGCCGCCACATTCAAGATCGAGATGTTCGTCTTTTGAGGGAGATTGTCAAGACGAAACTAGTTTTGGAAATGGCTGCCACAGAGGAGATGATCAAGCTTGCCAAAGAAATACGGCCTGACCAAGTAACTTTGGTTCCAGAACGAAGACAAGAGATTACCACCGAGGGAGGACTTAAAGTCAAGGGTCGTACCGCCAAAGTGCGAGAGGTAGTAGAAGAACTCAAAGAAGCGGGGCTTAAAGTAAGTATTTTTATTGATCCTGACCCTGAACAATTAAAGGCAGCAGCCAAAACCGGGGCTGATGTGGTAGAGCTTCATACGGGCCATTATGCTGAGGCCAAGGGGCCCGAGGAAATGGAGCTTGAGTTTGCACGTCTTGAAGAAGCAGCTAGAATTGCGCGAGATTTGGGTTTTGAAGTCCATGCGGGCCACGGTTTACACTATGAGAATATTACCCCCGTGGCCGCTATTCCAGAAATAGAAGAATTTAGTATCGGGCATGCCATTGTAGCCCGCGCTATCATGATAGGAATGAAGGAAGCAGTAAGGGAGATGCTTTGTTTGATAGAGCGGGCTCGTTAAGAAGACCCTTCTATTTTGGCGGCCTCAAGTCTTTTAAGGGCCTCTTCAAGGGTCATGATCCCCTTGGCTACAGCGTATGCCACGTAAGGATATACCCGGGGATCATAACCTTCAGGCCTGGGAAAGAGGCCCTTGGCCCTGAGTTTGGCAAGCTTAGCCCTTCGCCTACGCCGCCTTTCTATTTCGCGCATACGTTCTATCTTTTTGTGTCTGGCCATCTTCTCCCTCCTTGTAAAAGATGCGGTAATCCTAATAAAAGAAAAGCTCTATTTCGTCAACGCGGATCAGACATATTCTGCAATTTCCTCCCACAAAATGGGCTGGGTGCCTACCTTGCCCACAACTATCCCTGCTGCTTTATTTGCTAAAGATAAAACTTTTTCTAGGGGAAACCCTGCGGTGTAAAAGGCACTTACCGTGGCGATAACGGTATCTCCCGCCCCTGAGACATCATAAACCTCCCGGGCTTCAGCAGGAAATTTTTTCTTTATTTCGGGATGGTGAAGATAAATTCCCTCTGCTCCCATAGTGACTAGCATAAAGGAGAATTGATATTTTTGACAGAGATGTTCACACACAGTGGGCATTTCACGGGTAAAAAGGCCTTCAGCTTTGGCGATTTCTTTGAGTTCTTTAAGATTGGGAGTAACACAGGTGGCTCCCTTGTATCTTTCCCAAGAAAGCCCCTTAGGGTCAACCATTATCGGAAGATTTTGTTGGCGGGCTTCCTTTATAAGCCAGTTGGAGAGGCCATCAGTCAGAAAAAGCCCCTTGGCATAATCTGAAAGGATTACCCCGTTGGTATGGGTTAGGAGCTCTTTAAGCCTTATTTTTAAAAGTTCTGCTGTATCTTTTGATAAAGGGGAACAATTTTCGGCATCAATTCGCAGAAGTTGCTGAGAAGAAGCTATAATCCGGGTTTTAACAGTAGTTGGCCTCTTTTTTTCTTTTACGATCCCTTGGAAACCGATCTGTTTTTCCCGCAAAAGAGCTGTAAATTCTTCCCCTTCGGGATCATTTCCAATTACTCCGGCTAGATCTACCTGGGCACGAAGTCCTCGCAGGTTGTTGGCTACATTGGCCGCTCCACCTAAGGTTTTAGTGACATAACGCAAATTAAATACTGGTACCGGGGCTTCTGGAGAAATGCGTTCTACATCTCCCCAGAAATAGCGGTCAAGCATTACGTCTCCTACTACCAGAAAACGCAAACCTTGCAGAGGATTATCCGGCATGGGCCTCAGTGGCTTCAGGTACTTCCTTTTGGAGAGGAAGACCGGCAAATTCTCGGATCTTAGTTTCTATTTCGGCTGCCAATTCTGGTTTTTCCTGGAACAGACGTCTTACATTTTCGCGCCCTTGCCCTAAACGTTCCCCCTGATAAGAATACCAAGCACCGCTTTTATCGATTATTCCCATTTTGACACCGAGATCTAAGAGTTCGGTAAATTTGGAAATACCTTCACCATAATAAATATCGAACTCAGCTTCTTTGAAAGGTGGAGCCATTTTATTTTTGACTATCTTCACCCTTACCCGGTTTCCCACGGGTTCTCCGCCATCTTTAATAGTACCAATCCGGCGAATATCAAGCCTTAAGCTGGCATAAAATTTAAGAGCATTACCCCCAGGGGTAGTTTCAGGATTTCCATAACCTCCCATGCCAATTTTCATCCGGATTTGATTGATGAAAACCACGGCTGTGCCTGTACGGGCAATGGCAGCGGTAAGCTTTCGCATGGCCTTAGACATGAGGCGCGCCTGAAGACCTACTTGGACATCATCCATGGCCCCTTCAATTTCGGCCTGGGGTACCAGGGCCGCCACGGAATCCACCACGATGACATCCACTCCACCACTGCGGGCAAGCACTTCTGCAATCTCAAGCGCTTGTTCTCCGGTATCAGGTTGGGAAACTAAGAGATCGTCTACCTTTACTCCCAATTTTTGGGCGTAGTGGACATCTAAGGCGTGTTCAGCATCAATAAAGGCTGCGGTGCCCCCGTCTTTCTGAGATTCTGCAATAACATGGAGAGCCAGCGTAGTTTTTCCGGATGATTCTGGCCCAAAAATTTCGGTAATACGCCCTTTAGGGATACCGCCTATTCCGGTAGCAATATCAAGGCCCAAGGAACCACTTGGGATTACTGCGACATCTTTTATCTTCGGCGCCTCCCCTAAACGCATAATCATTCCGCGGCCAAATTGTCTTTCGATCTGAGAAATAGCGGCCTCAATGGCCTTCTTTTTGTCAAAACCAGCCATAAAAACTCCTCCTTTCCTTTCTTAAGACATTTTTCATCTTATTCTAAACGTTTTCAGAGGAGAAATTAAGAGCTTGAAAATTTAGAAAGGGGGGACATCGCCCCCCTTTGCTTTTCTAATTGGTTTTGGCTTCTTTTTCTACAAAGAGATGGACATCCTGTTGCGGATAAGGGATGCTGATACCTTCTTGGTCAAAGGTCTTTTTAATTTTTTCGATGAGGTCAAAACGTACTGCCCAGTAATCAGAAGTCTTCACCCAGGGCCTAAAAACTAGATTAACCGAGCTGTCTGCAAGTTCTGCTACAGCTACCGTGGTAGCAGGGTCTTTAAGGATGCGAGAATCCTTAGCAGCTAGTTCCCAAAGAATGGCCTTGGCTTTATCTATGTCGTCTTCATAGCTGATACCAACTACCAGATCAATACGCCTTTTTTCATTGGCGGTAATGTTGGTGATGATATCTCCTAGGATTTTACTGTTGGGTACGATAATTTTTTGGTTGTCTGGAGTGTGTAAAACAGTATTGAAAAGCCCTACCATTTGGACTCCTCCAGTGACTCCTGCTACCGTAACGGCATCTCCTACCCGAAAGGGGCGAAAGAGGATCAACATTACACCCGCAGCGATATTGGAGAGAGAATCCTTTAAGGCTAGGCCAATGGCAAGACCTAAAGCACCAAGTACGGTGAGAAAGGACATGGTATTAATACCAAGTTGTCCGGCGGCCGCAATTATAACCAAAAGTATTAAGGCGTAGTAGATTAGGCCTCTTAAAAAGTTGGAAAGTGTTACATCTACCCCTTTCCGGTCAAAAAGGCGTCCAAAAAAGTTGGCTATTCGTCTGGAAAGCCAAATACCGACGATGAGGACAATTAAGGCACCCAAGATTCTGGCAAGAAAGAAGGCCTGCAAAGACAAAAGCGCACTTTTTACATCCATCTCCACCCTCCTTGATAGATTTTTTTAATGGAACCCATTTTAGATAAAACTTTTTTAAAAGGCAAAATGTTTTTGGTATTTTAAAATGGAAAAGCCGGATTAATTGCAAAGCTTTTCAGGAGAGTTACAATGCCATTCAAAGTTCGTTTGGAGGTGGTTTCCCATGATCATTATTCTCAAACCAGATGTTACTCCAGAAAGCCCCGAATATCAGATTCTCATGAAGTATCTTTCTCAGTTCGAAGGGGTAAAGACCCAGGTAGCTGAATATCAGGGAATTACTCGTAAAGTGGTAGAAATTCACCTCATAGGTGATACCCGAAAGATACCTCTAGAGGTTATTCAGAGTCTTCCGGGAGTGGAAAAGGCTATCCGTATCTCAGCCAAGTATCGGCAAATAGGGCGTCATGGAGATTTGGAGCCTATAGGGTTTGATTATAAGGGGCTTCACTTTGACCAGAATTCCTTCCACGTCTTCGTAGGACTTTGTGCTGTAGATACAAAAGAGAACGTAGAAGCTATTTTCCGGGCCTTAAAAGAAAATGGTATTCGCACTACTCGGATGGGGGCTTACAAGCCACGCACTTCTCCTTACGATTTTCAGGGCCATGGTAAGGAATGTCTCCCGTGGCTATTTGAGCTAGCTGGAAAGTATGACATTGCGGTAATTGCCATGGAGGTGCTATCTCCGCATCATATTGAAGAAATTTGGGAAGCTCTGGAAAAGACGGGTCATCCTACTGGTGTTATGCTTCAGATTGGCACTCGCAATGCCCAGAATTTCGAACTTTTAAAGGCTGTGGGGAACCAGCAAGAGTTTCCTGTACTTTATAAACGTGGCATGGGGCTTACGATCGAAGAAAGCCTCAATGCCTGTGAGTATGTTGCCAGTGAAGGAAATCACAACATCATTTTTTGTTTGCGAGGTGTTCGGACTCATCTAGGGGATCCGCACCGAAATC
The DNA here is from genome assembly GCA_026986115.1 of Thermodesulfobacteriales bacterium. Taxonomy (GTDB): domain Bacteria; phylum Desulfobacterota; class Thermodesulfobacteria; order Thermodesulfobacteriales; family Thermodesulfatatoraceae; genus Thermodesulfatator. The sequence goes on from JALSPG010000054.1 coordinate 5,903, forward strand.
TCGTAGATTTTGGTCATGTACCGGTAGTGAAACGTCTCACCAAGCTCCCAGTATGTGTTGATCCCTCCCATCCGATTGGATCTCGTGTTCAGGCCCCTGACGGTATAAAAGACATCTATCATGTGGCTGCTCAAGGTGTAATTGCAGGAGCCAACATGGTGTTGGTCGAATTTCATCCTGTACCAGAAAAGGCCCTTTGCGATGGTCCTCAGGCTCTTTATCTTGAAGAATTGCCCTGTTTTCTGGAATATCTAAATCGGGCCAGGGAGGCTTACCTCGATATGAAAGACCTGGTGGCCCGGCATGCCATACAGATGATGGCTCCTAAACCCTAAAATGAAACGTTTACCAGCTGTTTTCGGGCCGGTAAAATCTCGCAGACTAGGTCTTTCTCTAGGGGTTGATCCTCTAGGTTGGCCTAAGGTTTGCTCTTTTGATTGCCTTTATTGTGAGATAGGCCCTACCAAAGTTCATACCTTAGTACGTCGTCCCTATCGTCCTACCTCTGAAATCAAAGAGGCTCTGTCCCAAAAACTTCAGGCCCCGGAGCTTCATTACGAAGTCTTGACTTTTGCTGGTTCTGGAGAGCCTACCCTTCATCTGGAGCTTGGAGAGCTTATTGCCTTTGCTAAAGATCTTACCGACAGACCCCTTTGTCTCCTTACTAATTCTTCTCTCCTTTGGAAAAAAGAGCTTCGCCAGGAGATCAAGGCCTGCGATATTATCTTGCCTTCTCTTGATGCGGGCCGGGAGGAGACCTTTTACCTTCTTAATCGTCCGGTTAAAGGGCTTTCGTTTCTCAAGATCATCGAGGGTTTGAAAAAGTTAAGAGAAGAATTTGCCGGTGAGATTTGGTTAGAGATCATGCTGGTGGAAGGGGTAAATGATTCTTTAGAAGAAATAGAATCTCTGGTTTCTTTGGTAAAAAGGATTGCTCCTGAAAGGGTCCAGTTAAATACCATTGATCGTCCTCCGGCCTATGTGGGCCTAAAGGCGCTTTCTCTTAAAAGGCTGGAAGAAATAGCCACCCTTTTTGAACCCCAGGCTGAGGTCATCTCACGCGAGGCCCTGCAAAAAAAAGGCGGGAAAAGGAGTCCTCAGAGAGAAGAAATTCTTGCCCTTCTTTCTCGCCGACCTTGTCCTTCAGAAGAAATCGCGCAAGCCCTTTCTTATGATTACCAGAAGACCCTTGCTATTCTTGAAGAGCTTGTCAAAAAAGGTCAATTAAAAACCAAGGTTTATGAAAGAAAACTCTTCTACTATCTCTAAGAAACTTCGCTTGGGGATTACTCTTGGCTGTCCGGCTGGGGTAGGGCCGGAGATAATTCTTAAGGCCTTAACCCAGCCCTTTCCAGAAGATTTAGAGTTGGTGATTTTGGGAGATGAAAAGCTCCTTTATCAAGTGGCAGAAAAGCTTTCTTTGCCAAGGCCGCCTTCTCAAGTGGTTTCCCTTTCAGAACTTCCTTACCAGCCTGGCAGGCCTACCCTGGAAACGGCTTCAGCAATGGTTCGCTATATCAAAGAAGGAGTGCGGCTTTGCCTTGAGGGTAAGCTTCACGGACTCGTAACCTGTCCTATAAGTAAGGAGGCATTGAGGATGGCGGGAGAGGCCTACCCAGGCCATACAGAGATGTTAGCTGCTCTTACAAAAACCCCAAAAGTGGCTATGGCCTTTTATGGTGAGAAGCTCTCTGTCGTTTTAGTCACTATTCATGTAGCTTTAAAGGAAGTCCCGTCTCTTCTTAGTGTGAAGCGAATTTTAGATGTAAGCTCTCTAGCGCATGATTTTTTGCGTCGTGATCTTGGCCGGCATAACCCCAAACTTGCCCTTGCCGCCCTTAATCCCCACGCTAGTGAAGGGGGGCTTTTTGGTTCAGAAGAAAGGCGGATTTTAATTCCCGCCGTAAAAGAAGCCCAAAGAAAGGGGATTCCACTTTCAGGTCCTTACCCTGCAGACAGTCTCTTTTACCGGGCGGTAAAGGGCGATTTTGACCTCGTTGTTTCTCTTTATCACGATCAAGGTTTAATCCCCTTCAAGTTACTCCATTTTGAAGATGGGGTAAACGTAACCCTTGGACTTCCGATAGTGAGGACTTCTGTAGATCATGGCACAGCATACGATATCGCTGGCCAAGGAATAGCCAAGGAAAAAAGCCTTTTAGCTGCTATTAAGCTTGCTTATCGCATGGCCAAAAACCGCTTAAAGGGCCTCTAGCTCGATCCGTTCTCCATTTCCAGAAACAAAGGCCAGCATTAAAGAAAGATAATCTCTTACGTGGCGGGTGATGAGAAAATTTTCTTTTACAAATTGGTGGGCTTTTTGTCCCATTTCATAACACTTGTCCTGATAAAAGAGCAAGTATCTTATTCTCAAGGCCGCCCCCTCAGGGGTATGGACTAAAAAGCCTGTATGATGATTAACTACCTGAAGCCTTATCCCACCAGTATCTCCCCCAATTACCGGTTTAAATTTCCACATAGCTTCGGTAACGGTAAGCCCAAATCCTTCTTTAAGAGATTTTTGTAATACTACCTGTGCTGCCCTTTGGAGCGCGTTAATAGTGCGGTGAGCATCAGGAGGGAGGTAAAGAATATGGATATCCGGATGATCTTTAGCAGCAGCTAGCACTTCCTGATAAACGATCTCCCCCTCTGGGTCATCAGCTGCTCCACCTCCGGCATAAACTAGCTGAAAAGGCAAAAACTTCATAGCCAAAAGAGCTGCACGAATCACCCCTACTGGGTCTTTGAAACGATCGAAGCGGGAGACCTGAAGAACTATAGGTTTGGCAGGGTCAAGGCCAAAACGATCATAAACGGCTTTTATCTCTTCGGGAGGCAATTCCATATTTTTTTCGGTAAGCGGATCAATACTTGGAGGAATAATGTACTGAGGGTGAGGAAGGGGTTGGGTAAAATCTGGCATAGAAAAAATGCTAGCATCGTAGTCTGTTACGATATTGCGTAAGTAGCGCCACACGGGTCGATAGGGACGCGAGAGATCAATATGGCAGCGCCAGATCCATTTGTTTTTTCTTTCCGGCATAAATTTGATAAGGAAAGCAGGTTGAGGGTCGTGGATAAAGACAAAGTCTGCTTCTTGTAAAAATTTTTCTAATTTCTCAAATTCTTTGCGATTGTTTTCTTCATAAGTCTTGATAGCCTTTTCGGTAAATTCTATAGGAAAACCCTGCAAGGCATTGTGAAAAGATTTGGTTACCTGAAAAAAAGGCTCATCTCCAGAAATTACCTCCCAACGGACAGAAAGCCCAAGGGCTTCCATCAGAGGGACCATGCTGCGCAGGATTTCAGCAACTCCTCCTCCGTAACGGGTAGAATTGACGTGAAGGACCCGCGCGTCTTTTAATCGAGCGGCCATTTGGCGAAGCTGTTCGATAACATCTGGCCCTACAATTGCTTCATAATGTGTGAGGAGCTCGTTATTCATGGTTCTCCTCAAAATAGTCTTCAAATACAGCGGCTAATTGATCTCTTATTTCCGTGAGAGTAAGAAAATAGGGATCGATACTAGCTAGACGGATTGCAAGGCTATCGTAAGAAGGAGAAAAAGCCGAAAGCCAGGCCCTAAAATCATCTATGCGCTCTGGAGTACGGCGGCGAGCATCTATAAAATGATAAAAGATACTCCCTTGAGAAAGCTTGGGAATAGTTTGCCGAAGTTCTTCAGGATGTGTCAGGCGTTGCCCGGTATCTATCACAACAATTTGGCTTTTGACAAAGTAAAAAGGTTTTTCGGCTTTACGCCAAGGCAAATCTCCGCTTTCGTCAAAGCGCTCTTCCAAGACGTTAATCAGCTCCTCTCGTAATTCTTCAAGGTTATGGAATTCATGAGGAGCAATAAGATTAAGCCTTTCTGCCAACACCCAATCATGTAGCTCTCGGTGGACCCAGGCGGCAAAATCATTGTGAAATTCTGGATGATCAAAAGATGGCCGCAACTGTCGTGCCCAAAAATGGTAGTAAAGACACCCTACTTCGACTTCTCTTAGATGATCTAGAAGTTCTGTTAGAATATAAGCTTTGATTCCCGTGGAGATAGAAACTAGGGCGCAGTCTTTGACATGGAAAAGGATCTCTTCAGGCATTTTCCTCAGCAAGTTCTTGCAAAATTTGACGTACTTCCCGAAAAGAACCTACCTGATATTTGGCTCTAGAGACTCCAAAACCAACTTTGATGGTATAAGCTTTATCTGGCATAGCTTCGAAGAGATCTTCGTCAGTCCAATCATCTCCTACTGCCAAAATGAAATCATACTCTTTGCGGTCTAAAAAATATCGTGCTGTTCGCCCCTTATTTACATTGATTGGTTTTACTTCGATTACCTTGTTTCCTTCCAGGACCACAAGATCAAGATTCTGGGTGATATCATAGAGGGCATCTTTTAATTCACGGGCCCTTACGGAGGCAAGCTCTGGATCTGCACGGCGGTAGTGCCAAACTAGGGCATAGTCCTTTTCTTCAATAAAGGCTCCGGGAGTAAGATCAGCAAAATTTTCCATAATAGGTCTAATAGCTTCTTTCCAATCTGTACTCAGAGGTTCGATCATCTCCCACTCATGGCCAGGTTCTCGAATCCAGATTCCGTGTTCTGCAACCAAATTCAAAGGCAGATCTCCAAACCATCTTTCCAGGGTTTCTTTGTCTCTTCCGCTAATAAGTACTACTTCGTTATTCGGCAAAAGGGCAAGTTTTCTCAAGAGTTTTCGGAGCTCTTCATCTGGACAAGCTGCTTCTGGACGTGGTGCAAAGCCTATCAATGTGCCATCATAGTCTAAAAATTCGATTCGATTGTGGGCCAGGCGAAATGCTTCACATATGGTTTTTAAAATTTGGGGAGTAATCCTTCTTGCTACAAATTCTTGCTGAATTTCTTTAATTTCTTTTAATTTTTCTACAAACTCACGGGCCCAACGATGAATATCATAACGTCTGAGACGATATTTCATCAGATGATTACGCAGACTTTTTTCTTCAGGCTCCATTTCCAGGGCCTCTTTCATGGCTTCGGTCATTTGGTTGAGATTGTGAGGATTGATGATTAGGGCTTCACCGAGCTCAGAGGCGGCTCCTGCCATTTCCGAAAGGACCAAGACCCCATGTTCTGCCGGAGTGGAAGCAACATATTCTTTAGCGATAAGGTTCATCCCATCTCGGAAGGGAGTAACTAGGGCCACATCAGCTAAGTTATAGAGAGCAGCTAGGGTAGGAAACTGAAGAGAGCGATAAAGATACCAAATTGGGGTCCAGCCAAAGCCACCATGGCGTCCATTTATGCGTCCGATTAATTCGTCAACTTCTCTTTTGAGGAGCATATAATGCTCCACTCTGGTGCGAGAAGGCACTGCCACTAGAATAAGGACGACTTTTTCGCGATATTGCGGATATTTTTCAAGGAGTTGATCATAGGCTCGTAAACGTTGGGCGATGCCTTTGGTATAATCTAGCCTATCTACTGAAAGGATAACCTTCCTGTCTCCTACGCGGCGTCTAATGCGCTTGATTTCTTGTTTTACTTCGGGTTTTTCGGCACTACGAGCAAATTTTTCGTAATCTATCCCCATAGGAAAGGCATCTACCCTGATGACCCGATTTTCTGTAGAAATGAGGCCCAATTGGTGTTCATACCCTAGGATTCTTCTTACGGCACTTACAAAATGCCGTACGTAATCGTAAGTATGGAAACCAATAAGGTCAGCTCCTAAAAGCCCTTTTAAGAGTTCTTCTCGCCAAGGCAGCACTCTAAAAATCTCAAAAGACGGGAAAGGAATATGGAGAAAAAAGCCAATGCTTGCCTGTGGGAGCCTTTCTCTTAAAAGTCCAGGGAGAAGAAGGAGCTGATAATCGTGTACCCAGATAGTGCTATCAGGATCTGCTACCTCTAGCACTGCTTCACAAAATTGCCGGTTTACCCGGCGATAGGCTTCCCAGAGTTTTTGATCAAAGACTGCATATTGCAAAAAATAATGAAAAAGAGGCCAAAGAGTCTTGTTAGAAAAACCATAATAAAAATTTTCAATTTGTCGTTGAGAAAGAAAGACCGGCTTGCAAGAGAGCTCAGCTAGTTTGGCTCTGACCTCTTCTTCGCGGCCTCTAACGGATTCGAGCGAAATACCCGGCCATCCAAGCCAAACTCCCCCGGTTTCCTTATAAAAAGACCCTAATCCGGTAGCTAATCCTCCAGCACTGGGTTGGAAAGAAAGCTTACCTTCACGTTTAGAGACAGTGACCGGAAGGCGATTAGAAACGATAATCATACGGCCGGCCATAAATTAATGCTAAGAATAAAGACTTTTTTTGCCAAGTGTTAAAAACTTCAAATTATTATGGGACTCAGACTTTTTATATTTAAAAAGGAGTTGCCAATAGATATTGCCTAATTTTTACCCCTTATAAATGGAAAAGCTCCTGTTTTCTCCCTTTAGATCTTTGCCTTTTTTCCACCTCCCAGCCAGGGAGCAGATGGAGTTCCGTAAGCTGAGTCATGGTTACAGGTGCAGGTGCTCCGGTAAGGAGGCATTGGGCACGTTGAGTCTTTGGAAAGGCGATTACTTCGCGAATGCTTTTTCTGCCAAGCATTAACATTACTAGACGATCAAAACCAAAGGCAAACCCTCCGTGAGGAGGGGCTCCATATTCCAAAGCTTCCAGTAAAAAGCCAAATTTTTCCCGCGCTTCTTCCGGGCTGATCTTTAAGAGCTTGAACACTCTTTCTTGAATGTCTGGCCGGTGGATACGAATACTTCCGCCGCCAACTTCAATACCGTTCAAAACTAAATCGTAGGCTCTAGAACGTACTTTTGCAGGCTCCTTTTCTAAAAGCTCTAAATCTTCCTCTTTAGGAGAGGTAAAGGGATGGTGCATGGCCACGTAGCGCTGCTCTTCTTCATCCCATTCTACGAGAGGAAAATCTACCACCCAACAGAATTTAAATTCTTTTTCTGGAATAAGATTTAGCCGCTTGGCCAGCTCTTTCCGAAGCTCTGACAGCACTTCATTGACTATTTCGGGCCTATCAGCCACAAAGAAAATAGTACTACCTGGGGAAGGAGCAAGGGCTCTGAGAAGGCCCTTGATTTCGTCTTCGGTAAAGAATTTGACAATAGGAGATTGTAGTTCTTGCTCTTCTTTGACTTTAATCCAGGCAAGCCCTTTAGCCCCCAATTCGTTGGCAAAGGCCGTAAGATCATCAAGTTCTTTGCGAGAAAAATCTCCAGGGACACAGAGCCCTTTTATAAGTCCTCCCCGTTTTATTACCTCTGCAAAGACTCGAAAAGAGGTATCTTCAAAGATCGAGGTAAGGGTTTGGAGTTCTAACCCGAAACGCAGATCAGGTCGATCTGTGCCGTATTTTTCAAGGGCCTGCTCATAGGTAAGGACTGGGAAGGGGCGTTCAAGCTCTATGCCTAGAGTTTCTTGAAAGATATAAGAGACCAATTCTTCAAGGATTTTCATAATGTCTTCTTCGGTAATGAAAGACATTTCGAGATCAAGCTGGGTAAATTCTGGCTGGCGGTCGGCTCGCAAATCTTCATCTCGAAAACAACGCACTATTTGGTAATAGCGATCAAAACCGGCCACCATAAGGATTTGCTTGAAAAGCTGGGGCGATTGGGGTAGAGCATAAAATTTACCCGGATAGAGCCTGCTCGGGACGAGGTAATCCCGGGCCCCTTCTGGAGTGCTCTTGGTGAGAAAAGGGGTTTCGACCTCAATGAAGCCCGCCTGGTCTAAAAAATTGCGAGCCGCTTTTGCTACCCGATGACGAAAACGTAAGGCCTCTAACATATAAGGCCTTCTGAGATCAAGATAACGGTAACGGAGCCGGTGAACTTCAGACACTTCTATTTCTTCGTCAAGGGGGAAAGGTGGCGTTTTAGAAATATTTAAGATGCGGAGTTCGTAGGCTTCGACTTCGATTTCCCCTGTAGGGAGTTTGGGATTTTCCATACCCTCCGGCCGGCGACGTACTCGTCCTTTAATAGCGATACAATATTCCGCACGGAGTTTATGGGCGTAAGCATGGGTTTCAGGATTGATTTCAGGTTCAAAAACCACTTGGGTAATGCCTTCACGGTCTCTTAAATCTATAAAAATTACGCCTCCATGATCGCGCCGGCGCAGAACCCAACCCATAAGGGTGACTTCTTGCCCTATGTGTTGGCTTCGGAG
>JALSPG010000055.1 GCA_026986115.1 Thermodesulfobacteriales bacterium
TCTAGCAAAACTTTGCTGTACTCCACGGGGGCCAGTCATCCAGGGGTCGAGGTTATAACAAGGAGCACCCGAGGCCCGGCTTAAATGTCCGGGGTCAATATAGTCTGGCCCTACTTTGAAAGTACCCACTCTGAAACCCTTTTTGCGAAAGGCAGCGGCCAAAGCACAGGAAAGGATAGTTTTTCCCGCCCCGCTCTGGACAGCCGCTATTGTCAGCCCTCGAATCTCCATAGGGAATGAATTTAACGGGCTTTATCAGCTCCACAACGGGAAAGTGCTTAAAAATAGTTTGTAGACTGGGCCTAGAAAAATGGTTTTCAAAGGTCTCTTTAAACCCCTCCTGAAAGGAAATGGAAAAGCCCTTCTTAGAAGTGAAAAAGAAGACTTCCTTCGCGGGAGGGAAAATGAAGAGGGGTCAAAATTAACCAGAAATTGGGGTATAATTTTTTAAAAACGAGACCTTGTAGAAAGATTTTGCTAAATAGGTTTAGTAGTTAGGTATGAGTAAGACTTTACATGGAAATTTAAGCGGCCTTAAGCCAAGCCAGCTAAGACGTCTGGAACGACTTTACCGGAGAAGGGTAAAGCCAGATCAAATTATCTCTCACGAACTAGCAAAAGAAATTTGTGCCCTTTCTCAGGAGCTTAACCGGCAGTTAGGGCTCCTTCTCAATCGTCGGGGGGAAGTCGAATTTGTAATTGTAGGCGAGCATGGACGCATTGTTATTCCTGCTATTACTCGTTACCGAGAAAGCAGCGGCCGTTTGAGAGGGCTTCGCTGCCTTCATACCCACCTTTCCCACGAAGGTTTAGATCAAGACGACCTTTTAGATTTAGCTTTTTTACGTCTTGATCTGATGGGAGCTATTTCGGTACGCAAGGATGGTTTCCCCGGCAAGGTCTATATAGCCCATCTTTTACCTTCTGGAGAAAACGGCAAACACTTTGCCTATCTTCCGGCAGTCTATCCTTGGGAGCTCAAGGAAAATTTTCAAAAACTTATAAATTCTTTGGAAAACGAGCTCGAAAAGCGTCGTCCGGCCAAAGAAGTAGGTGATCGGCAGGACAGGGCCATTCTCATCAGTGTTACCACCCGTTCCAAGGCCGAGGCTGAAGAAAATCTTGCCGAACTCAAAGAGCTTGCTAGAAGTGCCGGAGTTACGGTACTCGATACCATTATCCAGCGACGTCCTAAAATCGATCCTCGTTATCTCATGGGGAAAGGTAAGCTTTCGGAGCTTATTATTCGGGCTATGCAACTTTCAGCTAATCTTCTTATATTTGATCAGGAACTCACCCCTTCTCAAATACGTTCCATTACGGAAGTTACGGAGCTTAGGGTTATTGATCGAACCCAGCTTATTCTAGATATCTTTGCCCAGAGAGCCCGGAGCCGTGAGGGAAAAATTCAGGTAGAAATGGCCCAGCTCCGTTATCTTCTTCCGAGATTACGTAGCCGAGATGATGCTTTTTCCCGTCTTACCGGAGGCATTGGAGGAAGAGGTCCTGGAGAAACTAAGCTTGAGATCGACCGTCGGCGGATAAAAGATCGAATCGCACGCCTTGAAAGGGAACTCAAAAGTATATCGTCTCAGCGCAAATTAAGACGCAAACGCCGCAAAAGAGAAGGCTTACCCGTGGTTGCTATAGTAGGTTACACTAACGCTGGGAAAACTACCCTCCTTAATCAACTCACAGGAAGTGATCTCTTCGCAGAAGACAAACTCTTTGCCACCCTTGATCCTGCAAGTCGCAGGGTAAGGCTTCCTGATGGTTCTTTTGCCATTTTTACTGATACCGTGGGGTTCATCAGGGATCTACCTAAAGATCTTGAAAGGGCTTTTCGTGCTACCTTAGAAGAACTGTACGAAGCCGATCTCCTTCTCCACTTGGTAGATGCAGCCAATCCTTATTTTGAAGATCAGATAACTGCTGTGGAGAGAATCTTTGAAGAGATGGAGCTTGACCATCTTCCCACACTTTTGGTCTTCAATAAGATTGATCTCCTCGACTCTTTTGCAGTAGAGGTCCTTAAAAGGCGTTATCATGCCGAAGCAATTTCTGCTCTAAGGAAAGAAACTCTTCCTCCACTTCTAGAACGGGTAAAACAGCTTCTTCTCTCAAAACGTCTTCTTGCCTCCACGGCAGAGAGAACTTTTATGGAAAATACTTGGTAAAAGAAAAGGCCCCTGTTTAGGGGCCTTGAGATTATTTAACCAGCAAAGGCTTTTTCGAGATTTGGTACTACCTGTTTTTTACGGCTCATAACACCGGCAAGCCATACGGACCGACCTTCAGGCTTTACACCCCAAGCCTTTTCTACCACACTGGGGTCGTCGGATACGATGAGGAGTTCGGTTCCTTCTTTCATGATGTCGGTAAGCATGAAAAAGATGCTGTGGTAACCACCTTCCTGCTTGATTTTCTGAAGCTCTTCATAAAGCTGGTCTTTAATAGGTTCAACCAGAGAAAGATCTACTACTTCCAACTGGCCAATACCAACTTTATTGCCGCTCATGTCAAAATCTTTGTAATCTCTATAGACAAGATCTCGGATAGGTGTGCCTTCGATGGCACTTTTTACTTTGAACATTTCAAGCCCGAGAGCCTTGAGATCGTCAATACCAGCGATCTTTGCCAGGGCCTCAGCGGCTTTTACATCCTGGTCAGTACAAGTGGCGGACTTAAAGATAACTGTATCGCTTAAAATGGCGCAGCACATAATGCCGGCAATTTCTTTAGGAATTTCTACTCCGTAAAAGTCATACATGCCTTTAAGCACGGTGCATGTACACCCTACCGGCCAGACCCACATTTCGATAGGGTTAGGGGTGGTAATGTCACCTAATTTATGGTGATCTACAATGCCGAGTATTTCGCCTTTCTCGAGGTTATCAAGGCTTTGGGCCTTATCGCTGTGATCTACCAAGAAGATCTTTTGATCTGTGGCGTCAGTTACAATTTCAGGGGCCTGAAAACCAAATTTCTCTAAGACAAATTTGCTCTCGGGGTTGAGTTCCCCCTGGGCTACGGGCTTGGCTTCTACTCCGAGCTTGCTTTTGAGGTAAGCCAGAGAGATTGCCGCACAGATGGAGTCCGTATCGGGGTTTTTGTGTCCTACTACAATCGCTGCCATCTTTAACCTCCTTCTGTATTTTAGGATCTAATTTTGTGAGGGGTATTTTGAACCCGATCTAAAATAGCGCAGAAAAGGAAAATTTGCCAAGCTTTAATAAAGAAAACTAGGGACGAAAAGCCCTGATTTCTTCCTTTAAAACTTCCCAAAAGGGACTTTTCAGTATTATGTAAATTTTTAAGAAATTAAGGAGGATTATATGAAAAAGCTTTTACGAGAAGATTTTAAGCTGGAACCTGCTTCTTGCTTTGTAGATGCTACTTGTCCTCGCTACAAGGCTGTAATTCCAGCAGAAGAGGATTTGGCTCCTCTTTTGCCTTATTTAAATGCTGTAGCTAGGGTGGTCTTTTTCGACCCCGAGGAACCCGTTTTGGTCTTCAAATTTGAAGGGCGAAAGGTAGCTGTACGGCGCGATGATGTGCGTATTTCAGATGTAAGAGATATTGAAGAAGGGAAGATCTTGCGGGAAAAAGTGGCACAATTTTTAGAAAAAATATGGGAGCAGAGGGAAGAGATTGCTCCGCGGCATGAGCCCCGCACTTTGCCTCCAGCCCTTACTATCTATCGCTATCTTCCCAAGACAAATTGTGGCCAATGTGGGGAAGCCACTTGTTTGGCCTTTGCTAGTAAACTCTCCACCGGGGAAGCCGATCTTACAGCCTGCCGTCCCCTCTTTGAAGAGGAAGCTTTTTCTTCAGCTAGAGAAGAACTTCAAAAATTATTGGGGTAAAATGCGATCAAACTCTCCCCTTTTACGTCTCCTCCAACATCCGAGTATCCTTCTTATCCTTTCTTTTGGAGGAGCAGCTATTTTGGGTGCCCTTCTCCTTCTTCTGCCCTGGATGCATCATGGAAATTTATCTTTTATAGATGCCCTGTTCACCTCTACTTCGGCAGTATGTGTTACCGGGCTTACGGTCTTAAATACGGCCACTGATTTTACGAGAGTAGGGCAAATAGTGATTCTTTTTCTTATTCAAATTGGTGGTTTAGGGGTGATGACCTTTTCAATTCTCATTGTTTATGGCCTTAAAAGGGCTTTAGAATTTCGGAGCTTTCATTTTCTGCAAGAGTCTTTTCTTCCTTATAAGTCCGGGGATATCAAAACTCTTTTTTTCTCTATTTTTGGTTATACTTTTTTAGCGGAATCTATTTTGTCTTTTGTTTTATTTTTGGGTTTTCTATCCCGTTTTTCCTTTTCAGAGTCTGCTTATCAAGCCCTTTTCCATGCAATTTCAGCTTTTTGTAATGCAGGTTTTTCTACTTTAGAGAAAGGTCTTTTGACTTATCAAAAAAATTATCTTGTGCCCGGAACAATCGCTTTGGGTGTCCTTTTAGGCAATACCGGTTTCCCTATCATTTATGAATTCCTTGATCGCCTAAGAGGCAGGAGGAAAAAATTCAGCCTTCATTTTAGGCTAACTTTAACAGCACATCTTTTTCTGTTGCTCTTGGGGACCCTGGCTTTGCTTTTTTGGGAATGGGATTCTTCATTAAGTCGATTTTCGCTTCCTGGAAAAATTTTCACGGCCTTTTTTCACAGTGTAAATGCCAGAACGGCAGGTTTTAATACGGTAGATCTTTCGATTTTTTCCGAACACAGCATCTACTTCTTGACTCTTTTAATGTTTATTGGTGCTTGTCCGGGTTCTACCGGTGGTGGCATCAAGACCACCACCATGGCAGTTATTTGGGTTACAGCTTTTAGTAGATTCAGAGGATATGTGAGGACAGTGGTTTTTAAGCGCACGATACCAGACCTACAAGTCTCAAAAGCAATGACCCTTTTTGTTTTTGCTGTTACAGTAGTAGTAATTTTCCACCTTTTACTTTCTCTGGCTGTGCCGAAATTTCCTTTTTATGCTGCTCATGGTGAATTTTTAGCCACTCTTTTTGAAACCGTTTCAGCTCTTGGGACAGTAGGTCTTTCTACAGGTCTTACGGGACATCTTTCAACTTTTGGGAAAGCGGTTGTTATTTTGGCCATGTTTTGCGGAAGAGTAGGGCTTTTATCTCTTCTGTCTGTTTTGGCCCAAATTAAAGCTCCTCGTCTTTATCATTATGCTCCCGAAGAGGTGATGTTAGGATGAAATATGTTGTTATTGGCCTCGGAAAATTTGGTTTTTATTTAGCGCAGAAATTGGCAGAGGAAGGTCAAGATGTCCTTTGTCTGGATAAAGATGAAACCCTAGTAGAAGAAATTAGTGAATATGTCTCTGAGGCGGTAGTAGGTGATGCTACCAAAAAAGAAGTCCTTAAAGGGCTTGGAGTAAAAGAGGCGGAAAAAGTTATTCTTGCTATCGGAGATCTAGCTGCAAGTATTTTGATTACTCTTTATTTGAGAGAACTTGGCTGTAAATTCATCTTGGCCAAGGCTAACGACGAAGATCACGCGCGCATTCTTTCTTTAGTAGGGGCCCACCGGGTTGTCATCCCCGAAAAAGACTCAGCTATAAAAGAAGCTCAAGTCCTCGTTACTCCCAACATTGTAGATTTTTTGCCCCTTCTCCCGGATTTTTCTGTAGCCAAAATAGAGCCTCCCCCAGAATTCATTGGTAAAAGTTTTAAAGAATTGAAACTTCGTTCCCGGTATCATGTTTATGTTATTGCTATTCGCAACAAACATACCGGCCGCCTCATCCTTCTTCCCTCGGCAGATCATATTATCGAAAAAGACGAAGAGCTCTATCTTCTAGGTCGCAAGGAAGATCTTAGGACCATTTCTAAAAAGACTTAAACGGGAACTGATTAAAAAAATCAGTTCTATTTGTCACAAAGGCCTTAAATGTTTATCTAAAGGTCTATTACAGCCCCTTTTGGTTCTTAAAAGGCTTTGACAGGTAATTGTGAGGAAGTTATGGGGGGAGACAAAGTAGAGCGTTTTTGTTTACTAAAATTTTATTTGAAGGAGGTTTTGAGAATGCGCAGTTCATCTCGCTGGTTGTTTCTTCTATTTTTGTTTTTTCTTTATGCCGGTGCTTTGGTATGGGCGCAGGAACATTCTGCCGGAGAAATGGCCCACGAAGCACTTAAAAGCGCCGGCGCTCAAGAAAGCGGCCTTGCTTGGTGGATGTGGCCCCTTATTCTCTTTGGTTTTACTTTCGTTATAGGCATTATTGCTCCCCTTTCAGGGGTAGGGGGTGGGGTCTTATTTGTTCCACTTTCTACGGCCTTTTTTCCCTTCAGCGTAGATTTTATTCGTGGTGCCGGCCTAATTATGGCCCTTACAAGTGCCCTTTCCGCTACCCCTCAATTCATTCGAAAAGGTCTGGCTAATATCAGAATCATGGCCCCTTTAGTTTGCGTCTCTATGGTAACCTCGATTCTTGGTGGTATAGTCGGCCTTTGGATAACTAATGCCTTTCCTTCTGGTAAATACTACATTACCATCGCCCTAGGGATTGTCCTTTTGGTTATCTTTGTAGTAATGCTCACCTCTAAAAGGGTAGAATTTCCGGAAGTTAAAGAACAAGACCCCCTTTCCAAGGCCCTTGCCCTTACTGGAAGTTGGTATGAACCCACCTTGAACAAGGTTTTAGAATACAAGGTAACAAGGCTTCCTATTGGCCTTATTTGTTTTGCCGCGGTAGGGTTCATTGCCGGAATGTTTGGTTTAGGGGCAGGCTGGGCCAATGTTCCGGTTCTTAATCTTATCATGGGTGCTCCTATTAAGGTGGCGGTAGCTACGAGTATGACCATCATTTCAATTAACGATGCCGCTGCAGCCTGGATTTACTTAGCCAAAGGAGCAGTTCTTCCTCTAATTGTTGTTCCCTCCGTAGTGGGGATTACCATCGGTGCTCGTATCGGGGCTAAGCTGGCGGTGAAGGCCAAACCAGCCTTTGTCAAAATCCTCGTGATGGGGATTATGCTTTTGGCAGCAGCTTTAAACATTGTTAAGGGTCTTAAAGGGTTACACATTATTTAAAAATGAGGAGGGTTAAAAATGGCTGAGAAACAAATTCAGGTTGATCCGGCAAATTTAGTCTTTGCTAAGGCCATGGAGGTCGTCACTTATATAGGTATTGCCGTTATGATCATCTTTGGTTTGCTTTATTTAGTAGGTATCTCTTCTTTTGTAGATATGAAATCTGCCATTGCACACTGGCACTTACCGGTGGGCCAATTCTGGCACGAAGTAGTAGGTATTCACATTTCCGGATACAGCTGGTTTCTAAAAAATCTTTCCGCTATGGATTGCCTTTCCATGGTGGGTATTTGTATTTTGGCTTTGGCCCCTTTAGCGGCTATCCTAGCTGCCTGGCCTAAAGTCGGAGCCACGCACAAGGTTTTGGTGCTCCTCTTTTTAATCTTGGTGGTAGAATATCTTTTTGCCATTTTTAAGCCTATTATTCTGCCCGGAGTGGGAGGACACTAAGAATTTTTTAAAAACTTTATAGTGCTTAAGGACCCGGCCCCCTATAAAAGGCCGGGTCTTTTTTTGTTTAAAAAATCTTTCAGATTCCGATAAGCTTCTACAGCGGACTTTATAGATAAAAAGGGGGGTTCTAATGAAAAGAGGCCTATTGTTTTTCGTGCTCTTGTTGTTTTTGGCAGTTGCAGCCCAAGCCTCAACCGCTGAAAAGGCCTTTCAAGAAGATCTTGCCCGTCTCAACATCTTTGGCCGCATTTTGAATCCTCACAAAAAAGGAGTCCCAGATGCGGAGATCAAAATATTCGTAAATGGAAAAGAGTTTCATCCCCCTGCCAAGGGGCATGCGGCCCATGGGGGAGGGCTCACTACAGAATTTGACGGAAGTTTTCAAGTGGAGCTTGAACTTCCGCGCGAGGTGATTACCAAGGGTTCCATCGAACTCGAAATCTTTAAACCCAGTTATCAAAAGACCTTTTTAAGATTAAAGCCGGAAGATTTTGCCTTAAAAGACGGAGAATATTACGCCAAAATCGAGATTATTATTCCCCGTGTAAAAGGCCCAGCCTTTTGGATTGCAACTGTAGTCTTTGTTTTGGCCTACGTCCTTATTTCTTTTGAGCTCCTTCATCGTACTTTAGCAGCTATGCTTGGGGCCTCCATAATGCTTCTTATAAGTTATACCTTGGGGACTTGGAATCCAGAATATCATATCCTTTCTTACGAAAGTGCCATTCATTCCATCGACATGAATGTCATCTTCCTTCTGATGGGAATGATGATAATCGTAGGTATTTTAAAAAATACGGGGGTATTTCAATGGTGCGCCTATAAATGTTATCAACTTGCTCGTGGAAATGTTATCATTTTGTCTATCATTTTGATGACTTTTACCGCTGTGGCTTCGGCCTTTCTTGATAACGTCACCACTATGCTCCTTTTAACGCCAGTAACTATAGAAATTGCCCTTTCTTTGGGAATAAACCCTTTGTCTCTTCTGATACCTGAAATCTTGGCCTCAAATATCGGCGGTACTGCCACCCTTATTGGAGACCCTCCAAACATTATGATTGGTTCTTATGCAGGTCTTACTTTTATGGATTTTGTTAAAAATTTAGCTCCCGTATGTATTATTTCTATGGTAGTTCTCTTTTTCTATACCAAGTTTGTTTATAACCG
Organism: Thermodesulfobacteriales bacterium; assembly: GCA_026986115.1. Classification (GTDB taxonomy): domain Bacteria; phylum Desulfobacterota; class Thermodesulfobacteria; order Thermodesulfobacteriales; family Thermodesulfatatoraceae; genus Thermodesulfatator. The sequence goes on from JALSPG010000055.1 coordinate 8,688, forward strand.
AGAATATGGCCGGGCTAAAGTGGAAGATATACAAGCCTTTATTGAAAAATTAAGACAAGAATATCGTATTACCGACTCTTCACTTCTCACTTTTGGCCTTCTAATAATGGGAATTGTGGTGCTCATGTTTCTCTTACACGGAGTCTTACACATGGAGGTTTCTATTGCAGCCCTTTTTGGGGCAAGCGTCCTTTTCACTTACGGTTTAGTCACTAAAAAAGTCGATTTGCTTCACCTTATCGAAAAAGATATTGAATGGCCTACTTTGCTCTTTTTTATCTTTCTTTTCATTTTGGTGGGGGCAGTAGAAGATGTGGGCCTTCTTGATATGATTGCCGACTGGGTTTTCCATCTTTCAGCAGGAAGTCTTGTAGCTGCGGTTTGTTTAATTCTCTGGGTCTCAGCTATTATGAGTGCTTTTGTAGATAATATTCCCTTTACCGCTACTATGCTTCCCATCACCGCTTATCTCACAAAGGTTATCCCCGGGGCAGAATCCGGAGTCTTATGGTGGGCCTTGGCTCTTGGAGCCTGTTTTGGTGGAAACGGTACCATGATTGGTGCCAGTGCCAACGTGGTTACCTTAGGAATTGCTGAAGCTGCTGGTCACCGTATTACTTTTTTTGGATTTATGAAGGTAGCCTTTATCTATATGATTTTAAGTGTCGGTATTGCTAACGTTTGGCTTCTTATCTTTTATTAGAATTATTTTAGGAGGCTTCTTATGGTAGAAATCAAAGAACTTCTTCCTAATATGCGTAAAGTTTTAGTTCCGGTAGATAAAAGCGATGCTTCAGAAAGAGCTATAAAATTTGCCGCCTGTCTTTTGGCTCCACTTTCTCAAACAGTGGTAGAAAAAATCATTCTATTACATGTTTTGGGTTCCTCTTTTTTAGAAAAAATGGCAGCTAATATTGACACTCGTGTAACAGAACTTGTAAAAACTCCACTCTTTAAACGCTTAACTGAAGAGTATATCGCCAAAGAAATAGAGCCTCTTTTGGCCAAAGCAGAAGAAATATTTAAAGAATTAGGGGTTAAATCTTTTATAGAAAAAGAAGTTATTGAGGGAGATCCTACTAAAGAAATCAGTAATTTTGCTAATATCCATGATATCCATACCATTATTATGGGGCGCAGACGCCGTTCCCATTTAAAAGAACATGTGTTAGGGAGTAGTAGTTACGCCGTAACTCACCGTCCAGGAAGACATACAGACTATATTGTAGGCCAAGAAGAAATTGATATTAAACGTTGTCCTGTTCCTCGGATCTTAGTTCCTTTTGATGGTTCAGAGTATGCTGCTAATGCCCTAAGAGAGGCTTCAGGTTTAGCTCAAGCCTTTCCAGGAGAAGTAAAAATTACAGTTCTTTACGTGGTGGAATCTGCCTATTTGGATAAAATGGTGGAAATGGAAGAAGAAGTACTAAAAAAAGCCCGACATTTTCTATCTCGAAACGGGGTTGCTGGAAACGGCATAGAAACTGAGGTCCGATACGGAGACCCCGCTGAAGAGATTGTGAAAGTCGCCGAGGAAGGCCAATTTAACATTATTATGATGGGAAGGACCGGAAAATCCGGTTTAAAAGAACTTATTTTAGGTAGTGTTTCTTCAAGAGTTCTTCATTTGGCCGAGAAGCCAACTGTGGCCCTCGTCAGCGCCTAAAGAGCTTTTTAAGTTTCCAATATTTCAAGCTGGTATTTCCCGAAACCAAAGCTTGTATGTTTGCCTACATGGAGCAATTCTCCTAGCTTAAGGAGCGGGTAATATGTTCTGAGGTCTCCTCGTATAGTTACTTCTCCTATAAGACCTCTTAGAGGCATTTCTTGTTTCTTTCTGGCAGAGTAGCGTTTGATGCTAAATACCTTCAAATTTTTCTCTTCGATAAGAATATTTTCTGCTTCTTTAATTATTTCTTTAAATGGTAAAATTAGCTCTTTATCAGCGTGAAAGAAGGAAAGTGCTGAAATTCTTCTTAGTAGATTTCTAATTAAAATATGAAAAGAAAATTTTTCAGGTGAAACGAATGATTCTTGGTATTTTAGGGTTAGCGGAGTTTCAAAATTTAATTTTATACGTTTTACTTTCCTGCTTTTCCACTTTGTTTCCAAATTGGGTGATTTAAGTTTTCCTTTTTCATATAGTTTTTCTCTTGTAAAATGGTCTATTATTTCTGATATTTCAAAACGCCCTCTTTTAGGACCCAAGCCAATCTGGCCAGTAGCCCTGATAGCTAGCACAAAATGAGGAAAATATTGAATAGCTTTTCCTACAAGTGTTAACCCTATATTCCAGGCTGGACAGGTTTTTACATGTGGTAAGGTAATAGCAAAAGGATGCGGAAGATAGGGATAAAGTCGTAATCTTTCAGTTTCTTTCGGTCTGGGGGTTTCAAAGATATAACCGTAAGCACAATATTGATTAAGTGGACATTGAAGACATGATGATATTTTTCTTGCCACACAAGAAAGTTTCTTTAATCGTGCTCCCAAAGCGCCTCTGAAAGAAGAGTACAAATAACGCGGTAAATTTTGGGTTTCTTTGCTTTTGGTTTTAAAATAGACTCGAATTAAGGGTAAATTGATTTCAGACATCATTTATATTTTAAAAAATTTTAAAATTTTTTAATAGCAAGTTGCCACAAAATATATTGAATCTTTGCTTGTTTGAAAATTTGAACCTTGAATTATACAAAATTTTATCTGATTTTTAAATAAAAATGAAAAGAATTCTCGCTGAGCGTTTTATTCAAAAATTAAACCTTTCCTTTTTCTGTCGCATCGTAACACCCATGTTCCTGGGCGATGCCCGGCAGAAGGCGGCCCTGCTTGATATGCTTGAAGACCGAAACCGCAGCTCTCACATATACGACGAAGCAACGGCTGAAGAAATATTTGAAAGAATCGTCAAGGTTTATATCCCTGTTTTAGAGAAGGTTTTAAAAAAAAATAGAAGTTAACAGCGTATGAAACGAATATTTCTCCTGTTTTCTCACGATCTTACACCTGAACAAAAAAGAGAGCTTAGAGAAAACTGGCAGGTAGAAGAGGCAGTTCCTCTTCCAGCAGATCTCCAGCATCTCTGGAGCATGATACCTCCTCATTTAGAAGGCCTTTCCCATTATCTTGAGCCTCTTTTTAGCTGGCTGGGCCAAAATGCCAGAGCTCAAGATTTGGTCCTTATTCAGGGCGATTTTGGGGCGGTCTATCTGGCCGTTGAGAGGGCCTTTTCCCTGGGGCTTATCCCGGTGTATGCCACTACCCGTCGCGAAGTGTGCGAGAGGCGGCTTCCAGACGGAGCCGTGCGGCAGGAACGAATCTTTAAACACGTCCGTTTTCGGGTTTATGGGAGGTAGTTTATGGCGCGTGTCTTTATGTCTTTCCTGGGCACCAATCCCTACACAGAGGCCCATTACAAACTGCGAGGGGTGCTTTCTCCTCCTACTCCTTTCGTCCAGGAGGCCTTGATTAGGCTTCTTTGCCGTAAATGGGAGGCAGAAGACCGCTTTGTCTTTTTTCTCACCCAGGAGGCCCGCAAGAAGAATTGGGAAGACGGAGCGAACTTCAACGAAGGTTTAAGGACCCGCCTCCAAAAACTGGCTTTTAAGCCTCAGATCATAGAAATTCCTTTTTCCGAAGGCCGTTCTGAAGAAGAAATCATGAAAAATTTCCTCCAGGTAGTAAGCTCCCTCAAAGAGGGAGACCGGGTTCTCTTTGACATTACCCACTCCTTTCGTTCACTCCCCATGTTGAATTTCGTGGCCCTTAATTACGCTCGGGTCCTTAAAAATATTACCCTTGAAGGTATTTATTACGGGGCCTTTGAAACACTGGGACCTTCTCAAGAGGCCAAAAAAATCCCCCTTAAAGACCGCATCGTTCCCGTCTTTGACCTTACCCCTTATACTGTTTTGCTGGACTGGTCCTATGCTGTAGAAGAGCTTACGCGTTATGGCCTGGCAGAAAGGCTTGCAGACCTCATCCAGCAAAAGATAAGACCCGTTCTTAAAGAAACTAAAGGGAGGGATCAGAAGGCCTCTTTTTTGCGCGATTTTTCAAATCGTCTCCGCGCTCTCGCTCTCAATATTTATACCTGTCGTTGCCCGGCTATCGAAAAAACAAATTTAAGTCCTGTCTTTTCCCGGGATATATCTTTTGAGGACATACTGCCTCCTTTTGCTCCCCTCTTTGAACAGATTGAGAAGAAGATTAAAAAGTTCTCCGCCGAAACGCCCTGGGAAAAGGCCAAAGCCGCGGTGGAATGGTGTCTGGAGCATAAGCTTATCCAGCAGGGATACACTATCCTGCAAGAAGCAATTATCAGCGAAGTGTCTCGCCTGGCAGATGTTGAGGGATTATTACAAAAAGAAGATCAAACAAAGCAAGAAGATCCTACCCTGGAAAAAGCTAACCGGGATTATATTTCAAGCTTGCTCTCCATGACTGCCCAAAAGAAATCTCCTGAGTGCTGGCGAGGAGAACTTGGAGCGCGAAAAGACAAGGCCTTAAAGTTACAAAAAAGGTGGGGAAAATCTCTTGAAGATCTAGCGAAGGTTTTCGACAAATTATCTAATTTTCGCAATGATATTAACCATTGTGGTTGTCGAAAAAATAGAAACGATGCGCAAAGGCTACATGAAAAAATCAAGGAATATTATCAGCTCGCCTGTAAGGCTTTAGAAGACTTACAGGCCAAAATTTATTCCGGAAAAGAATAATGCCTAAAAAGTATTTTTTTATCATTTCTTACGACATTTCTGACGATAAGCGTCTTCGTCGCGTTTTTGAGTTTCTAAAAGACTATGGCACCTGGAAACAAAAGAGTGTTTTTGAATGCTGGCTCACCAAAGAAGAATACAGGCAGGTTAAAGCGGGGCTCAAAGAACTTATCAAACCAAGGGAAGATCGGGTGCGTTTTTATCGCCTATGCGAGGCCTGCCGCAAAAAAGCATTTGCTTACGGATGGGGTGAACTCCCAGAAACACCTGAAGAAGAGATAATTTTATAAGATAAAGATCTCGATGTGCCAGATACTCCGGGCTTTCCAAATTTCCGGTTAATCCTCCCCTCCCTGGTAGGGAGGGGCAGGGGGTGGGTGGAAGTTGGCGCAGATTGCTGAGCTTTCACCCCC
>JALSPG010000056.1 GCA_026986115.1 Thermodesulfobacteriales bacterium
TTCCGGCGGCTCTTTTCGTAAAGGGCCTCTATTCCGCCTTCCCCGTAAGCCTTCTTGATCCGGTAGAAGGTGTCCCGGCTGAAACCCATCACCCGGCAGGCCTGAGTTTTGGGTGAAGGTCTCTAATAGTAAATATTTTGCCTTTGGTATGAAGAGAGGGCTTTTTTATTGTAAATAAGTTCTCCCTTTTTTTCGTTTAGATTTTTTTGTAATTTTGATAGTAATTCTTTTAGTACTAGTTCTCTCCTTCTTAAAAATTTAATTTTTTCGATGTTTTCCTTTTCTTTTCCTGGTTTTGGTTTTAAGTTTTGCAAAAAGGCTAAAATTTTTCGTCTTTCATATAAGAATTTTTTTATGATTTCTTCTTCTTTGGGTGATAAATATTTTTTTTGTTTTATCTTGTTAAGAAAGGATATTTCTTTTTCTTGGATTTTTTCAAGTTTTTTAAGGATCTCTTCAAAAGAAGAAATTTGTTTTCCCTTTTTCATTTTTGATTTAGCTGGGAGCATCTTTTGTCGACTTTTTGGGGATCCGTTCCCATTTTTCAACGAAAAATGGGAACGGATCCCGGACACTACTATCCGGCGGTGGCTACTTTTAATTTTTCTTGTCTCAAGGAGTTGATTTCTTGATTGTTTAAAACAGTCTTAATCCATATTTTTCGTAATTCAGAAAGATAGGAAATGCTTCGATCAATAATTTTAAAATCTTTTTCTTTTTCTTTACCGTTAATTTTAGAAAGTTCTCTTATAATCGCTCCATAGAGACCGTATAAAAAAGCAGCTGCTTCACCACCAGCTTCTAAATTTACGCCAGCTTGTAATTCTCCAATAATAGCTATGGCTTTCCCTAAATGTTGGCCTCGTTTGCGAGGATTGTTAAAATTGTTTTTAACTTGACCAAGCTCTCTGATAGCACCCTCAAACAATAATTTTACGATTTTTTGTGGGTCTTGGACAGTAGAAACCTCATTATTACGGTATACTTTGAGTTGCGCCCCGTACATTAAAAACCTCCCTGTTTATTTTTACGCCCCTCCCTGGGCACTCTATTTTTCTAAAAATAAAAACCATTTAGGGATTTACAGATTTTTGCTTTACAAAATTTTTCTTTATTATTTCTTTTCGGTTAATCCAGATAAGCTCTTAAATTGTACATCTAAATAAGAAGAAAGATCGTTTAATTCTTGTATGTAATGATCTAAAGCCATAAATTGACGCATTAGGGTATCCATATAACGATCGACTCTCAGTTTAGCGAGGCTTATATTTCTATTCAAATTTTCTATGTATTTTTCCGTTGTTTTTTGTTCTAGAGCAATAAGGCCTGATGGCCCTAAATATTTTTGGAAAATTTCGTTTAATCTGTCTGCCAACCCTGTTAAATTTTGTTTTTCGTTTCCTACTAAAAGATTTTTTATTTCTTCTGGATAATTGTTGAAAGCTTCCTCTAATTTTTTTTCATTTAGAGCAATAGATCCATCTTTTTTGATATCAAGTCCCAAATCAAAAAAGGTTTTAATATGCTTATTTTGTGAAACTATAGAGGTTAAAATTGTGCGTATATCTTTTATCATAGATTCTGCTGCACTGCTCCGATAGAGAAGACCTTCTTCTCCAGTTTCAAGATCAAAAGACATTTTTTCTCGCAACTTTCCGAGAAAATTATTAACCTCTTCGATAAAAGATTTTAAAATTTCTTTGGGTTCTTCGTAAGAAGACTGTATTTCAAAAAAGGCACTTCCTGTTTCTTTTAAGTTTATAGTTGCTCCAGGAATAATATCATTGATAGAATTTGTTTCCCTTTGGTATCTAATATCGTCTAATATAAAGAAAGAATTTAAACTTTGTCCATTATCTTCTATTTGTTTGGGGAAAATTTGAGGAGTACTTGGTGACTGAGAGATAAACAGGCTTTCTGGAGATCTAATATCTACAAAATATTCTCCATTAGTATTTCTTATAAGATATGCTCTTAAATAGGAGTTTTTAGAAGAGGCTTCGTTAATAAGATCTACTAATTCGGAAAGAGTAGTGCTATCTGGTATTTCTATGCTAATTTCTTCTTCACCGTTTTGGATAGTAAGATTAATAGTGCTACCTGAATTATTGACTACATCTTCAGGATTAGAATAGAAATTGGTGCGCCAGATATTTGGGATACCACTAACTTCTTCAAAGCTCATTTGAGAAAGTTCTTGGGTTACTACAATGCGATGTCCTTCACCAGTTTCTTTGGCTTTAAGTATCAGACGATAAGGGTTATTAGGATCACCAGTGTTTACTACTTTGGCTTCCACTCCGGGATTATCTTCAGCTTTATTAATAAGATCAGCAAGCCCTTGAAGAGTAGTTCCTTTGGAAACAAGAACAGAAAAGCTTTTATCTCCTACGGCGATTTGAAAGACGTCATCATTTGAGGCTACAGAAGCATTTTGTTCTGAAAAACCCTGGGATTGCCACATACTTTTATGGGCTAGTTGTTCTACGCTAATTTGATAAGCCCCGTTAAGGGCCCCGATCTCTGCCTCTACAGAGACCGCTGTCCCTGAAACCGAGACCTGTCGCTCCATAAAAGTGCTTTCAAAGGAAAGTTCAAGGGCTTTAGATTTAAGGGAAATTATCTGGGTGTTTAACCAGTCAAATTCGGTGAGTTTGCTTTCATAGCGGTCTTTTTTTTGCTCCAGACGTTCAATGGGCTTTTCTTCTATTTCTCGCAATTGGTCAAGGAGGCCCTGTAAATCAAGTCCGGAGCCGAGCCCAAGAACATTTATTTTTCCAAAAATACTAGCCATAAAAAACTCACCTTTTATCTTTGTTTAGAATTATCGACCAGCAGAGTGTTCGAGATGAATTTTGACTTTTTCAGACGCTTGTTGGCTAACCTTTTGGAAATAAGGTTTGAGAGGTTCCTTTAAGGGATAAATTTTAGGATCTAGAACTACTTGTTTTGCAAGACGTCTTTCGACGTTTATTACGATAGGGCCCAAAAGATTTGCCGTGAGGTTTCCAGGATCTTCTTTAGGGATGGTTACAATGGCAAGATAGCAAACTTCATCATTTGTTTCTAAATGTAGCTCTTTGCATGCCTCGGGAGGGATCTTGGGTTTGTAGTCCGGAAAGAAAACCGAAGGGTCAATGACTACAAATGCAAGCTCGGGAATATCTATGGCTTGTAGCCAAAAGAAGGGGGAATTTTCACGATGAGGAATAAGAACATATCTTTTGGCATTCGGAAAGCCCAAAATAGGACTGGTAAAGAAAATAATCTTACTTTCGTCAATTTTAATTTTTCCGAAGCGGGTTGTTTCTACCAGCAAATTAGCCCTCCTCTATTAGAATCTCTTCTAGCACATCGGCACCTTGTAAGGCTTGTAGATTTTCCTCTTGAATTTTTTGATAAACTTCCATCCGATGGACTTGGATTTCTGCTGGAGCTTCTATACCAAGTTTTACCTGACGACCTTTTATCTCTAACACAGTGATTTTAATTCCTTGTCCAATAGCAATGGCTTCACCTTCTCTTCGTTTTAAAACGAGCAAACTTAAAAGCCTCCTAGGAAAGATAGTTTACCAAACTCAATTGCATTACCTTAGCTGTTGCAGCTAGAGCAGCTTGGTAAGCAGTTTCTTTAGTTTTTAATCTGGTGGTTGCTTCTAAAATATCAGTATCTTCAGTATTACTTAAATTTTCTTGAATGATGTCTTTTATTTCTTGGTAAAGGTTATCTTTAAGATTTAGATGATCTAAACGGGCTCCTAAGGCTGCTCTTTCATTAACAAGATGTGTAAGCACTTTATCCAGTCGGTCTACGTGGATTCCGAGTTCTTCTATTTCTTTCTCGCTCGAAGAGTAATTGTTGGCTTCTAGGCTCTTCTTAAGCCCAATGAGGGTATCGAAAAGCTCTGAGGCCATAAGGGCTTGGTTGCCATTGCGACCGATAACAATTTTACCATCAGGAGAATAATTAAATATTAGGTCTTCCTCGCCTCCTTCATAGACGACGTATTCCCGTATACTTCCATCTGGAAGGGACTCTTTTTTGAGTTCAAACGGGGCCTTTCCGTCAGGATAGCCGCTAGGACGATTGCCGGCGAAGACATAACGGTTGCCATGCCTCGTATTGGCTAGAGCCAGGGCTTCTTGCAAGAGTTTTTCTACTTCTCTGGCAATGGCTTTACGGTTATCTGGAGATAGGGTGTCGTTGCGGGCCTGAATAGCAAGCTGTTTGGCTCTCATTGTTAAGTCTTCAAGTCCTTGAAAGGCTCCTTCCATGGTCCGTAAAAAGGCCTTTCCCTCCCGTATAGAAGTTCGATAACGATCGATTTCTGCTAGAGATTTTCGATAATCTAGGCTGCGTACGAGCTCTACCGGGGCTTGAGAAGGTTTTGCAAATTTTTTTCCGGAGGCAATTTGGGTTTGCACTTCAGCAAGATCTTTGGTGAGCCGGTTTAAGTTGTAAAGCATCCGATCATATTGGGTTTTGAGCCCGATGCGAATGGGCATTTACCCCTCCTCTTAACGCTTTGCCTGTATTAAGGTATCGAGCATTTCGTCGGCTACCGTTAAAATCTTGGCCGAGGCGGCAAAGGCCTGCTGGTACTTGATAAGATTGGCCATTTCTTCATCGAGAGAAACTCCTGAAATACTATCACGCATAATTTGGAGCTGATTGATGAGATCTTCTACGAAGTTTTTGGAATTTTTGACGGTTTTGGTGGTGATTCCTACCTCACCCACTAAGGAGATATAGAAGTCTGCCACTGAGGCCTGGCCAAGTCTTTCGCGGCGATCATCTGAAAGAGCTGCAAGTCTTAAGGCGTTGCGGTTGTCTCCAGGCTGAGGGGCTAGGCCTTGGAGTTTATCTATAAGTCCGTTGTCTTTGGGGGCAAAAGTTTTTCTTGCGAGATAAGTAATAAGATTTCCCTCTTCAACGGTAAGGCTGGTGCTTAGTTTGAAAGAAACCCAGTCTTGTCTCCCGTCATTATCTAGATCTGGATCCTTTATCTCTATAGTTAGGCGACCGGAATCATCAATGGTGGCGGAAAAATCAAAAATACCATCACTATCAGTATCAAGGACATTTAAAGCATCTAGGAAATTTTCCAAGGTCTGACCTGTTGAAAGAGAGATAGTTTCCACACGCAGGGTAGTGCCATCTGGTTTTAAATATTCGATGTTTATATCTTGAGCCCCAAAAGAGGCATTTCTTTCAACAGGTTCATCTGTTTTTAGATACCACAGGTTGTTTTTAGCGTCGAATTTATTGGGTTTTACGCCCGATGTTTCGAAGGCCTTTCGGTGAAAGGCATCACGCACCACAAAGCTCCGCGTGTCATAAAGCCCTGAGGTTTTGACGACAAGCCTTCCCTGGTCGTCAAGATGCGCCGAAAGACCGAAACGAGCGTTTTCTTCAGCGTTATACCTCTTTACGATCTGAATGGCCCCAGCTCCGGTCTCAAGCTTAACGCGAAAGGGATCCACGACTTCATTTACGGGGTCGGTATCGATGGGGTTTCCAGCGCCATCGAAAAGCCAATTCTCTAAGGCCCCTATCTGGAAGGAAAGGTCAAAGTATTCGTCATCGGAAGGATTCGTAGTCCCTTGGTCATTTACAAATCGAAGCGAACCCCAGGGGCGCGAAGGGCTATTCCCCTCGATGACAAAGTAGGCGGCGTTAGCAGGAGCGCTATCTCCCAGTGAGATGAAAAGCTTTCCATTATCAAGATAGGCTTTAAGTTCAGGCCGGCTATTAAGGGCAGAGACCAGGTCTTCTAAATCTATTTTTCCGTTTCCATTGGCATCGCTAATAGAAACATCCGGACTTCCGGTAGTGCCAAAACTGATTTCCTGAATCTCATTTCCTGCTTGGTCAAAGAATTTGATATTTGTAAAGCCCGAAAATAAAAGATTTTGAGGAGTTAAAGAACTAAGATCAGCCAAATACAAAGTGGGTTTTATTAGGGGTTCAAGCCCGGAAAAGATCTGTTTTTCCGGAATCGAAGAAAGTTCCAGAGATCCCCCTGAAGAAAGATCAAGCACACCATTGCCATTACCACCGGAAACAGTCATTTTGAAAGAGACAGAGCCTTCAGGAGCACCGGCAAGGGTGATATAAAGCTTTCCCTTATCACCTTCCGTAAAACCTGCGCGAAATTCCGGCAGGGCATCAATAAGGCTGGCAAGGTCTTTTAATGTCGTTCCGTTTGCCACGGAAAGCGAGGTGCGCTCGGTCTCTCGCCCTTCGGCGTCGTAAAAGACGAAGTTGAGCTCGGCATCTTCGTTTACTGTAACTGAAGAGGGATCTTCGTACCAGTCGGTACTTTCCATACGCCCCCGTGAGGCCACGTATTGCGGCACCCACACGCCCTGTTCGCGTAAATAATGTAGAAAGGAATCTGCCGGTGGGGGTTCGTCTATCCCGAGCTCAAAATAGGCGTAATTTTTGGAGGAATTAGGGTCAAGCTCAAGTGTTAGGCGGCCATTTCCGTCAATGTAGGCCCGGAAGCCTTCGATGGCGTCCAGTTTGTTCAAGATGTCTTCTAAGGTGTCGCCCGGGTTGAGCTCCACGGCGAGCTCTTTCACCTTAAAGCCATTTTCAGTTTCATGGAGGATCTGATTGCCGGTGGCGTCAAAAAAGCGGACATAGATTTTATGAGCCGGGTCGTTGAAAATTTTCTGTTCCGGATTTGCTATGGGGAGGTGGCTTTTATAGCTTCCGGCGAAAGGTACTTCGCTTCGCCAGGCTTCGCGATCAAGCCTTGCGGCGGCAAGGTATTCCGGATTCACCGAAAGATTTTCGTTAATGGCGATACTTCCGGCATCAGTGCCTGCAAAAAAGACATTTATCCCGGTCGCCAAAAGCACATTGGCGGTATCGTTTGAGAAGGCAAAGCCCCATCCCTCCTGGGCCTTAAAGACCAGACGTCCGTTGCGGAAAAGGGCCTTAACTGAAGTTTCCGGGTCAAAGCCCGCTTCCTTCAGGGCTTCATTTATCTGATTGGTGAGGTCATCAAGGGTAGCGGTAGCCGGAAGTGCAAAGTCAATTTTGACGGGGGTAATATTCCCCACAGAATCTTTTATCCAGATAAAAAGGGAGCCATCACGTTTGATATCGCGAAAAAGATCAAGACTTTTAATGCTTCCGTCACTCTGAAAGAGACCCTCAAGCTCTCCTTCGAAAAATTTAAGTCCCACGCCTTCGGTGTGGATTTCATTTACCCCGCGGATAAGCTCTTCGGCAAAGAGCTGAAACTTCCCTGTGAGATTTAATTCTTTAACACGGTGGTTGGCGGCTTCGTCATCAAAACGGCCGAAATCAAGCGGGCCTTCAATAATAGCAAAGCTTAGCTTTCCCCCACCTCGTACTGCGTCTTTTACTACCAGGCGACCATCATCGGTGAGATAGGCCTGCACTTTATAATCGTAGGCCTTTTCTATTTCGTTTAAAAAATCCCGGATGGTTTTTTGGGGGTCGGTGGTTTGGTAAGTACCTTGGATTTCTTCCCCATAATGATTAGTGCCTTGAAAACTTATCTTTATTGTTCCTGAAAGCCCCAGTTCTTCCCAAGTAGTATTTTCCCGCAAGAGATTTCCCTTTCTTGTAAAGACCGGGCGACTCGAAATAACATATTCATAATTCCAGTCTGAAGAGATTTGTTCTATGATGCGTAGCCAGCCACCGAGTTTTCCCTGTGAGACTTCTTTGCTAGTTAAGCGGACTTTCTCGCCGCTGTGCCCCCGCCAATAGACCTCGCCTCCTGAGAGCTCGAGCTCCCAGTAAGAGTCAATATCTACCAGGTTGTAGCCGTTACCAAGCACCACGGCATAGGCCCCTTGGTTGTTTTCAAAGTAGCGCACCTGGGCTAGCTCCGATAGCCTGGCCACGAGCTTGTCTCGTTGGTCGCGAAGATCATTGGCTTGGTGGAGCCCAGATTCCGCCGCGGTGATCTGGCGGTTGATCTCGGCAATCTGTTTGGCGAGTTCGTTTATTTCGCCTATAACGTCGCGTAATTTAAGACGAATATTGTTTTCCAGATCTACAAGCCCTTGATTTTTGTCTCGAATGGCTTCTGCCAAAACACGGCCTTTCTCTATTACTACCCGCCGTTCAGGGATTCCCTCTGCACGATTGGCAAGCCCTTGCCAGGCAGTGAAAAAATCTTCGAGTAATCTTGAAAGGCCAAACTCGTTGGCCTCGTTGAAAAGGCCCTGAATGAGGTCAAGCCCGGTTTCTTCTGCAGCAAGAAGCCCCAAATCGCTGCGCTTAAGGTTAATATTGGCTTCAAGAAAGGCATCAAAGTAGCGTTTGATTTGTTCCACCTTTACTCCACTACCCATAGGGCCTGCAGGCCCTGGGGTGGGAGGGTAGGGGGCATTAACCGTTTTCTGGCGGGAATATCCCTCGGTATCCACGTTGGCCACGTTGTGGCCTGTGACGTGGACCCCTGTTTGAAAAGCCAGAAGCGAGTTTTTGGCGATATTTAAGGCACTATAAAGCCCTGCCATTTTTAGGCCTCAAGATTCAATAGTTGCCCACCAGGGCAAGCTTTAGTTGCTCCTTTGGGGGTATAGGCCATTTTTGGGGTTAAGTGGCTGCCCAAGAACCGATAAGCTTCCTCGATAAATGCCAGGCCGGCCTGTAAAAGTTGTTGATTATGTTTGATAAGGGAAGCGATTTTTTGCCTAGTCTCTTGAGAAAGAGGCGAACTTTTGAGCTCCGGGTCTTTAAGGAGCCGTTCTTTTTGTTTGAGACATTCCAGAAGCGCTTCGATATTTCCAGAGACAATGGCCACTCTTTCTTCTTCAAGTATTTGAAGCAGCTTTTCCCACGGGTTTTTCATGGTTTTCCTCCATATTTTCGGGATAATTCTTGGTAAAGGAGGGCCGCAATCCCGCTTCCTCGCTCTGCCATCCGGCGGCTTACCTCCTGATAGAAGAAGTCTTCATAAAGGTCTCTCTGAAAACTTTTCGGCCAAAGTCCCCCTTCAGGTACAGTTTTTCGGAGCCCCTTTAAAATTTGGTAAAGAAAGACCGCCTCAAATTCTTGGCAGGCTTTTTTAAGCGCCGCCTCTTTGTCTTTTCGGGCCAGGTTTTTAAGTTGTGCTAAATTTTTAAAATTTGGTCCTGAAATCTTCATCGTTATTTTCTTAAAGCAAAACTCATGCCGCTTAATCTTTCCTTTCTAGGGGGCTAGGGAGTTGGGTAGGTTTCACGCAGGATGATAAGCCTTGCCCCCACTCCATCCCTCCCCTCACCGGGGAGGGATTCCATTTCCCCCTTGCTCCCTTAAAGAAGGGAGCTCAATTTTAAAAGCCGTTCCGAGGAAAAAATTTCCTACCGGCAAAATTTTCCCGGCCTACATAATGATGAGTTCTGCTTGGAGTGCCCCAGCTGCCTTAATGGCCTGAAAGATGGCAATAAGGTCTCGCGGAGTAGCACCTACGGCGTTTAGTGCCCGCACCAGCTCGCCTATGCTTACTCCTTCCTCGATGACCACAATGCGGGCTGCTTCTTCCCGGGCCACGATTTCTGTTTGAGGAGTTACTACGGTTTCACCAGTAGAAAAGGGAGGAGGTTGAGAGACCTGGGGGGTTTCTCTAATTTGCACGCTCAGATTGCCATGAGCTACAGCTACCTTCGAGATGCGCACGTTTTCTCCCATCACCACTGTGCCTGTACGTTCGTCAATCACTACTCTGGCGGGGATATCCGGGTTTACCGCAAGATCCCCTATTTCCGCCAGCAGCCGGACTACATTCTGACGATATTTTTCCGGCACCACGAGGGCGATGGTGCGTCCGTCAAGAGGTCTGGCATAGGGGCCATTTAGATAAGCGTTGATGACATCTGCAGCCCGGGCCACAGTAGTAAAATCCGTTTCCCGGAAGGAAAGTTTGAGAAGATCTTTCTGATTTATACTTACGGGCACCGTCTGTTCTACGATGGCTCCACCGGGAATGCGTCCCACGGTGGGATGATTTTTTTGTACACTCCCTCCTGCCCCTGCCGCGCTAAAACCGCCAAGAGACACAGGCCCTTGAGCCAGGGCATATACCTTCCCATCAGGCCCTCGCAAAGGGGTCAAAAGAAGGGTACCCCCTTGAAGGCTTTTTGCGTCTCCGATGGAGGAAACTGTCACATCGAGCCTTTGTCCTTGCCGTACAAAAGGGGGAAGCTCTGCTGTTACCATTACCGCAGCGGCGTTTTTGAGTTTTACCTGGCGGCGATCAACTTTGATTCCAAAACGCTCAAGCATGTTTACCACGGATTGCACGGTAAATTTGGTCTGGTCACCGTCTCCCGTGCCGTTAAGGCCTACTACGATGCCATAGCCTATGAGTTTGTTAACCCTTACCCCTTCGATGTTAATTAGATCCTTAAGCCGCGCTCCGGAAGCCAAAGAGGAAAGGACAAGAAAGAAAAGCAAAGAAAATGTGAGTTTTCTTGGCATCCTCTTTCCTCCCCCTAAAAGAGCCAGATAAGTTGGAGGATTCTTGCCAGCCATCCTGGCCCCCGGGTTGCTAGAGTACTAGGCCCAGCGCCACTGTATTCAATGTGAGCATCGGCGAGCTGGGTGGAAAGAACCGTATTGTCAGGTTCGATATCTTCAGGGCGTACGATGCCAGAGATTGTTATATATTCGAGATTTTCGTTCTGGCGAACTACACGAACTCCTTGTACTACCATATTTCCATTTGGAAGTACCTCAACTACCCGGGCTGTAATAGTGGCTACGATATTGGTATTACGAGAAAATTGTCCTTGACCTTGAGTGGAGGAACTAAATTCTCCTCCGAACATTTCACTGGCTTTGAAATTTGGATGTTCCTTTTCGATTTTTTTCTCTATTCCCAGAAAGCTTTTTATCCCGGAGGTGAGGCTGCTTTTGCGATCGACTTTATTGTTTACTTTGCTTGAGCTTTGATAATTCTCAACGATTTTGATAGTGATGATGTCTCCTATTCTTCTAGCACGATGGTCTTCAAAGAAAAAAACCTGCCTTTCGGTGTAAAGAGATCCTTCGGGGGGTGTTTTTTGTGGAGTTGGTGGGATATAAACTTTAGGTGGTGGAGGAGGAGATGGCACCTGGGCTTGCCTGGCACTGCAGGCTGCCAGAAGAAACATTGCCAGGAGGAATAAAATCTTTCGCATCAGAAATTTACCTCTACAGTCCTAGAATCTATTACCCTTGCAAAAACTTCCCTTTTGCTGCTCAAATTTCGTACCCGAATGACTTCGCCGGTGCGACCATCCTGGCGGGCCTCCCCTAAGGCACTTACGGTAAAAGCCTCTCCTCGGGCCACTATGCGGACTAAGGCCCCGCGTTTGATGATTGGGGGAGTCTCTAAAGCGTATTCCCTTAAGATTTGTCCGGCGCGTAAACTTAGTCTAAGCCGTTTCCCTATGGCCTTTTCTATTTCAGTGATTACATCTTTAGGAAGCCTTGAGGCCGGCTTATTTTCAAGAGCAAGGTCTTTGGGTTCCAAGATGGCGTGCCTGGGAAGAGGCCTTTTAAGGACTACTACCGGGATTTCAGCTTCCAGATATCCTACAGCCCTAACCAGGGCAAGGGTTTGGCCATCTTTGGAGAATTTGATGAGCAATGCATTGGGACCGAGTTTGGGTGGGGCCCGGAAGATAACTTCAGCGCGGGCCCCGTCGGGAAGGTTCAAATCTTGGGGGTCGGCTACAAAACGCAAAATTTTAAGTTCACCCGGAACCCAGGTAAGTTTTTCAGAAGCAGCTTTAAGGAAAAGAGATCGAAAATCTTCCAATTGCCAGTTCTTAGCCCAGGCTGCTGAGCTTAGAAAGATAAAGATCGCAATTATCCCGAGGTTTTTACAAAATCTCATCTTTATCGTTTCACGTTGTTGGCCATTTCAAGCATATTATCTGCTGTTTGGATGGTCTTAGAATTGGCTTCATAAGCCCGCTGGGTAACGATCATTTGGACCATTTCTTCCACTACATCCACGTTGGACATTTCGAGATACCCCTGTGCCAGGGTGCCAAAACCTTCTCGGCCGGGCTGGCCTTCGATTACATCTCCAGCGGCATCACTTGGGCGGTAGAGGTTGCGCCCTAGAGCGTAAAGGCCTGCTGGGTTGGGGAAGTCATAAAGCATGATTTGCCCAAGATTTTGCGCGGTTCCATCTCCCATAACAGCGTTTACCTGACCATCTTGGGTAATTTCGAGTCTTACAGTCCCTTGGGGCACGGTGATTTCAGGCTGAAGACGGGCTCCATTTGGAGTTACGATGTAGCCGTCCCGGTCAATTTTGAAGTGTCCGGCCCGGGTGTAAAGTTCTTCACCGTTTACCAAGACTTTAAAAAAACCTCGCCCTTCAATGGCCAAATCCAGTTCGTTATTGGTCTGTTCGTATTCTCCCTGCGAGAAGATCTTGTTTACAGAGACCGGCCGCACCCCAAGACCTATTTCCATCCCTACGGGAATCTGATTACCCTCGGCGTTTAAAGCACCAGCGAGTTTGAGCTTCTGATAGAGGAGATCTTCAAAATCCACCCTGCTTTTCTTAAAACCAGAGGTATTAACATTGGCTAGATTGTGGGCAATGACGTCAAGTTTCAATTGTTGGGCCTGCATTCCAGTGGCAGCTGACCAAAGGCTGCGGATCATCTTTTTACCTCCTTTACGTGCGGCCGTAGGTTTCGATCATTCGGCCGGTAGTCTCGTCGGAACCGCGAAGGCTTTTTTGGATAGCCTCAAATTCTCGCTGAATATCAATGAGATTTACTATCTCTTCCAGGGGATCGGCGTTTGATTCTTCAAGATGCCCCTGACGCACGTCCGGGGCTTCGACTGGAATTTCCTGGGTTTCGTCTCCCTGAAAGAGGTTTTCTCCGAGTTTCTTAAGAGTGCTTAGGTCTTTAAAAGTTACGATGTCCAAGCGGCCGATCTCTGTGCCGTCTATAGAGACGGTGCCATCATCAGCGATGAGGAAGCGAGTGTTTTCAAGCGTAATGACTCCTCCCTTGGCAAGACCGGGATCCACAATGATAGGGGCCCCGTTGGCCAGGACGGGATAGCCTTCAGCCGTGACCAGGCGGCGCTGACTGTCGAGCCGGAAGTTTCCAGCCCTGGTATAGGCTGTTCCTTGGGGGGTTTCCACCTTGAAAAAACCTTCCCCGGCTATGGCTACGTCCAAGGGATTCCCAGTGTACTGGATGGGGCCCTGTCGGAAATCTGTCTTTACTGTCACTTCTTTGAACGTTCTCCAACCTCGAGGAAATTTGCGCATGAGGACTTCACGAAAAGAGAGAATATCCTTTTTGTAGCCGGGAGTATCTACGTTTGCTAGATTATGGGCCGTTATGTTAAGTCTCCTCTCAAGGAGACGTCCTCCCTCCAGAGCCTCAAGCCAACCGAGCTGAGGATTTACCTTGAGCATCTTCATAACACCAAAATAAAAATGCAAGGGCGATGCCATTTTTCTGCACCAAATTGTCTTTCTCTGTCCAAATTTTCGGTTAGCGGAATAGAGAAAATTCCCTCTCAAAGGGCGAGTAGCGAATGGCGAGTAACGAGTAGGTCCTTTTTTTATTTTGTGTGATGCTCTCCAATCTCTTAAGGTATCTAATCCTCCTCAAAAGATAGAACTTAACCGGAAAAATTAAGGGCCTCAGAGGGCAAAATTTTCCGGGCGGCAAAAATTTCCTACAATGAATTGTTGTTGCATCTTTGATGCAATAGCATTATCTTCCATAAGGGCAAAGCCATAAAGACAAAGCCCTTCAGGGCAGGGAGGATTTTAATGAAAAAGATAGCGATTTCGGCAGAAGGAAAGGATCTTTCGGCAAGGGTTGATCCCCATTTTGGACGGGCCCTTTATTTCATCATTTACGACCTGGAAACCGATACTTGGGAGGCGGTGGAGAATCCGGCTGCCACCGAGGCGCGGGGGGCGGGTATTGCGGCAGCCTCATTTTTGGCTGAAAAGGGAGTAGAGGTGGTGATTACGGGCCATTGTGGCCCGAAGGCCTTTTCCGTCCTCAAAGCCGGGGGCATTCGGGTGGCCGGTGTTTCTTCCGGGAAGACGGTGGCAGAGGCAGTGCAATTGGCCAGAGAAGGAAAGCTTACCTTTTTAGACTCCCCGAATGTTGATACCCATTTCGGGGGCGGTATTCCTGGGCTGGGAAAAATTGTAGGAGGCGGTATGGGGCGCGGTTGTGGTGTCGGAGGGGGGCGAGGTCAGGGCTGCGGTAAGGGTCGGGGAGCCGGAAAGTGTAAGAAGGGAGGAAGGAATTGATCCTGGCCGTGGCAAGTGGCAAAGGGGGTACGGGGAAGACCACCCTTGCTGTGGCCTTGGCTCAAGCCTTCGGGGCTCGGCTTCTTGACGCCGATGTCGAAGAGCCGAACGCTCATCTCTTCTTGAAACCGGCTCTTTCGGTAGAGGAAGAAGTCTACCGCATGGTTCCCAGCGTAGACGAGAGCCGCTGCACATTTTGCGGGAAGTGTAAGGAGATTTGCCGTTTTAAGGCCATTACCACTTTGCCGGGAACGGTGCTGGTCTTCCCGGAGATGTGTCACGGCTGTTATGGGTGCCTTGAGGTGTGTCCCGAGGGCTGTATTGAGGAGGGTCAAGTTCTTTTGGGAAGGCTTTATTTCGGTAAGGCACAAGGGATAGAGCTTGCTTACGGAGTTCTTGAAGTGGGAGAACCCATGGCCTCTCCCCTCATCAAGGCCTTAAAGGAGCGTTTTCTTGGCCGGGACGGGCTTCAGATTATCGATTGTCCTCCGGGCACCTCCTGTGCGGTGCTCACGGCGGTGCGCGGGGCGGATTTCTGTCTTCTAGTCACCGAACCCACCCCTTTCGGTCTCCACGATCTTCGTCAGGCCGCAAGAGCAGTAAGGACTCTCGGAGTGCCAGCCGGAGTTATCGTCAATCGGGCCGGGCTCGATTACCCGGAGCTTTATCCTTTCCTCGAAAAAGAAGGTCTTCCTCTCCTTTTGGAGATTCCTAACCGGCGTGAAATAGCTGAGGCCTATGCCCGTGGTGAGGGACTCCTTGCGGTTATGCCGGAACTCAAGAGTTCCTTTGAGAAATTACTTGAAGAGATCCGAAGATGAAAGAAATACTATTTTTGAGCGGGAAGGGAGGTACCGGAAAGACCACCATCTGTGCCGCCCTGGCCAGTCTCTGGGAGAAACCCAAGGTAATAGCTGATGTTGATGTGGATGCCTCCAATTTGCCCCTGCTTCTTTCTCCCCGTCTCCTTTCACAGAGCCCTTTTCAGGCCGGCTGGGAGCCAGTAAGAGACGAGGGAAAGTGCACTGGCTGTGGTACCTGTCGGGAAAAATGCCGTTTCGGAGCCATAGGGGAAGACCTGACGATTGATCCTTTTGACTGCGAGGGGTGTGGGGTATGTGCCTGGTTCTGTCCGGAGGAGGCCATCGTCATGAAGGAAAAGGAGGTCGGAAAGATCTTTCTTTCCGAAACTCCCTATGGCCCTTTGGTGCATGCGGAACTTTACCCGGGGGAGGAAAACTCCGGCAAATTGGTGGTGGAAGTAAAAAGGCGGGCCCGTCTGCTGGCCGAAGAGCAAGGCCTGGATTTTATTCTCATAGATGGTTCCCCGGGGATTGGATGCCCGGTAATTGCTTCCCTTTCCGGAGTTTCGGTTTGTATCTTGGTGGCGGAACCGACACTTTCGGGCCTTCACGACCTAAAACGCCTGGCCGCTCTTTTGCGGCATTTTAAGATTCCCGGTTATCTCATCATCAACAAGGCGGATCTGGCTCCGGAGATGAGTAGCGAACTCCTGAATTCTGCCGAGAGGGAGGGTCTTTCCTTTTTGGGTTCCATTCCTTACGATCCGGAAGTTTTCGAGTGTTTAAGACTCGGGCAGCCACTTCCGCTTGTCTCTAAAGGGCCGGCTTCTAAAGCACTTTTGGAGATAAACGGGCATGTTTACAAAAATATAGTTGGAGGAGGGGAGCAATGAAGATAGCGGTTCCTCTTGAGGGTGATTTGGTGGCCGAACATTTTGGTCATGCCCCCCAATTTGCCGTTTACGAGGTTACATCTGAGGGAGTAAGAAAAGAGCTTTTAATTCCCCCCGCCTCATGAACCCGGGGTTATTCCTCGCTGGCTTTCAAGCCTAGGGGTAACACATATCCTTTGCGGGCAGATGGGTATGAGGGCCCTCATGTTTTTTGAGGAATTCGGCATTTCTGTGGTTACAGGTGTTCCGCCGGCTTCTGCCGACGAGGTGGTGGCAGAATTTCTGGCGGGAAGGTTAAGAGTTGAGCCTAGGATTTGCGGCCATGGCGGCCATGGTGGTCATTGCGGGCACCACTAGGTTGCTTCTTAGTTTTGAATATTAGCCAATTTTTCCCGTCTAGTCGGATAAGGGCGTAACGGCCTTTTAATTTTTCGCCATCGAAGATAATGACGATTTTATCGTCTTCCCAGGATTCTATTTCATAAAACCCTTTGTCCCAGAGCTTGACGACTCCGGCCCCATAATGGCCCGGAGGTATTACTCCTTCGAAATAAATGTAATCTAAAGGGTGATCCTCGGTCTCAACGGCGAGCCTTCTTACCCCTATTTCGAGGGGTGGGCCTTTGGGAATGGCCCAAGATTTTAACACCCCGTCTTTTTCAAGTCTTAAGTCCCAATGAAGATGACTAGCATGGTGTTCCTGTACAGAAAAACGCGGCATCAAGGGCTCCTTGCCGGTTTCTCTTCTGCCTTTTTTGGTGTCAATATTTTGACAGGAAGTTTAAAGGTCCGTCCTACTATACCTAGAAATTGGGATCCAAGAGAGACAGGGTCAAGGGGGAGCACGGTGGGGTCATTTATTTTCCCGGTGATCCGGACCGGGACCGCTAGAAGCATTTTGGATTTACCGGTAAGTACCCATCCTACTAAGGGGACCCTGCTTACTACGGCGTTGAAGGCTTTAAAGGGAGAGACTAAAAGGGTGAGATCGATTTTTTGATCTAAGAGATAGACCTTTCCCGTACCAAAAAATCTGAGCCCAGGAGCATTGAGTTGGAAAGATTCTATTTTTAAGTAATTTTTTTTAAATTTTCCCTTTAACTCTAGAAGATCGTAATCCATCCCTTTCTGGGAAAAATCTGGCAAATTGCCACTAAAGATATCGATAGGACTCAGGATGGCAAAGAGTTTGGAGAGAGCTCCAAATTTGTAAATGTGTCCTTCTTTGGATTTGAGGTAGACCTTTCCGCTGCTTTTTTCAAAGAGCTTTTTCCCATAAGTGATAAGCTCGCCTCGGAGTTCGAAGGGACCTTCGAGATCTTTTTTATGAAAAAGGCAAAAGAGGGTTTCTTCAAAACGACCTTTGGGGTTCAAGAAAGAGATTTCAAGGCGTTGAATGTCAGGTTTCTTTTCTAAAGAGCCGCGCAACTCGATATCGCAAAGATAAGAATCCGTAATTACCAACCTGAAACTTCCGGGAAGATAAAAAATAGCCCCCTTAAAGGGGGTTAATTTGTAGCCATGATAGATTACGCTTTCTGCTTCAAGATCAACTTTGGCTACCAACTTAAATCTGGGACCTGAGTTCTGTGAAGGGCTTTTTTTCTTTTGGGAAAAAAGATTGAGAATGTTTTCTACTATTATGTAAGGAGAGTAGGCGCTTCCTTCAAAAGATAGGTAGTTGTGGGAGAAAATAAGATCACCTTCGGTTTCAAAATAGGTCCCATCAAGGTCAAATTCTCCGTGGTTTATGTGAATTTTTCTTTCCATAGCCTGTAAGGAGAGGCTTTCGAGCCATAGAGGATGGTGTAGATAGGGAATTTTAAAGCGTGAGACCTCAAGACTCCCAAAAAAGTAGCTCTCAGCAGGTTTTTTAAGGTCAAGCACCCCTTCTAAATCTGTTTTTAGATGCTGGAGTAAAAAGGGGTTTTGAGACAAAAAGAGTTCTATTTCGCGGGCGCTGATTTCGCCGTGGAGAGCAAGGGCCAATTTTTGTTCTTTGGTAATACGAAAACGAAAACTTTCTTTACCCGAGGGGAAGAGGGCCCCGTCTAATTGCCAGTGCGGTCCATCTTTTTCAAAGACCAAGTTGGCCCAAGAAGGGGAGGTGGTTTCTAGTTTTCCTGCGAAGCGAAGGTGTTGGTCTTTTTTTTCGAATTCTACAGAAGAAAGTTTAAGTGGCGTTTTTGGAAAAAATTCCAGGGGTAAGTGGCCTTTTTCAAAGACCCAAGTGAGGAATTGTTTTTTGGCCTCTCCTCTTCCAGTAAGAAAAAGACGAAAAGGACGGAAAGAGATCTCTCCTGCTACATTGAAAGAGGAATCAAACCAGCGAAGGCGAGAAGGTCCAAAAGAAAGCCCCAAATCATGGTAGGTAAATTGCCCTTTCTCTAAAAAGAGCGGAGTAGGAAGTTCGGGGCAGGAAAAGCGCAAATTTCCACCAGAAAACTCTAGAGATAGTTTCTTGAGAAAAGATTTGCCTTCAAGAGGGCCGCGGTAAGAGGCATGAATAAGGGTGATTTTTTCGCCTTCCAGGCGGTAACGCTTAAGATAGGACTTGAGAGACACAAAACTTTGAAGGACTTGATTGAGCTCTTCAAGGTAAATTACCCCTCTGGCCTCAGAAAGATCTAATTGCCAAGGTTTAGAGGCTAAATCTATAAGGGCCATTCCACTCAGATAGCTCTTGGGAAAAGAAATTTTACTTCCCCTTATATTCACTTTACGAGAATTGTAGCTTATAGTTCCCCCTTCTATTTTTAGCGGAAGCGGAAAACGATGATACTCCAAGGAAACTTTTTGAGGACGGAGTACAAAACTCACTTTCGGTTTTTTAAGTTTTCCAAGGATCTTTACTTTCCCACTAAGTTTTCCCTCACCCTTAAGGCCTGAAATTTCCTGATTGATTCGGGAAGGAAGAGGAAGGGTTTTGAGGATATTTTTTAGCCCTTTAAAGGGGCCTTCAAATTGCGTTTCAAAGAAGAAGGGGCTGTCTTTTTTCTTTTTGAGGGAAGAAATATCAAGGAAAAGTTTGGTCTTTTTGAGAAAGACTCCCTCACAGAGGCCCCGAGCTTTCTTTACCTCAAGCTTCCCCTGCCAGACTTTTACAAGGCCTTGGGCCTCTTCGAGAGAAAGCTTTATTTTGGGAATATTCACTTTGGCTTTGAGGGCCTTCCCTTCGTAAAAAAGGTTTTGGAGCTTAAAAAGGGCCTTAAGTGAAGGGGCTTCACTTTTGAAGTGAGTGTTTTCAGCAAGGCCTGATTCTACAATTTCACTAAACCGCTTAAAGCCTCTATTGTGGCCCAAAAAGATTAAAAGCCGTTTTCTTATTTCTCCCCAATCTGCCTTGGTAATTTGAAAATCAAAAAAGGCCTTTTGGGGTTGCCAAGCAAAGGCCCCGCGGGCTTCCAGAAGAGGATTTTTCATCTTGAGTTCTTGGAGTTCGACTTTCGCTAATTTGGAGCCTAAAAGGGCCTTTCCTATTACCGCTGAACAATCAAAAAGAAGGGGAATACGGCCTCTGCGAGCTATGATACAAGGAGCGGTACCGGTGAAACCCAAATGCCATTTACCTTCTTCGAAGCGAAAAGAAAGGTCCAGAGAGAAATCTGTTTTTAGAGATTTTTTAAGATCTTCAGGAAGAAGAGAAAGACGGGAAAGATCGGCTTTTTTAAGTTTGAGGAGACCTTCAGCAAGCTCTTCACCGGGCCAGAGTTTGAGAGATAACTCTAAAGTTTTAAGAGCCGGATTTTGGCCTTTGATCTCAGCTTGGAGAAAGTCTTTCTTGAGGGCCAAAAAAATTTGCCCCCTTTGGAGAAGGGGTACTTTGCTAGCACCTTTTTCTTGATAAAGGGCTCCATTTTGGATTTTGATCCTTACTTCCGGAATTTTACCAAGAATCATGTTGATTTTAGAAAAAATACTTTTAGAAGGGAGAAAAAGGGTACTTTTTTGGCTTTTTTTCTTTTTTTCTTTGATAGTAACTTCAAGGCCTGTTAGAAGACATTTTTCAATTTCTATTCGTCGGTGAAAGAGAGGAAAAAGCTTCAAAATGAGATTTCCCTCTTTGAGGCTCAAGTAATAGCGGGGATTTTTCAGACGCACATCAGTGGTATTAAGGGCGGGGGTGGGAAGGAGCTTAAGAGAAACTTCTCCTATCTCGACCTCAGATTTTAACCGTTGAGAGAGCCTTTCTGCCAGGCTGTTTTTAATCGTCTCTAAATTTACTAAATAGGGAAGGGCAAAAATCAGGCTGATCAAAAGAATGAAGACCAGAAGAAAAAATAGGGCCAAGAATTTAAAAAATTTTTTCATGGGTTTTAGAAAGAATGGTCGGGGAGGGCGGATTTGAACCGCCGACCCCCTGCTCCCAAGGCAGGTGCGCTGCCAGGCTGCGCTACTCCCCGTAAGACTAAAGAAAATTTAGCCTTAACCATTCTTTAGTGCAAGAGTCAAAGGGCCTTTTCGATTTGAGAAAGATATTCTTCCACTTCTTTTAGTTTGGGCAAAATGATTTTGCAAATAAATTCTTTTGAAATCCGTTCATAATCGCGGGCCAAGAAATTTCTAAACCCTGCAATTCCAGCAAAATCCAAAGCAAATCCTTTATCAAGGAGGCCCTTCTCTCCGAGAAGTTCGATAGATTCGTGATATGACTGCGGCATTCTCTCACCCTTAAATTTTAAAACCATCTGGGCTAGTGAGATGCAAGTATCTGCCAGAAGATACAAAAAATGAAGAAGGGCGCCGCGGTAGATGGGATCTTTTTCAAATCTTTCCAGACAGTCTTTTTCTATATCCCGGATAATTTTTAAATAATATTTTACCGGTCTATTTTTCGAAAGATTTTTTCTCGATAAGGGTTCATATTGATCTCCAAATATTTGCTTGCGGGATTCTCGGAAATCTATGGCCCGGTGGATAGTTTTCCATTCAAATTCCATACGGGCTAGAGGGTTTTTTTCGTAAAGGAGAACGCCATGACGAACAATTTCTAAGGATGATATTGCGGGTCTGGTTCAAAACTAGAAGGTCTATTTCATCTCGTTTCAGAGCTCGGCAAAGGGCGGTGTGAAGAGGAAGGATACTTTCAAGCTTGAAGGGTTTGAGGAAAACAGCGATATCAATGTCGCTCAAGGGCCCGGCCTTACCTTCTGCTACAGAACCAAAAAGATAGGAAAATACGACTTCCGGGAACTCTTCAAATACTTTCTGAAGCTTAAGGGCAATTTCTTCGGGCGAAGCTGTCATATCTCTTCTGTATTTATCTATTTTTGGGATCTTTTTCGCAATTTTTTAAAAAATAATCACCTGCCAGCCCTCTTTTAGATAACGCCCCAAGCTGGGATGGCCTTTCATTTCGTCAAGAAGGGTAAATCCCAAGTTTTGGGCGACTTCAACTGTGCCCATTTTGGTGGCACAAGCCCGACAAACCCCCTCTACCAGCTTCTTTTCCTTCACTTTTTGCCACAAGTGGTGGAGAAAAAAGTCCTCTTTTTCAAGCTCAGGAAGGAGTTTGGTGGCTTCACCTTCAAGGATTAACCGCGCTTCAAGCCCTCTTTCTTGCATATCAAGTAGGTTTAAAAGGACGTGAACAAAACACATGGGGTCCCCACGGAAAGCCGCTAAAATAACCTTCGACATCTGGATTACCTCCGTTTTAAAATTATGTTTGTGATTCTAAAACTAATTTTGGGAGGCGGCTATGGCCTTAATGGAAATAAGTGTCATTCCTTTAGGTACAGGTTCTACAAGTTTGGGGCAATATGTGGCAGAAATCAAAAAATATCTCGAAAATCGGGGAATTCCACATACTTTGACTGACATGGGTACTATTATAGAGGGTGAAGTAGAAGATCTTTTACGTATTGCCTGCGAATTACACGAACTCCCCTTTAAGGCCGGGGCCAAACGCGTTTATACTGCTCTTAAGATTGACGACCGCCGGGATAAAGAGGTCCACCTGGGTACCAAAGTAGAAAGTGTGAAAAGGTACCTTTCTTCATGAAGCGTTGGTCGCTGGTTTTCTTCTGGTTGGGGATGGGCCTTTTGGCTTGGGGGCTTTTTCATGAAGGGTGGCGTTTTGTGTGGTCACGGGCTGCTTCTCTTTGTCTTTCCTGCATGGGGCTTGAATGAAGTTTTCTACTAAGAGGAAATTAGCCCAGCTCTTTTTTGCCCTTTTTGCCAACGCCAATGTGGCTGCTTTCTGGCAAAAAGCCCTTTATCGGGGAGGATTAAAGGGTTTTTGCTTCCCTGGGCTTAATTGCTATTCTTGCCCTCTAGCCCTTTTTGCCTGCCCTCTTGGAAGCTTACAGCAAGCTCTAGCAAGCTTTAGAGCTCTTAAATGGCAGGCAGTATCGGCTCTTACTTATGTAATAGGTATAATTATGCTTTATAGCCTTTTTTTGGGGAGAGTGGTTTGTGGCTGGGTTTGTCCTTTCGGTTTTTTTCAAGAACTCCTCTTCCGCCTTCCCACCCCCAAAAAGGTACTTCCTCCATTTTTTAAATATTTCAAGTATTTTCTATTGTTTCTTTTAGTCCTTTTTCTTCCCACTATTCTGATTGGTCCTACTGGATACGGCAAAGTCTGGTTTTGCCGCCTGGTTTGTCCAGCCGGAACCCTTGAAGCAGGCCTTTTTAATATGGCTTTACGACCAGAGTTACACCCTTTGGTAAAAGGTCTTTTTTATTGGAAAGTCGCCTTTTTGCTTCTAATAGTTATCTTTTGCATTTTTTATTTTCGGTTTTTTTGTGTAGTTCTCTGCCCTTTAGGTTTGATATATGGCCTTTTTAATCGCTTGGGGCTTTTTAAGCTTAACTGGCGAGCAGAGGATTGTCTTAACTGTGGGGTGTGTCGAAAGGTCTGTCCTTTAGGGCTTAAAATTCCCGAAGAGATAAATGGGTGTGAGTGTATTCGTTGCTTAAATTGTCTTAAAGCCTGCCCAACCCACGTAATCGAGATAAATCTTTCTTTAGAACCGGCAAAAAAATTTGACTCGAAAAGGGCCTTTGTTAAAAGCGAAGTATGCGCCAAGATGGAAGAGCAGCAGACGAACTCCGGCCAGTAAGGATCATTCCGCATTTTCTAAAATATGCCGAAGGCTCTGCCCTCATTGAATTGGGGGAGACCAAAGTTATCTGTAGTGTTTCAGTGGAAGAAAAAATCCCTTCCTTTCTCAAGGATACCGGTATGGGTTGGATTACCGCCGAATATGCTATGCTTCCACGGGCAACCCATTTCCGCACTCCGCGAGATTCGGTAGTAGGGAAAAAGGGACGCTCATACGAGATCCAGCGCTTGATCGGCCGAGCCCTACGGGCAGTGGTAGATTTGACTCTCCTTGGGGAACGCACCTTTTGGGTGGATTGCGATGTCATTCAAGCTGACGGGGGCACCCGAACTGCTGCTATTACCGGAGCCTGGGTGGCTCTAGCCCTGGCATTTAGGAAACTTCTGGAAACTGGAATTCTTAGTCACAACCCCCTTAAGGAGACCCTGGCAGCGGTAAGTTGTGGCTTAGTTGGGGGTGAGATTTTGCTTGATCTCACCTATGAAGAAGATTCCATGGCCGAAGTAGATGCCAATTTTGTTTTGACTGGTGGGGGGAAGGTGGTAGAAATACAGGCGGCTGCCGAAAAGGCCCCTTTTGCCTGGGAAATTTTTAATCAAATGCGAAGGTTAGCCGAAAAAGGTATCGCTGAACTTATAAATATTCAAAAGAAGGTGTTATAGAAAATGCCTAAGAAAAAGAAAGAAAAAGTCTTGGTTTTAGCCACTAGAAATCCCGGGAAGGTAAAAGAGCTCAAAGCTCTCCTTTCTGACCTAGATCTTGAAGTAAAAAGTCTTGATGATTTTCCTGAATCTCCCAAAGTAGAAGAGACAGGAAAGAGTTTTTTTGAAAATGCTTTTCAGAAGGCCAGGGAGATTGCTCTCGCTACTGGCCATCTTGCAATGGCAGATGATTCCGGCCTAGAAGTAGATGCCTTAGGCGGGGCTCCGGGTATTTATTCCGCACGTTATGCAGGAGAAGGGGCAGGTGATGAAGAAAATATTCGTAAATTGTTGAAAGAACTCGAAGGTGTACCTTTAGAGAAGCGAACTGCTCGTTTTCGCTGTGTGATCGTGGTGTATCATCCTTCTGGTCATTGGTTTAAGGCTGAAGGTGTATGGGAAGGCCTAATTGCACCTGAGCCCCGTGGTGAAGGTGGCTTTGGTTATGATCCTATCTTTCTTATTCCCGAACTTGGTAAGACGGCGGCAGAAATATCTTTGGAGCTCAAGAATAAATTAAGTCATCGGGCCAAAGCCCTGGCAGAGATGAAATATAAGCTTCCTTCCTTTCTGGAGGCCATCTAGATGGAAGCCTGCAAACTCCCAGATTACACCAAAGTACCGCCGCAGGCCTTCGAGATAGTTCGTCAGACGAAGACCATAGCTCTAGTAGGGGCAAGCCCCAAAGAGGAGAGGCCAAGCCACCAGGTGATGAAATATCTCCTGGAGAAAGGTTTTGAGGTCATTCCAGTCAATCCGGGGCAAAAAGAAATCCTCGGTAAGAAGTGTTATCCTTCTCTCCGCGATATTCCTGCCGAAATAAAGATCGATACGGTGGTCATTTTTCGGCGGCCGGATATGGTGTTGCCTATTGTAGAAGAGGCTCTAGCGCGTGGGGTTAAAAATATCTGGCTCCAGGAGGGAATTGTAAACGAGGAGGCTCAAAGGCTTGCCGAGGCCTCTGGAGCCCGGATAGTAATGGGTTTCTGCTTTAAAAAAGTACATCAGCTACTACCCGAGGATTAAGAATTTTTTCTGTTCTTTTGCTCTAGAAACTTCTTTTACATAAAACGGGGAAAGTCAGCTTGGAAGGGGAGAGATTTTAGTTTTATGGTATAAATAATATAAATAAAAAGAGGGTGAAATGATGAAAAAAAGCTATTTTTTTCTGGCAGCTCTTTTTCTTCTCCTGGTGGCATTTCCCGGGGTGAGCTTAGCTGGAGACAAGGCTCCTAGGGTAACCAACGAGATGATCTATGAAAAACTCCTTGAGATGGAAAAGAGACAGGCAGTGTTTGAGGCCCAATTTCGAGAATTCAAAGAGTCAGTTGACAAACGTTTTGAACAAGTTGACAAGCGCTTTGAGGAGCTTCGGGCGGACATGAACAAGCGCTTTGAGGAGCTTCGGGTGGACACAAACAAGCGCTTTGAGGAGCAACTCTTTTTCATGAAGGTGCTGGCGATTTTTACTTCGCTTGTGGTGGCGGTGATTGCCTTTGCCTGGTGGGACCGGCGCACCATCATCCGCAAGGCCCGTGAAGAGACGGTGGCCTATCTTGAGAGGGAAGGAAAGCTTCGTTCTCTGATCGAGGCCCTGCGTGAACTAGCCAAAGGAGACAAACGCCTGGCCGAAATCCTACGCCACTACGGCCTACTTTGAAGGGCGAATGGAGAGTGGCGAATAGGGGGAAGTGGTGGAGTAAGGATAGCGACATTCTGCTCAATCTTGCCCCTCCCTTGCAAGCACTGAAGGGAGGGGAGGGGCTTTGGGCAGGATTAATCAAACTTTTCGAGCTCTTTCCGGAGATCTGTAAGGTAGCTAACGACGCGCTTTACTTTGGGAGAGATTTTCTCTTTTAACACCGGATATATTTCTTGTGTGGGGACATTGTTTTCGATAAGGTGGATTACCTCCTCGGCGCTGCGATGGAGCTCTTGGTGTTCGGGGTCTAAATGTCTGACAATTTCTGCGGTTTCCGCATTAGGGGCCTTGAAAGAGGCCAGCCATTTACCAAGGGCACATCGGGAAGGATCTGTGTGGACGTCTGGTCTTTTCTTTTCGAGAATGCCAATTAAAAGCCTTTCCCGCCATTGAAAGTGTTGAAGGGTCATGCCAAGCACTTTGATACTTTCTTCGGCCCTTTCTCCTGCGGTTGCCAAGGCGGTTTCTTCTACTTCAAAAGAGTGATTAACGGTATTTATTTCTTCTACAATGTCAGCCACGGCTTCTTCAGCCAATTTGAGCTCGGCTGAGACCTCTTCGATGTGGCCTACCTTTTGGGCAAGTTCTTTGATCTGATCGTTTACCTGGATGACACCACTTATTCCTTCTTGGACGCTGCGGTTGATGTCTTCGGTGGTGGCGGTTTGTTCTTCGGTAGCAGAGGCAATTCCGGTGGCCAGATCTCCGATCTTGGTGATAATTTCGTCTACGGAATGTACAGCCTCCACGGCTTCATCTACGTTTTGTTGGATAGTACTTACCATGCCGGTAATTTCTTCAGTGGCTTTAGAGGTCTGTTTGGCAAGTTCCTTGACTTCATTGGCTACCACTGCAAAGCCTTTGCCAGCTTCTCCTGCACGTGCCGCCTCGATGGTGGCATTTAAGGCCAGGAGATTGGTTTGATCTGCAATTTGGTTGATCACCTGGACGATCTGGCCAATCTTTTGAGAACTTTCTTTAAGCCCGGTAATAACTCGCGTAGCAATTTCGGCCTTTTCTCTGGCTTCTTGAGAAATGTTAGCGGTTTCATTTACATTTTGGGCGATTTCCTGGGTGGCAGTGCTGAGCTCTTCAATAGCCTGGGAGACGGTCTTCAGGTTTTCTGTGACTTGTTCGGCTGCAGCTGCCACCTCACGGGCAAAGTGCCCAATATCTTCTACATTTTCATTTACCACCCCTTCAACCTGAGAGAGATTTTGAGAAGCCTTAGTGAGGGCCTCAGTCTGAACTTTTAAAGTCTTCAAGATCTGGCCTATGCCGCAAAGAAGAGAATTACAGGCCGTGGCAAGCCTTCCAAGCTCGTCTTTAGAAGTCACTTTTACGGCCTTTAAAAATTTGCCATGGCCCATTTCGACCAAACCATTCATGACTTCCCTGAGCCCACTTTCGATCTGACGGATAATCACAATTCCCATACTTCCTAAAAGGACAAAGGCTATCAGAAAGACTAAAAGCGTTTCTTTTTCCCCTCGGGCCAGTTCTTTTAGAATCTCTTTGTATGCTTTAGATGAACGCTGTTCCAAAAAGTTTGATAATTCAGCACTATATTTTTCAAAATCTTCGAAATAAGGCCCAAGATCTTTTTGAAGGACGGCTTTAAAGGTTGCTAAATTATTTTCCCTAAGGGCTTTTAGGGCTGGTTCTATTTTAAGGGGCAATTTTTCGAAGAAGGTCTCAAGTTTTGAAAGGTCAATAAATCTGTTTTCGGCCCGGGCTTTTTTCAAAAAGGCATTCCATTCATTTTCGGTTTCCACAAGGAGACTCTCTATTTCTTGTGCTCCCTCTGAAGGAGGAAGAACGCCGAGGAGAATATTTGAAAAGGCGTCTTTTATCTGTCCCAAATTGTCTTCTATTTTGTCAAACTGGTCTGCAATTTCGAAAGTATCTTCGTAGTCTGTTAATGAAAGGCTTATATTTTTGGTTGAGAAATAATTGATCCCAAAGACAAGCAGGAGAGAAAAGATACCTAATCCCTTTATTACAAAAAGTTTGCTTTTTACAGAGAGCCTTTGCCAAAAATTCATCGTTACCCCCCCTCAAAAGTTTTTTGCTGCCATTCCATATCGGATCTTTTAATTTTAGTCTTTAAGAAAAAATTAACTTATTTGAGATCTTGAGAGATTTAATAGGTTTTTAAGATGTAAGGAGGTTTCGGGCGGTTATGCTTTTTTCTTACTAGACATCAATATTTTTGTTTCAGTTGAATGAAAAACAGACTTAGATAATTTTTTGCTAGGAAGCAAGGGAACGGATACAGCAAGCCTTGTAGTGAGTTTTAGAGGAAGATAATTCGAGGGCCTAAATCAGATTAGGACAATTTTGTTACTCCCTCTGTGAAATTTCCTCCACTTCAAAAAAGACGATATTTCTTTCTCGCTTGCTGAATTCCACACCGATGAGAAAAATCTTTTTACACCTACCCTCATACTTCTCAAAGTAGCGCTTCTCCTTGAGCTGCAAAAGCGCTTTGCCCTCGGCCTCAGACTCCACCACTTTGAATTCGAAAAGATAACACCTACCCTCAAAGAGCACCGCCATGTCTAACCGCCCTTGGTTTGTGGCGTCCTCCACCCGCACCTCAAGCCCCAGTGCCGCAAAATAGCAGTAAAAGATGCTCGCATAAAAGCCCTCGTAGCCCGAAAGCTCCGTCTTCCGATACCAATCATGCGGGATGGAGGCAAAGAAGGCGCGAAACACCTCCATCATCTGGCTGACTTTCCCTTCTTTCAACACCCGCGCCATCCGTATCTTGTTTGCTGTTTTCTTTGAAAGGTCTTCCAGAAAATAATTCAATAGATGGTCTGAAAAAGCCTTTCTCACTTCTACGTTTGGGAAACGCAACAAATAAACTGCCTCTCCAGGCATGATTTCATATCTTTTCTCAATGGTGAGATAGCCCGTCTGAAATAAAATCGTCTCCGGCTTAATGGATTCTATCTCAAAGCTTTCTATGAGTTCTTCTCCCACCTCAAGGTGCTCAAGCTCAGGGATAAAAAACTTCCTCTCGGTAAGTAGTTTGATGAGGAAGGTAGGGGTGCCGGTCTCAAACCAGTAAGGGCGGAATTCCCTACTATCAAGAAAAAGCAAGATGTCAAAGGGATTGTAAACTGGCTCACCAAGCCAGGAGTAGCCGTTATACCAGCGGCGGACTTCTTCAAGATCAACGCCTTCAAGGCGGTCGGCAAAGGTTTTTTCGAATTCTTCCTGGGTGTAGCCACAAATAGTGGCGTATTCGGGATGGATGGTTATGTCTTTCAGGTTATTGAGGCCGGAGAAGATAGAAACCTTAGAAAACTTGGTAACACCAGTTAAGAAGCAGAATTTGAGGTAGGGGTCGGCATCTTTGAGGACGGAGTAGAAGTTTTTGAGTTCTTCGCGGATTTCGGCGGCAACTTCCGGTTTGTGAATGTTATCGAGGATGGGTTTGTCGTATTCGTCAATGAGGACCACGACCTTCTGGTTGCATTTTTCTACGAGGATTTCTATTAGTTCTTTAAAACGTCCCTTAATTGAAGGATAAGTCAATTTTACCTGGTAAAATTTTTCGTGTTCGAGGAATATTTCTTGAAAGGTATTTTGTAGTTCTTCAACACTTCGATGCACCCCCGCCCCAAAGGAAATATAGACTACGGGATATTTCTTCGACCAGTCCCAGCTTTCCTCTAAATAAAGGCCTTCGAAGAGTTCACGCCTGCCGAGGAAGGCTTGGCGCAAGGTATCAAGAAATAGGCTTTTTCCGAAACGCCTGGGGCGGGAAAGGAAATAATACTTACCTTCCTCAATGAGTTTTTTGACGAAAGTGGTTTTATCCACGTAGTAGTAATTTTCAGTACGGATTTCGACAAAACTTTGAATGCCGACAGGAAGCTTTCTCCTCTCCTTCATAAGGGCATTATACCAGAGAGAAGCCATGTTGGGATTTTATAATTTTTTGGACCTCTGGATTTTTTCGGTTGGTCTAACGGATCCATTCCTGGATTCTTCGGGCCCTGCGGGTCCTCAGAATGACGAAAAAGAAGCGCTCTCTCAGAATGACCATGGTAAGCCGTCAGCCTGAGCTTTCCCCCTTTTCCTGTCCTCCTGAACGAAGCGCCTCTCCTTTCCCGTCATCCTGAGCGCAGGCGAAGGATCCAGCAATGGATGCTTCGGTCGCTTCGCTCCCTCAGCATGACGGTGGAAGGTAGTCACCTGAGCCGAAGCCCTGAGCGGAGCGAAGGGCCAGGCGAAGGATCCATTAATAGATTTTTTGCTTCACTCCGTGAGCCGATTGTCTTTCGGATTTGGCTTAAGGATCTGGGGTGAGATGCCGAAGTAGTAGAGAGATTAAAAAGTGCCGTGAGCCGGCGAGGAGATTTCCATGAAGGTACTGGTGGTCGATGATTCTAAATCCATCAGGCAAATAGAGAGGCGTTATCTTTCCCAAATGGGTTACTCCGTGGTGGAGGCAGAAAATGGCGAGGAGGCCCTCAAGGTCCTTCAGGAAAATCCAGACATTAAACTGATACTTCTTGACTGGCACATGCCGGTCATGAACGGTTACGAATTTCTCAAAAAAGTACGGGCCAATGAGGCATGGAACCACATCAAAGTAATGATGGTTACAACGGAGAACCAGGAAAAGAGTGTAATCGATGCCATCATGGCCGGTGCTAACGAATACCTCATGAAGCCTTTTGACCAGGAGATGTTAGAGGCGAAGATTCGTTGGCTCCTTGAGGAGGCGTCTCTGTGAGAAAGATCAAGGTTTTGGTAGTAGACGACAGTCCTATCATGCGCAAGCTCATTACTGAGGCCTTGCGCGCAGATCGCGAGATAGAAGTAACTGGTACGGCAAGTAATGGAAAAGAAGCGGTCGAGAAGGCCCCGCGTCTGCGCCCAGACGTAATCACTCTCGATATTGAAATGCCTATCATGGACGGGCTTACAGCCTTAGAGAAGCTCCGCAAGGTCTATCCGAAGGCCCGGGTAATTATGTTTTCTTCCCTTACAGAGAAAGGGGCCAAGGAGACCATAAAGGCCCTTTCACTTGGAGCCTTCGATTTTGTTACCAAACCTTCAAGCCGGTCTCTTTCTGAAAGTATCAAACGTATTCAGGAAGAGCTTGTTCCAAAAATAAAATCTGCCGTTCCAAGGCCATCTGCACGACTTGCAAGCCCTCCCAGGGTTTCTCGTCCGCGTCCAATCTCTAAACCGACTTATTCACGCTCTATTCTTTCCGGCAAGCGCGAAGTGGTAGCTATCGGGGTCTCCACCGGTGGCCCTAAGGCCTTGGCAGAGGTTATTCCGCGTCTTCCGGGAAATTTCCCGGTACCTATACTCATTGTCCAACATATGCCACCTATTTTTACCGCTCAGCTTGCTCAGAGGCTCGATCAACTTTCTGCCCTCAAAGTTTTGGAAGCTGCCGAAGGAAATCCCCTCACACCAGGCAAAGTTTTTATTGCTCCTGGAGACAAGCACATGGAAGTGAAGAGCGTAGGTACCAACAAGGTCATACACCTTCACAAAGGCCCGCCAGAGAATAGCTGTCGTCCGGCGGTTGATGTCCTTTTTCGTTCGGTGGCCAGAGTATATGGCGGCCGCAGTGTAGGTGTCATCCTTACCGGCATGGGGCATGATGGTCTAGCAGGGGCCAAGCTGATGAAGGAAAAAGGAGCCCTTATCGTGGCGCAAGATGAAGCCACTTCTGTGGTTTATGGCATGCCTCGTGCAGTGGTGGAGGCTGGTATTGCAGATTATGTGCTGCCTCTTTCTGAAATTCCAAATTTTCTCCAAAAAATCTTTTTGCAACGGATCGCAGCATGAGGCCTGAAGTTTATCGCTTTTTTGCAGATTTGGTGCAAAAACATAGTGGTATCGTCCTCAAAGAGGAAAAGGCTTACCTTATTGAAAGCCGGTTACGCGAGTTAGCCCGAGCTCTCAATTATCGCGATGTAAATCAACTCTACCAGGTGGCCTCAAAGCGTCTTACCCCTCAACTCCGGGACGATATTATCGAGGCTATGACCACCAATGAGACCTATTTTTTCCGGGATCAACATCCCTTTGAGGCCCTGCGCAAGGAAGTTATCCCGGAACTAAAAAAACTTCGGGCGCGAGAGAAAGAGCTTCGCTTTTGGTCAGCAGCAGCCTCTACCGGCCAGGAGGCTTACAGCCTTGCCATGCTTATTCACGAGTATTTCCCGGATCTTCTCTCCTGGCGTATCCAGATTCTTGCCACTGACATTTCACGCGAGGCCCTGAAAAAAGGGGAAAAAGGAGCTTATTCCCAGATTGAAGTCAACCGAGGGCTTCCGGTGACTTTTTTGGTCAAATACTTCAAACAGAACGGTTCCAAATGGGTGGTTAATGAAAAGCTACGACGAATGATCATTTTTCGTAAATTGAACTTGGTAGATCCTCTTCCTCCTACGCTAGGGAAATTTGATGTGGTTTTCTGCCGCTATGTGCTCATTTATTTTTCCCAAGAAGTAAAAGCCAAAGTCCTCCAAAATATCGCCAAAGTTATGAAACCAAAAGGGTATCTTTTCCTTGGGGCTACAGAAAGCCCCCAGGGTATGCCCGCAGGTTTTAAACGTAAAGTGATCGGGCGCACAATTTGTTACCAGTGGGAGGGCTAAGGATTAAAGCTTTGCGGGATTTGTTTCGAATTATCTGGAAAAACGCATAGTTAAAATGCTTGGGAGGGATTTATGGGTTTTGAAGAAGATGTCCTCAAAGACTTCATTACTGAGGCTAAAGAAAATCTAGAAAGGCTCGATGAGGAGTTTGTAGAGCTTGAACAACGCCCGGAAGATCGCGAACTCCTTTCGAGCATCTTTCGAACTATTCATACCATCAAAGGCACCGCGGGGTTTTTTGGCTTCAAGACTCTTGAGGCTATTGCCCATTTTGCTGAAGATATTCTTTCCAAACTTCGTGATGGTCTGGTAGTTGCTGATGAAGAGACTATAGACGTACTTCTAAAAGCCGTAGACTATATCAAAGCCATTATTGCTGCTCTAGAAGAAACGGGTAAAGAACCTGTAGACGAAACCTATTTAGATTTTCTGGTTGATTTGAGAAATTTTGCCGAAAAAGTGGCGAAAAAAGCCGAAAGTGGAGGCACTCAAACGGGAGATAAATCCCAAGAAGAAGCAACTAAAGAAGCTTCTCCATCTGAAACTGGTGCTACATCAGAAGAAAGTGCTGCCAAAGATGAAAAAGAGAAAACTCCAGAGGAAGTTAAGGCTCCAGAAGAAGGTGAGGCTAAAGGAGAAAGAGCAAAACCTGAAGCAGAGAGCAAACCTGAAGCCCCTAAACCTTCTTCTCCCAAGAAGGAAGAAAAAGCCGTTCCCCACGTCCATCTTACCGAGACCCACGTGCGGGTGGATGTAAAACTCCTTGACCAACTCATGAATCTTGCTGGAGAATTGGTCCTTTCCCGCAATCGTCTTGTTCAGATTGCTTCTCGTATCAGTGATGCGGAATTACAGAATGCCACTCAGAATTTATCACTGGTAACCACTGAACTCCAAGAAAAGATCATGAAAACCCGCATGCAGCCTATCGGAAACGTGTTTAATAAATTTCCTCGCATTGTACGGGATTTAGCCCGTTCTACAGGCAAGAAAGTTAACCTGCGTATTGAAGGGGCAGACACCGAGCTTGACCGTTCTATCATTGATGCCATCAAGGATCCTCTCACCCACCTAGTTCGAAACTCCATTGATCACGGGATCGAAGATCCGGACACGAGGGTTCAGCTGGGCAAACCCCCGGTGGGTACTTTGGTGCTTCGCGCTTATCACGAAGGTGGGCAAGTGGTAATTGAGATCGAAGATGACGGGCGTGGTATTGATGTAGAGAAAGTCAAACAAAAGGCCATTGAAAAAGGCCTTATTACCCCTGCAGAAGCGGAAAAAATGAGCGACAGAGAAGCGCTAGCCCTTATTTTTAAGCCCGGCTTTTCCACTGCCAAACAGGTCACCAATATTTCCGGCCGTGGAGTTGGGATGGATGTGGTGAAAACCAATGTGGAGAAGCTCGGGGGAAGTATTGATATTCAAACGGTTCTTGGAGCAGGTACCACGGTAAGGCTCAAGATTCCTCTGACTCTTGCTATCATTCCAGCCTTGGTGGTTACTTGCGAAGGGCAACGCTATGCTATTCCACAGGTAAGTTTGCGGGAGCTGGTGGGTCTTTCTTCTGAAACTCGGAAAAATATCCACCAGATTGGAGATTCTGAATTCTTCCGTCTGCGGGGAGAGATGGTCCCCATTATTAGGCTTTCGAAAATTCTGGGCCTGGAGGCCGAAGCGCGCGAAAATGAAAGTCTTGTAATTCTTAATTCTGGGGCCATGGATTTCGGCCTGGTGGTAGATGAAATCTGGGACTCTGAGGAAATAGTGGTCAAACCTCTTGGTAAGCACTTCAAAGATATCTCCATTTTTGCTGGGGCTACCATTATGGGGGATGGGAAAATGGCCCTCATCTTAGACGTGGTAGGAATCTCTCGCAAAATCGGTCTCAAGGTAGAAGATGTGGACCGAGTTAAGGAAGAGACCACCTCTCGGAGTACGCTGACTGAAGATGAGCAGCAATTTATTCTTCTCTTTAATGTTTCACCCGAAGAACAATTTGCCATTCCCTTGGCTCTGGTAGCACGGCTTGACAAAATCAAGGCGGATAAACTCGAATTTGTAGGTGGCAAAGAAATTGTTCAGTACCGCGGGCGCAGTATGCCCATCATCCGACTTGAAAATTATCTTCCCATCCAGCCTCTTCCCGAACAGGACGAGTATCATCTCCTAGTCTTTGCAGAAGGAGAACGAGAAGTGGCTTTTCTGGTATCTCGCATCGTGGATAGTATACAGACCCACGTAAAACTTGACGAACGACTTTACCAGATCGAAGGGGTTTTGGGTTCTGCCATTATCAAAGACCGCACCACCCTCTTTCTTGATGTTTACAAGATTATTGAAATGCACGATCCGTACTTCTTTATGAAGATTATTCCCCAAGAAGAGCGCCCTTACCGGGTGCTTCTGGCAGAAGATTCTCCCTTCTTCCGTCAGATGATCGCCAACTATTTGTCAGCAGCAGGTTACGAAGTTGAAACTGCTACAGATGGTCTTGAAGCCTGGGAGAAGCTCCAAAAGGAATCTTTTGACGTGCTCATTACTGACATCGAAATGCCCCATATGACAGGAATTGAACTGGCAAAGAAGATTCGAGCTGACGAGCGGTTAGCAAACCTGCCGATCATGGCTCTTACTTCTCTTGCTAGCGACGAACACAAACGGCGGGGGCTTGAAGCTGGAATCGATGAATATCAGGTAAAATTGGAACGTTCGAAGGTGCTGGAGGCCCTGGCAGACCTCCTCAATAGAAAATATGCCCAGGCGGCATGAAGGTTTTTGACCCTTACCGTATCCTCGGCATAAGTCCAGAGGCAAACTTGGAGGAAATAAGGCGCGCCTTTCGGGAGAAGGCGCGCCAGCTCCATCCTGATTTGGGTGGAAAGAAGGAGCTTTTTTTAGAACTTAAGCGTTCTTACGACTTTCTTTGTGCCCGCTTATCTCCCAATCGCTTAAGAATTTTTAAAGAAAGACCACGAGGCGACAACTACCTTCTATCTTTCCTTGATGTGACAGCCAAAGAACTTGCTCTGGGGGCTACGGTAACAGTAGTAGTTCCAGGTAAACCAAAGATTTGTCCTCATTGTCATGGGAAAGGGCAAAATCCCTCAGGGCGGAAAGAAAAGTGTCTTCTTTGTGAAGGTCAGGGAGAAATTGAATTTCTTGGAGCTAAAAGGCACTTGAAGATAGTTTGCCCTCGCTGTGGCGGAAGAGGAAAAGTCTTTGTAGATATTTGTCCCCACTGTCGCGGACGAGGAGAGATCTCTGGTGAAAGGGAGCTAATTTTAAAATTGCCTCTTGGGGCACGTCCTGGCGATATCCTCCATCTTCCGCCCCGGGAAGAAAACGAAGTAGATATATTTTTTGAGCTACAGGTTCATCCTAGTGGAAACATTGTTTTTGAGGGAAGACAATTAGTAAGTCGGGTAGCAGTTTCTTTTTGGAATTTTGCTTTAGGCCGGCCTCTTGAGGTGGAAACCCTTGAAGGTTACGAAAAAATTTTTCTTCCCCCACGTTTTCAACCCGGAACCTTCTTTACCCTTCCCAATCGAGGTCCTTACAGGGAAGATGGAAGCCGGGAAGATCTTTTGATAAAGGTGGAGGTAGTTTTTCCTTTAGATCTTCCCCCTACCGCCCGAAAAAAATTAAAAGAATTCGCTGAAATCATGGAAAAGGAGGCACAAGATGCAACTTCCGGCTACCAAAGCTGAAGAGAAAAAACTGGCACTTGCCGAGGAAAGTAGACTGTTTATTACTTTTTGGTTGGCAGATTTTCTCTTTGCCTTACCAGTAGAAGAAGTCGTAGAAATCAACCGTTCTCTTGATATTACCCCGGTGCCCCAGGCCCCTTCTTTTGTTTCTGGCATCATTAATTTGCGAGGCCAAATTCTTACCGCTATCGACCTTGCCCAAAGAATTGGACTTAAAAGGGAGAAAGAGGCTCACCACAATGTCATTATAGGCCGGGACGAAGAGCCTTTAAGTCTCTTGGTAGAGCAAGTTGGTGACGTACTTGAGATTCCCGTTTCACAAATTGAAGATCCTCCAGAAGTTATTGAAGGGCTTGATATTCAGTTTGTAAAGAACGTGTCTAAGTTACCAGACCGTTTGCTTGTTATTTTAGATGTGAAGAGAATCCTTGAACATTAATTTTCGAACTCTGGAAGCCCCGCGTATTCCAAAAATTGACGCCAAGCCTTTTTTTTCTCGCGGGGAAAGTCTTCCATAATAAGGCTTTCCCAACGCGGGGCCCGAGGTTTGCTAAGAAGTTTCATCCCGGCTTCTTCTGGCGTGCGGTCTCCCTTTTTGAGATTACAT
This sequence comes from Thermodesulfobacteriales bacterium, assembly GCA_026986115.1. Classification (GTDB taxonomy): domain Bacteria; phylum Desulfobacterota; class Thermodesulfobacteria; order Thermodesulfobacteriales; family Thermodesulfatatoraceae; genus Thermodesulfatator. Next base: position 36,395 of record JALSPG010000056.1, read on the forward strand.
TTTCGGCAGCAAAGAACCACGTTGTCCCAGGTGGTTTTGCCCCCGCGGGAGCGGGGAAGAATATGGTCGATGGTGCGATCTTTGGGATTCTTGACGCTTTTGCCGCAATACTGGCAAGTATAGCGGTCACGAATTAAAAGATTGGCTCGCGAAAATACCACTTCTACCCTGGGAAGACGGTCAAAGGTGACAAGATAAATGGCGTCAGGGGCTAAAAAAGAAAGACTTGGGCTGTGAATCATCTTCCCATTACCATTGGTATAAAAACGCGAAGCTTCTATCCATTCTTCTAAAGTATGGGTCGTCCAGTCGGGTGTGATAACCTTGGCGGTACCTTTTACCAAATGGCAGATTGCCCTCTGTACCGTTGTCACTTGAACGGCTTGATAACTCCGGTTGAGAACCAAAACCTTTTCGTCAAGAACAGAGGCTTTCCCCAAGTTGCCTCCTTGAAAATTTTTTGTGATACTCTAACGCAAAAAATATTATTTGTCATTGAAAGGGTATATGCGTCTTTGGCTCTTACTGATAAGTCTTTTCATATTGCTCGCCTGTTCGGGGCCAGAGGAATTCCCTGAAGTGGAGTTTCTTTCTCCTTTTACTGCCAAAGTAATTTACAAAGGGAAAGAATACATTTTAGAAAAGGATTCCCCTCCACCGCCCCACTTCCCCTTCATTTACCGCTTTGAGGAAGACGGTGACTTGGATCTCAAAATAGGGGGCAGATGGATCGAATTTGACAATCCCTTTGACCTGGATATAGATACTCCAAAGTTTTTCAAACGTTCCAAAAAGACAAAAACTTTTAAATATCAAAAGAAATCCCTGCGGCGGGCGAGGAGTTCCCGTAAAAGATGATCAAAGTCAAAATCTGCGGTATTAAAAGATTAACAGACGCTTTACTAGCTGCAGAACTAGGAGCTTCAGCGGTAGGCTTTATTTTTTATCCCAAAAGTCCCCGTTATATTTCTCCAGAAAGGGCTTCCCAGATTAGTCAGGCCCTTCCCCCTTTTTTGCTTCGTGTGGGGGTCTTTGTAAATGAAAGTCCTGAAAAAATTCGCCATATTAGAAAGCAGGTGGGGCTTGATCTAATCCAGCTCCACGGGGAAGAAGACCCTCTTTTTTGCCGCCAATTTTTTCCGCGGGTTTTCAAGGCCTTTCGGATAAAGGGATCTCAAGATCTAAAACAAATTGCATCTTACCGGGGATGTGTAGGGGGTATCCTTCTGGATACTTTTTCAAGGGGAATTCCTGGTGGGACCGGAAAAACTTTTGATTGGCGTTTGGCTTGTGAAGCCCAAAAATTCGGCCTGCCACTTATTCTGGCCGGTGGACTTGGCCCTGGAAATGTTCTTGAGGCCATAAGGATGGTCAAGCCCTATGGGATAGATGTAAATTCTGGGGTAGAGATCGCTCCCGGAATCAAACATCCGGCCCTTCTAAGAGAACTTTTCCGAAAGCTAAGTGTCTGATGAAAATTTATAAAAAGGTTGTAAAATCTCTTCCGCATTTAAAAGTGATGATCTTGGCCCAATGAAAGAGAAGAATACACGTGAAAATCGGAGTCAGCGCTCCTTTGGAAAACAAGAGGGAAGGGTAAAAAGATCTTCTAGAAGCTCTGCCAAACCTTACGTTGTCGAAGTGGTTTTGCGAGACAATTTTCCCGGGCTTCATGCTGTGGCAACAGGTCTTTCCCTCAAACCAGGAGATATGGTTCTTTTAGATTTAGGGGAGCGCCCGGAGGTAGCCAAAGTTATTTCGCCGGCGGTATTTTTACCCTTGAATCTTGAGGCTCTTCCCAAAATTAAACGATTGGCCTCCTTAAAAGAAATAAGCCGTTATAAAGAAAATATTAGGTTTGAAGAAAAGGCTTGGAGTATTTGCGAGCAATTAGCCCGAGAACAGGGACTTGAGATGAAGTTGGTACGGGTGGAGCGCCTTTATGACCGCAGCAAGGTTACTTTTTATTACACTGCAGACGGGCGGATTGATTTTCGGCAACTGGTAAAGGATCTGGTGAGAGCTTTGCGTACTCGAATTGAAATGCGGCAAATAGGAGTCCGGCACGAAGCTGGAATGTTAGGGGGGATAGGTTGTTGTGGGCGAGAAATTTGCTGCGCAAGTTTTCTTAGGAAGTTTGATCCTGTTTCCATTAAAATTGCCAAGGAACAGAGCCTCCCTTTAGATCCGGTAAAGATTTCCGGGCTTTGTGGTCGTCTTCTTTGTTGTCTTCTCTTTGAACACAATGTTTACGCCGAACTTGCCGCCTCGCTGCCTAAAATTGGCAAAAAAATCTCTCTGCCAGATTATGAAGGACGGGTGGTGCGCTATAATATTTTCCGGCATTCGGTTACCATTGAAACTTCTCAGGGTCAGGAAATAGAGATCCCCATGAAGGAGTTCCGGAAGGAGAAATAAAATGGCTTTTTACATCACCACCCCCATTTACTACGTAAATGCTGAACCTCATCTTGGTCATGCCTATACCACCGTGGTGGCAGACGTAGTAGCCCGTCTTAAACGCCTTTTTGGGGAAGAGGTCTTTTTTCTTACTGGTACTGATGAACACGGAGATAAGATTGTTCAGGCGGCCCGGAAAAAGGGTCTTTCACCCCAACAATATGTGGACTTCATGAGCAAACTTTTCCGAGATACCTGGCCGCTTCTCAATATTTCTTATACGCGTTTTATCCGCACCACAGATCCAGAACACAAAGAGGTGGTCCGTTATGTACTTCAGAAAATTTATGAACAAGGCGATATTTATTATGATGAATATGAGGGTCTCTATTGTTTCGGTTGTGAACGCTTCCTCACAGCAAAAGAATTAGTTGACGGCCTTTGTCCTGATCACCGCACCCCCCCTACACCTCTAAAAGAGGCCAATTATTTTTTCCGACTCTCTAAATATCAAGGTTGGCTTCGGAAATACATCGAAAGGAATCCAAATTTTATCACGCCCTCCCGTTATCGGAACGAAATCCTTTCTTTTTTAAAAGATGATCTCGAAGATTTGTGTATCTCAAGACCCAAATCACGTCTTACTTGGGGGATAGAGCTACCTTTTGATCCCAATTTTGTAACTTATGTTTGGTTTGACGCCCTTCTTAATTATCTTTCTGGTATTGGATACCCCAAAGATCCTAATTGGGAAAAGTTCTGGCCGGCGCACCACGTTATTGCTAAAGATATTTTAAAGCCACATGCTATCTATTGGCCTATTATGCTGAAGGCCTTGGGGCTTCCTCCCTTTGCCCAACTCCATGTTCATGGCTACTGGAATCTCGGTGAAGCCAAGATGTCTAAGTCTTTAGGAAACGTAGTACGTCCTAAAGAGCTGGTTGATAAATATGGTTGCGATCAAGTGCGCTATTTTCTTTTGCGCGAGATGGCCTTTGGGCTGGATGCCAATTTTAGTGAAAAGGCCCTGGTCCTTAGGATTAATGCTGATTTGGCTAACGATTTCGGAAACCTTGTCTATCGAACCCTCACCATGGCGAAGAAATATTTTGGAGGCGAGGTTCCAGCTCCTACAGAGCCTCTCCCCGAGGACCGGGCTTTGGAAGATTTAGCTTTAAGCAAAGTAAAGATCTACCTTAACGAAATGGAAGCTTTTCAGTTCCACCGTGCCCTTACTGAGCTTTGGGAATTAGTACGAGAGGCCAATCGTTATGTAGATTATCAAGCTCCTTGGGGGCTTGCCAAAGAGGGTAAAAGACAGCGCCTGGCCACGGTAATTTATTATTTACTTGAGGTTTTGCGCGTGCTTGCGGTAGCCCTTTGGCCGGTAATGCCTGATTCTTGCGAGAAAATCCTCACCAATTTAGGCCTTTCTCCCCAAGAGCATCTGAATTCTTCCGCATTAAAACGTTTTGGTGTTTTAAAGGCTGGTCTCAAGATCTCACGCGGCAAGGCCCTTTTTCCAAGGGTCGAAATGCCACAAACTCCAGAGGTTTCATCTCCAAAAAACGAGGAGAAAGAAATGCTTGAAGAGGTTTCTTTTGAAGATTTTACCCGACTTGACCTCCGAATAGCTGAAATTATAGCTGCAGAACGGATTTCCGGGACAGACAGACTCTTAAAGCTTACGGTGCGTTGTCCAGAAGAGAGGACAGTAGTGGCAGGAATAGCCGAATTTTACAATCCAGAAAGCCTAGTCGGGAAAAAAGTAGTTTTGCTCGCCAATCTTAAGCCTGCCAAAATAAGAGGAGTGGTTTCGCAAGGGATGATCTTGGCAGCCAAAGATGAAAAAAACTTAACCCTTTTGACCCCCGAAAAAGATATTTCCCCAGGAGCCAAGATTAGCTAACGAAAATAGGCATCGGAAAGGTTAAGGGTTAGTTCGCTTATTATGTCTTGAAGAGCCTTTCGAAAACGATCTTTAAGATCTATTATTTCAAATCCTGCCTCATATTTATAGGCGCTATTTGACTGTTTAACCCATACAACTCGGGCTATCCCTTTAATAGGGGGATTAGAGTTAAAAGAAAAATAGACTATTTTTCCTGAAGAAAGGGGGGCTTCAGTAAGGGCTCTAAAACCTCCTAAACTTAAATCTAAGAGGTGGGCTTGGTAGACTTTAAAATCCCCCTCAAAAGCTAGAGAACAATTAAACTTTACCTCAAAACGTCCAAAAAGTCTCTTGTCAAGCATCTTAAGACTAAGATCGACTCTCTCTAAATTTTCTTTAAATTTTTGCGTTTGATTTTAAAGCCAATTTTTAGAAACTTTATAAAATTAAACCTTATGAAAGTAATGGTTAATATCGAACAAAAGTTCCCACTAATAATTTCAACATAGATGTCAGCCAAAGTCCTTCTTTTTTCATCAGACATAAAATAAAAGGTTTCAAACTACCAAGGTTTCTTTCAATTTTTGAGGGCGGGATAAGGTGGAAGTCCGGGAGAGGAAAAAATATTTTTTAGCATCTTTCTTATTTCCCAAATTTCCCATAATTTTCCCCTTTTAAAGGCCCCTTGTTGGTAGATATTTCCTTTAAAAATGGCCTCCTTTAAAGCCAAAAGTCTCATAGAAATGGAAAGTACCGGTTCGTGATAGATCTTATAAATGGCCTTGAGACGAAACCAATCAAGCCCTGGAGTACGAGAGAGTTGGTCTTCGTGGCCTCCTCGTTTTACTACTAGTGGTTCCTCAATGAGATAGACAGGATAGCGGGCGGCAAGCCGAAGCCAAAGTTCGTAGTCTTCGCAGACGGGAAACTTTTCATTAAAAAGACCAATTTCTTGAAATACTTTACGTCGCAACATCACCGCAGAGGGACTTATCAGGCAAAGTTTTAAAGCGCGATCGAAGAAGAATCCGGAAGGTTTTTGATGTTTGCGCCGGGGGTTAACCCTTTTTCCTTTTCTTATCCATATTTCTTCCGTTTGTACCGCAACTGCCCTGGGGTTGTGTTCGAAAAATTCTACTTGACGCCTGATTTTTTGCGGTTTCCAAAGGTCATCACTATCCAGAAAAGCAATTAATTCCCCCTGAGAAGCCAATATTCCTCGGTTTCTAGCCGTAGCTACCCCCCGCCGGGGTCCCTTTAAGTATTTGACGGGATAGCGAGTTATAATTTGAGGAGTTTCATCGGAAGATCCATCGTCAACTACAATAACTTCGAGGAGGCTATAATCCTGAGCAAAGACGGAATTTAAAGCTTCTTCTAAAAATTTGACCCGGTTATAAGTGGGAATGATAACGCTTACCAAAGGCCTCATTTGTGGTAAGGCTCACCGGAAAGGATACTCAGGGCTCTATAAAGCTGTTCTAAAAGTACCAAAAGGGCGATTTCGTGGTTTAAGGTGAACTTAGAAAGACTAAGCTTAAGTTGTGAATTATTTAAGACTTCTTCATGCAACCCAAAAGCACCGCCAATCAGAAAATTTAATTCGCGGTACAAGGGAAGCATCTTTTCCAGTTTTTTAGCAAAAGTAAGGGAATCCCAGAGCACACCACATTCATCCAATGCAATTTTAAAACTTGTAGGAGAAAGCCCTTGCAGAAGGGCTTTGCCTTCCAATAGTTTTGCCTTTTGAGGATTTTTGGCTTGAGGGGCTCTTTTTTCCTGAATTTCACAAAAAAGATAATTTTGGAGCCTTTTTTGATAAAAAAGGGCTCCGTCTTTTACGAAAGAAAATTTAATTTTACCAGGAATTAGAATTCTTACCTTTGTTGGCCAGCGCATCAAAGGGAGCCAAAAATCTTCTTAAGGAGTTCAGTGGTGCGGGCTGCGGGATCTTGACGAATTTTGATTTCCTCTTGGGCCAATGCACGAAAAAGACGGTCAAGGGCTGCCTTTGTGACATAATGCTCGAGGTCCAAATTGGTATTGTTAATATAGTTTCTGGCATAAGGAGCCTGGATCAATTCTTGGTATTTTTGGGTTACCCCTACTTGTGAAAGGCTTTCTTTTACAATGGGCCGGAATTTTTCATATAGTTTGTCAGAAGTTTTTTCGCGAAAATAATCTGTAAGGGCGGTGTCCCCCCCTCGGAGGAGGCGTTTTGCATCTTCTATGGTAAGTGAGGAGATGGCCTCTTTGAAGATCGGAAAAGCCGTTTTTATGGCTTTGGCTGCTGCTACGTTGAGGCTTTCTTCAAAATCTTCTACCTGTTTTTTAAAACCAACTTTGCGGAGAAAATTAGCCACTTTAGCCACCTTCGGGGGAGGGGGGATGCGTAGAGAAGGGTTTTGGAGTAAATTTTTTGCGTTACCAAGGTAACTTATGGCCCGTTTAACCCCTACCAAAAGAGCTTCTTTAAGACCTTGTGTCATTTCTTCCGGCCGCAGCTTTTCTTCTTTGGAAGCTGGATTTTTTAAAAATTTCCCAATTTCGTTCCAAAAACCCGCTTTCGCCGGAGAAAGGTAAAAAATTAAAAAGGCAACCAGCCCACACCAAAAAAATAAAGATTTTAGAAATTTTTTAGGCTTCATCATCCTCGAATTTGTAGGGTTTAATATCTAAAATAGGTGTTCCGTCAAACATATCGAGTCTTTCAACTTTAAGAACGTTTTCGTTTATTTCTAACACTTTTAACACAGAAAGACCAATAGCGTTAGGCCGGACTGGAGAACAAGTACTAAAGACTCCCTTTTTTTCTCCCGGCCGATGCGGAGGTTCTTGAATAAGATGTCGCTTTAAATCAAAAGGGGGGCTTTTATGAAAGTGGAAGAGCACACAGATTTCTTCTCCGGGTTTGATATCTTTAAGCCCTAATTGGTACTTAGGCAGGATATGGATCTCTCCTCTTACCTTGGAAATTTTATAAAAGCGTGGGACTTCCTTGGCCTCAGTCTTTACCCATCCTATGGGTTGGAAGCAAATTTCTTCTGGCTCTTTTTTCATAATACAAACCTGTGAAGCCAAGATTTAACTTGTTCGTAAGTAGGAAGAGGTTTTAAGCGCCCCTCCGGGGTGCGATAGGGCCGTCAGGTAAGAACTGGCTTTCCGGAAGCTTTGGGCTCTAAATCTTCTCCGTTTATTTTTACGGTTGGGGAGCCCCAAAAGGCTAACTTTTCAGCCTCTTGGATGGTTTTCACTTCTCGGGTAGATATTTGAAATGAAAGTCCTAATTCTTTGAGAGCCTTTTCAAGGAGCTTTAAAATTTGGGGCCAATTACGGCATTTAGGGTTGTAAAGAACTTCTATTTTTAAGATGTCAGAATGCATTGTAAAGATACCCGTTTTTGAAGGTCCTTTAGATTTATTACTGCATTTGGTGCGCAAAAACAAGCTTGATATTTTTGATCTTCCCATTTCTCTTATTACCGAACAGTATTTAGCTTATCTGGAAATGATGCAGGCCTTAGATCTTGATATCGCCGGAGAGTATCTTCTTATGGCCTCAACTCTCCTTTACATTAAAAGTCAGATGCTCCTTCCTGCAGAGGAAGTCGAAGCCCCGGCGGAGAGGCCGGATCCACGTCAAGAAATAGTTGCCCCTCTGCTTGAATTGGCTAAGTTTCAAAGAGCAGCGGAATTTCTTTCCGCAAAACCTATTTTAGGGCGAGATATTTTCGTCCCTCCAGGAGAAGACCCTACTCCTCATGAAGGGTTTTCTGTTTCCCTCTTTGAACTCCTTTCGGCTTTGAGAGATGTTCTCTCTCGAAAGCCGCCCTCACCACTTGAAGTTTCAAGGTCAAAAATTTTGGTGACAGAAATGATGGATTTTATTCTCAAAAGGCTTGCCCGCGAAAAGGTTCTCCGCTTTCGAAGCTTTTTGGAGGACTTCTCCCGTGAAGAGGTGATTGCCTGTTTTTTGGCCCTCCTTGAGCTTGCTCTTCGGGGGCAAATTCGCCTTATTCAGCATCATCCTTTTGAAGAGATCGAAATCATCACCCGATGAAAATTTTCCTCCTAGCCATTCTTTTGGTCTTGCTTCCTTTGGCTTTTCTCAAGCTTTGCTATGCTATTTCAACAATTTTTGTTTTGGGGAAGACTAAGGGGGCCCTTTTTGTTTCCACTTCGCGAGCCAAAATAGAAGCTATTCTAGATAATTTGCCAATGGAGCCAGAAACCCGTTTGGTAGATCTTGGTTGTGGTGATGGTCGCTTTTTGCGGGCTGCTTTTAAACGTTACGGGGTGAAAGGGGTGGGGTTTGAAATTAACCCCTGGGCCTATTTTTTGGCTTGTCTGTGGAATCTTCTTTTGCGGGTACCAGTAAAAATAAAACGTAAAAACTTTTTTAAAGAAGATCTTTCCCGTTACGATGTCATTTTTTGTTATCTTTTTCCAGATCTCCTGCTCGAACTTTCCCCCAAGCTCCAAAAGGAAGTCCGCGTGGGCACTATCATCGTGAGTGCCAATTTTCCTTTGCCCGGCTGGGAACCTTATTTAATACTTCGGGTAGAAGATCCTATATATTTTTACTGTAAGCGCCCAAGTTAAAGAGGGTGTAG
>JALSPG010000057.1 GCA_026986115.1 Thermodesulfobacteriales bacterium
GCCCAGGATTCTTCGTCAAAATAAAGTTCTTTCAAGTCTTTTGGTTTTTCAAAAGGTGGTAATACCGGCCCTTTTATGACTTCAAAACGCACGAAACAGGATTTGTACCAATCCACCTCCGGCATGGGAAGCTCCATCTTCTTCATGATTTCATAAGTCCGATAGAAATCTTCCCAGCAATTCTCTCTTTCGGGATAGGTAGTAAAATCTCGCAAAATGTCGGTAATTACCAGACCCGCCTGCAAAATAAAGCGCTCGAATTCAAACCATTTTTGGAGGGAGGCTTCTCGGTGCGTAAAACCCATATAACCGGCGGCACCAGGCCCTTTTAAGGCCTCTAGACAGCGCCCCACGAAGAGCTTGAGGCCTTTTTTGGTTTCTACCGGATCAGTAACAAAGACATCAAATTTCTGACGAAATTGAGCTGGTAATTCCTCGATTACATTATAATCATAAACTTCAAGATTAGGAATGTTTTCTTTCTCGGCATAATGCCGCAAAAAATCGTTAAGCCTTTTATCTATTTCCACTACTACTACTCTTTTAGGCATTCTGGTAAGAGTAGCGGCGATGGAAAAAAGGTCGTCGTCTCCCAGGATAAAGATCTCGGTTTCTTCCAGATCTCCTCGTTGGTAAAGATAAGCAACCCTTTTTATGGTATCTATGGGTCTAATGAACCCCTGGTCATAATCACTGGTGGGAAGAGGTCTTGTTTCGGAAATCTTGAGAAATTTGTTGTATATGTCCTCAAAAAATCCTTTAATTTCTACCCCAAGGCCGCAAACATGGCAGAGAGTATCTTTTAGGGGCTGGATGTCCACTTCTTTAGCAAGACAAAGGGCCCGGCCCTCTTGTTTAATGATTTTCTCTTCCAGAAGTTCTTTAACTACTTCAAAAAAAGCTACTAGGTGAGCGTCTTGATAATTTATAAGTTCCCAGAAGCTCATGGGTCTTAACTTCAGAGCCCGCAGGATCTGGCGCCTGATGCGCTCCTTCTCGCTCATTTTTCCCTCCTTTAAATTTGACCACCGATAACAAAAGCTCTTTGGTTTGGCAAGGCTTAAAGGTCTTCCCAAAACCTAGAAGAGCTCTTATTTTGGAAAAAAGAAATTTCTGCCTTATGGAGGAAAGGCATGGGCGAACTTTATCGTTTTGGTGTCTCTATGCCGGTAAAACTTTTAGAAGTCTTCGATCGCTATATTGCTCGCAAACATTACACGAATCGTTCCGAGGCCATAAGAGATCTTATTCGGGAAAAATTGGTGGAGGAAGAGTGGCGGGAGAGCGATAAAGAAGTAATTGGAACTATTACTTATGTTTATGACCATCACAAAAGGGAACTTACGGATCGGTTGATTGATATTCAACACGATCATCACGAAGAGATTATTTCCACCCAGCACGTGCATCTTGACCATGACCATTGTCTGGAAGTCGTTATCGTGAAGGGAAAAGCCCGTGAGATTCAAGACCTGACAGACAAAATTAAATCTCTTAAGGGGATCCTTCACTGCCAGCTGGCTATGACTACTACAGGAAAAGACCTTCCGGGTTAGGGATGAGAGGTAAATTTTTCTCCCTTTTGGGGGCGGTAGCCCCGGAAAAATTCTTCCGCTGAGATTCGTTTTTTGCCTTCTAATTGCACTTCTTTTATTTTCAATGCCCCTTTACCGGTTCCTACAAGGATCCCATCCCTTTCAAGCCCCAGAATTTCTCCAGGGGCTCCTTCTCTTTTTTCCAGGGCCTCGGGCCGGAAGAATTTGATCAATTTCCCCCGGAAAAAGGCGTAGGCCGTAGGCCAGGGATCCAGGCCGCGGATAAGGCAGGCAAGTTCTTTTGCCGGCCTGTTAAAATCAAGGAGCCCGTCTTTCTTGCGCAACATGGGGGCGTAGGAGACGCCTTCTTCGGGTTGCCTTCGGGGCTTAAGGGTCCCATCTTTGAGCCTTTTAAGGGTTTCCAAAATTAAACGTGCCCCCAGGTGAGATAATTTATCATGGAGAGTGCCGGCGGTTTCTTCATTTTCGATGGGAATTTTCTCCATAAGCAAGATATCACCAGTGTCCATCCCTTCGTCCATTTGCATGATGGTAACCCCGGTTTCTTTCTCCCCGGAAATAATGGCCCAGTTAATAGGGGCCGCTCCCCGAAACTTGGGCAACAGGGAGGCGTGGACATTGATACAACCATAGGCAGGGAGCTCAAGGATCTCCTTCGGGAGTATTTTTCCATAGGCAGCCACCACTATCACGTCAGGAGAAAGTTTACGTAATTCTTCAAGAAAGGCTGGTTCTTTTATCTTTTGGGGCTGAAGGACTGGCACCCCGTATTTTTGAGCCAGAAGTTTTACGGGGGGTGGAGTAAGTTTTTTGCCCCTGCCTGCGGGTTTATCAGGCTGAGTAACGACCGCTACCACTTCATCATCCCCTTCAAGAAGGGCCTTGAGAATGGGAACGGCAAACTGTGGAGTTCCCATGAAGATTATCCGCAGTTTTTTCTTCATTTTCTCGTCCACTTTCCGGGTTTGGTTTCGATCCAGGTGCCGCGTGGGGCGGTCCTCTGCCATTCTTTAGCAAAAATGCGCTGGATACGGGGAAGATCTTTAGGGGCTACGCCCAGGGCCTTCATGACCTCCTGGTAAAGGGCCTTTCGGTCGCGGTTTTCAGCCTGGACAAGTCTTTGAAGGTTGGCTCTTTCCCGCAGATTTAAAGAATCGGCTGCTCTTATTACCAGGAAACCATCGGCCCCTTCCCCAACGATGCCCCTTACAAGAAAGGGGCGGAGCTTTGGGTAACGGGCTTTCATGCGAGCCTTAAGCTGTTTTATACTGGCGTTGGTTACGGAAAGCTCCTGTTGGGCATAGGCCTTTGCTGTCCCAAAATAAAAGATTTTGCTTTCATTTTGTTTTTCTGGCGGCGTTTTCTCTTCGGGTTTAAGCCCCCGCACCTCTTCGCTTATTTCCCGGGCTGCCTTTTCCACTTCAGCCGCCGGAAAATAAATGTTGATAGTCACACAGGAAATGAGTACCACTACCAACAAACTAAGAAACATTTTCTTTTTCATGTTCGGCCTCCAGAATACGTTTTAGGCGTCTTACCATTTCTTTGAAACTAATAGCCCCCTCAGGGTTTTGATTTATCACATCTACGCCCAAAAGTTTAGGACCTTTTAGGAGATATTCTCTTCCTCCCTTTTTGATGAGACCCCTTAAGTAAAAAACATCTCCTTTAAGACGGCAGTAGATCCCAAGCCTCTGATAGCGCAAATTTTTGACAAAGGGCACGAAAAAACTTGCAGACCCACCGCCAAGCTCTGAGATTTGTCTTACGGCCTTAAGACTGATGCGTTTCTTGCCCCGATAGTCGGGGTCGTCTTCCAGCCAGAGCTCAAAGCTTTCCGGAAGCTTCCCTACCATGACCAGGTCTTTTATCTTCCCGCGCAGGCGGCCGGTGATAAGCCCCAGGCCTGAAACACTTGAAAGAAGTGCTAGGTCAAGCCCTGAAAACTCCACCTCTCCTCCATAGCGAGGCAAAATGCCGGGCTCAAAAAA
>JALSPG010000058.1 GCA_026986115.1 Thermodesulfobacteriales bacterium
TTCATCTGTCACCCCTCCTTAGTTGAATTTTATTAGCACTCACATGAACCGGCTGCTAATATAATCACGCCTTTCCAGTTGGCAAGATCTATTTTTCGATTTTTTGCCGCAAAGAATAGAAAAGAGAGATGGCTAAAAATAGGACCGAAAGGCCAACAAAAGTGGAAAGTCGAAAGACGGGGGGAGGATTTGTAGCTCCCAGAAAGTGATAAAGACCAGGGACCAAAAGAAAAATCAAAAACAGAAAGATTTCGAGTATCAAAAAAACTTTTACAAAAGCAGAGAGCTGTTTTCGGAAGAGCCATTCTTTACGGAGGCGCGCTTCCTCTTCTTCTAAGGCCTTAGAAAGGTCTTCAAGTTTTTTTACCCTTTGAAAGGCGGATTTAAGCCCCCTTTGGGGGTCTTGCTGTAAAAGACGGGCTAGTTTTCCTAATTCTTCTTTAAAATCGAATAATTTTCGATAAAAAGGGTCCTCTGCATCTCTATATGGATATTGTTTCCCAAAAAATTCGAATTTTTCGTATTTTTTCTGGTAAAATTTATATTTTTCCCTCAATTTTTGGCTCTGCCGAAAAAGATAGCCTTGAAGTTCTAAAGCCAAATCGAAGGCCTTTTTTTCGGCGCTGATAATTTCGAAGAAGCCACCTTCGTAAATTTCTTTTCGCAATTGAGCAAGGTGTTCTTCAAAGCGTGCAATTTCTTCTTCAGGTAAAGCCTTTACAATGGGGCGCAGGGCATTTTCAGCTTGAGCCAATTTGGCCACGGCCTCTTCTTGTTTTTTTTCAAAGAAATTTTGGGCAGCCTTTTCCAATTCTGGAGCAAAAGGCAGGAATCTTCCTTCAAGGAGTAAGAGAGGAAAGGCCAGAGGTTCTTTAAGCAAGGGAAAAAGGATGTTGCGGGCCTTTTCGCGGGCGTATTTTACCTGACAAGCTGCCAGGTGGAGACGGGCAGGCCAAAAGGTGCGATCCCTTTTAAGGGCTTCTTGATAGGCTTCTTCAGCCTCAAAATTTTTGCGTTCCCTTTCCAGGAGCCAGCCTTTCCACAGAAGGAGATAAGCTTGGGCTAAAGGAATTTCAGTTAAATGGAGGGCCTTTTCCACGTAATAAAAGGCTTCTTCATTTTTTTCTTCCAGCACGCTTACCAGGAGAAGGCCCAAGTTTGCTTGCCAGTCTCGGTTAATATCAAGGGTTTCTAGGCGTTGTCGCGCCTTTTTGATCTCACCAAATCTTATAGCTTCTAGGCCCAGGAAGAGATTACCGCCTCTGGAGAGCCGGGTTTTAAGAGGAAGGGCTTCCCAGGTCTTGGCCCCTGAAGTAATGAGGAGTTCAAGGAAGGCCGGACTAAAATAAAAGACTCTGCGGGCAATAGATTCTAGTGCTTCTCTAAAGCTTTGTTTTTCAAAAAGATGGGCGTACCACCTTAGGAGGTCTTCTGGGCTTTTCTTTAAAAGTTTTACCAGGGTGCCGAAAGCTTCTTTTTCTTTGAGATTGGGACATTTTTGAGGAGAATGCCATCTCTGGCCACAGAAGGCGCAGGGTTGAAAGGGGCCAAGGAGTAAAAGGTCTCGGTAAGGGAAAAGGCCTTCTTCTTGGAAGCTTTCTGGAAGTTGGAGTTCGAAGAACTCTCCCCAAGGCAAAAGATGACCTTCTGCTTTTTTAAGCTGCTTTTCGATTTTCTGGGCCTCTTGGGAAGAGAGATAGATGCGGCCCGGGCGAAAAAGCCCTTTTTTCTTCGGGGGTATGAGCGCAAAAGGAAGGGGTATCTTCCCTTGACCCCAAAGTTTTTTTAAATTCCGAAAAATTTCGTTAAGGACGGATATCTTACTTTCGGGAATTTCGAAAAGATTGTGACGCCATTCAAAATAGCTTTTGAAACGGCTTTTTAATTGCCGTTCCACCTCTTTGGGATTTTCTGTAAAAAAGGTCTCAATGATTTCGTGAAATAGAAAAAATTCGAATTCCATGTCTCTTCTTAGTTCGAAAAGAAGGCAGAAAAAGTTTAAGATTCGCGCAAAAGTTTCAGAAAGAAGCCTATTACTCCCATAGTAATGGCGGTGTCAGCCAAGTTGAAGGCTGGCCAATGGTAAGGCCCTAAATGAAAATCGAGAAAATCAAAAACCTTTCCATACAGAAGCCGATCTACCAGGTTTCCCAAGGCTCCTCCAGCGATGAGGCCGCAAAGGAACTGACTAAGACTGTCTTTTCCGCGAGAATAAAAATAAAGTCCCCCGGCTGCTAATAGATTGGCAAAAATGAAAAGATAGCGTAAGTGTGCAGCCCCTTTGGCAAAGATACCAAAGGCCACCCCCGGGTTCCATACATAAACCAGATTAAAAAAGCCGGGGATAACCTCTTTGATCTCTCCAAGAGAGAGCTCTGCCCTTAAATAGAACTTGCTACCCTGATCAAGCCCCAAAATCAGGAGCGAGGTCAGGATGAAGACGGTATTTCGGTAACTGGCCATCTTTTTTTAACTACCTGATAACAACGTTCACAGACCTCGGGAAGGTCTTTATGGCTTCCTACAGAAGGACTCCATTTCCAACAGCGCTCGCATTTCTTACCGGAGGCATGACGCACCAAAACCTTGAGGGGCAGTTCTTCGCTTTCGAAAAATATTGTCTCCTGCTCGGGAGTTACATCTTCTACCACCTCAAGTTCTGAAACAATGGCAAGATACTGGAGTAAAGGGCGATTTTGTACTAAAAAATCTTGCCATTCTTTTTCTGACGAGTTCAAGATCACCGCAGCTTCTAAAGAATTTCCGATAATTTTGGCTTCTTTACGAGCAATCTCAAGGGCCTTAGTGATTTCTGAACGCAGGAGAAAAAGTTTTTCCCATCTTTTCTGGAATTCGGTCTCTACCTGGGACAACATAGGCTTTGGGAAAGAAGCCAGATGAACGCTATCGGCTTCTTTCTCCCCGGGAAGATATCGCCAGATCTCTTCAGCCGTGAAGGAAAGGATGGGAGCCATGAGGCGGGTAATAGCGTGAAGGGCGTGGTAAAGTACTGTTTGGACGGCCCGCCGCGAAGGAGAATCTGGGACCTCGCAATAAAGGGTGTCTCGGCTTACATCGATAAAAATAGCCGAAAGGTCTACAGCACAGAACTGGTGAATTCCGTGGGTTACATGATGAAAGTCATAGTTTTCGTAAGCCTTAAGGCATTTTGAGATCAAGCCCGAGAGGCGAAAGAGAAGATAACGTTCAAATTCTGGAAGCTTTTCAGCGGGTACGAGATCCCTTTGAGGATCAAAATCGTAAAGGTTTCCTAGCATGAAACGGCAGGTGTTACGGATTTTGCGGTAGGCTTCTGTAAGGCGGGAGAGAATTTCATCGGAAAGACGGATGTCATCACGATAGTCTTCTGCAGCCACCCAGAGGCGTAAAATTTCAGCTCCGTAACGTTTGATAATCTTCTCTGGTGGAATGACATTGCCGAGAGACTTTGACATCTTGCGTCCTTTACCATCTACTACAAAGCCGTGAGTTAAAACAGCTTCGTAGGGAGCACGCCCCCTAGTTCCTACGGCACAAAGAAGCGA
>JALSPG010000059.1 GCA_026986115.1 Thermodesulfobacteriales bacterium
CCTACCAACCCCATATCGTGGTAGAAGGGAAGCCAAGAAACAGCCCGGTCCCCCTCGCGACGGTTTACTCCGTATCTGGAAATGAGATGAAGATTATGCATAAGGGCCCGCTGGGTAACCATTACCCCACGCGGAAAGCGGGTACTTCCAGAAGTAAACTGAATGTAGGCCAACTCTTTTGCAGAAAGAGGCTCTAGTTTGGCCTTCTTTTCTGGTAGGGATGCTAAAGATTCCAGAGTACCAAAAATTTTGAGACCAGCCTTCTGAGCCGCTTCTTCTACAAATTTTAAAAATTCAGGCGGAGCAAAAAAGGCCTTTGCCGAAGATATTTGAAGAAATCTTGCAAGTTGAGAGATGTAACTTTCTGCACTGCTTAGCTGAAGCATAAGAGGCAAAGGGACAGGCACATAGCCCGCATACTGACAAGCAAAAAAAAGCTTGACAAAAGCGGCTTCGGTATGGGCTAAAAGGGCGATCTTTGAGCCACGGGGAAAATTTAAAGAGAGGAGTTTTTTAGCCAGCTTAATGGCTTCTTCCCGCAAACGGGCATAAGGAAGAGGCTCTTTTAACCTTCCCCGGGGGCCAAAAAAGTTATAACCCGTTCGCCCTTTAGCCGCATACTCTAGGGCCTCGGCCAAGTTTTCAAAAGTAGCATGTTTTATAGGTATCCCGCTCTCTGTGGGTGTAACTTTCATATCCTATATTTTTGTTTCAGAGATCAAAAATCTTTTCTTTTCTACTTGAGAAGTTAAGTTAATTCAAGATTGATACCAGTGTTTTATCAAGGGCCATGAAAAAATTGTTTAAAACTCTAGCCAATTATATCTCCTTAGCCATAGTATTTTTGCCCTATTTTATCTGTTTCTTAGAACAAAAATGGAGCCGTTCCCAAAAAATTTATCTCTTCTGGGCCCAAACCCTGGCCCTTATCCCGGGGGTCCCGGGGAATTTTTTGCGCCGCGCTTTTTATAAATTATTATTTCCTGCTGTTTCCTGGCAATGTGAAATTGGTTTTGGAAGCTTTTTTAGTCAACCATGGGCCATAATCGAAAAGGACGTCTACATAGGGCCTTATTGTATTTTGGGCCGGGTAATCTTACGGGAAGGGGTGCTTATTGCTTCTCGGGTAAGCATCCCTAGTGGAAAAAGACAGCACCGGCGCACAAAAGAAGGCCGTCTCCTTCCCGCAAACTTTAAAGACTTCCAAACCATCGAAATAGGACGTCACAGTTGGATAGGAGAGGGGGCAGTTGTTATGGCCTCGGTAGGAGAAATGGCTACTGTAGCTGCAGGAGCGGTGGTCTTTAAACCTGTCCCCCCCTGGAGTGTCGTAGCAGGAAATCCGGCAATCATTATAAAAAAGGATTCTCCTTCTTGACACCCAGTCTAAGCCCCGTTATTTTTACAGGCGCTGGGTCGGTAACTCAGTTGGTAGAGTATCGGCCTTTTAAGCCGAGAGTCGCAGGTTCGAGTCCTGCCCGACCCACCATATTAAAAGGTGTCCCCGTCGTCTAGCCAGGTCCAGGACACCGGCCTTTCACGCCGGCAACAGGGGTTCAAATCCCCTCGGGGACGCCAATTTTTATTTTTCGACTTTCCAAAAAGTCCTCCATGGAAGTCAAGATTTTGGCCTCTGAAAGCCTTGGTGTGCGCTCTATGGCGGTGTTTGTGCGAACCAAAGATCTTGCACTTCTCATTGATCCAGGGGCGGCCTTAGGCCCTAAACGTTACGGACTCCCGCCTGATAAAATCGAATGGGAGCATTTGGGTTACCTTAAAAATAAAATCCGGGCCCTTTTGCGTGAGGAAGCCCAAGCTGTGGTCATCACCCACTATCATTACGATCATTACGATCCGGAATGGGCAAAAGATTTTCGTGGTAAACGAGTCTTCTTAAAAGATCCGCAAACTAATATTAACCGTAACCAGGCCAAACGGGCCCAGGAGCTTCTCAAACGTTTCGCCTCTTACGGTGTTTTCTGGGAAATAGCCGAGGGTAGGCGAGAATTTTTCGGCGAAACAGAGATTATTTTCTCTGGGCCTCTTACCCACGGGCCTGAAAAACGCTTTGGAAGTGTGGTAGCGGTAGTCGTTAAATCAGGAGGAAAGGTCTTTCTTCACTCTTCTGATATCTCGGGCCCGGTCGAAGAGAAAGCCTTACAATTCATATATCAACAGGAGCCAGAAGTCCTTTTTGTGGATGGTCCGGGGACTTATTTGGGACCGCGTTTCGGACAAGATGCCCTAAAGCTTGCCCGCAAAAATCTAGTTCGTTTGGTAGAGGAACTTCGCCCCGCTTGTTTGATCCTTGATCACCATCTTTTGCGCGATCTTTGTTGGAAAGAATGGGCGGAACCGATTTTTGAAGTTGCTGAACGTCGAGGTGTAAAAGTGAAAAGTGGTGCCGAATTTATGCTCCAAAAGCCCCTTCTTCTTGAAGCCCTCCGGCGAGCACGTTATAAAAAAACGACTCAAAAGGTTGACACCTCTCTTATACCTGGTTAGTTAGCGCACACAAAGTTTTTTTAAAGGGGGAGCCAAATGAGCCTCGCAAATTTCCTTTTTACCTCGGAATCCGTTACTGAAGGGCACCCTGATAAAGTAGCGGATCAGATTTCAGACGCCATCCTTGATGCCATTATAGAAAAAGATCCTTACGCCCGGGTAGCCTGTGAGACCTTGGTCAATACCGGGATGATCCTCATTGCTGGCGAAATAACCACCGAAGCCCGTATAGATTATCCTAAAATCGCCCGGGGAGTAGTAAAAGAAATTGGTTACAACCATTCTGACCTGGGGTTTGATTGGCAGACGTGTGCAGTTTTAACCAGTATTGACCGTCAAAGTCCTGATATCGCCATGGGGGTAGATCGAGGAGAAGAAATCGGTGCCGGAGACCAGGGTCTGATGTTTGGTTATGCCTGTGATGAGACACCGGATTTTATGCCTATGCCTATTTGGTATGCCCATCGTTTGGCCATGAGGCTCGCTGAGGTGCGCAAAAAGGGTATTCTTCCTTTTCTGCGCCCAGATGGAAAAACCCAGGTCACCGTAGCCTATGAAGACCGCCGTCCGAAATATATTCATACTGTGGTCATAGCAGCCCAACACGAACCCTGGGTGGAATACAAAGAACTCCGAGAAGCTATTATCGAAGAAGTTATCAAAAAAGTCATCGCTCCTGAACACCTGATCCCGGAAACCAAATTCTTGGTAAATACTACCGGACGTTTTGTAATTGGCGGGCCTTTGGCAGATTGTGGAATGACTGGCCGAAAGATCATTGTAGATACTTATGGAGGCCGAGGGCATCATGGAGGAGGGGCCTTCTCGGGGAAAGATCCTACCAAAGTCGATCGTACCCCTTCTTATTACGCCCGTTACGTGGCCAAAAATATGGTTGCTGCCGGAGTAGCCCGGGAACTTGAAGTCCAAGTAGCCTATGCTATCGGGGTGCCAGAACCAATTGCTATCAA
>JALSPG010000060.1 GCA_026986115.1 Thermodesulfobacteriales bacterium
GCCTGGCGCCAGCCCACTTAATAGCTTCTACATCCGCAGCAAAGGCATTGGCCTGTAAAATTACTTCGTCTCCAGGGCCGATACCACAGGCAATCAACGCCAGCCAGAGGGCCTCGGTGCCAGAACCCACTCCGTAAGCAAAACGGACTCCAAAATAACGGGCCATTTCTTCTTCTAGGGCCAGGAGGTTTTTCCCGTTTAAAAGGCGCATAGAAGAGGTTACTTCTTGCCATCCTTTTTCTACTTCTTCCCTTATTTCGTGCCAGTCTCTTTTAAGATCGAGCAAAGGTATTTTCATAGGAACCTCTTTTCCCAAGCGGAGAATATTGAATCTCAAGGGGAAAAGAAACCGGTCTTCCTGAAAAAGCCGATTCATATAGGGCTTGAATAAGCTCCAAAGAGAAAATGGCTTCCTCTCCCTCTACCAGTCTGGGATCTTTAGTCCCCCCAGCTAAATATTTAAAAACTGCCTGAAAACAGGCTCGATGAGCATATCCTAAAGGATCAGAAGGGTTTGAGGCAAAATCCTTCCGAATAATCTCATCTTCTGGAGTTTCCTCCTCAAAGGCCCAATAACGCAACTCGTTTAAAGCAAACCCTCCCAACACAACCGAACCCTTTTCGCCCAAGACTACTAATTCGGCATAAAGATCTCGAGGGCGAGCACAGGTGGTTGCTTCAACCGTTCCTAAAGCGCCATTTTCAAAGGCGAAAGTTCCTACCAGCACATCCTCCGCCTCCATCTTCATAAGGCGAGTTCTTGCTAGAGCATAGACTTCTCTTACCGGCCCAAGAAGCCATCTAAGCATATCTATGTGATGACAACCCTGTTGAGCAAGCACTCCTCCATCGAGAGCCCAAGTACCCCTCCAAGAAGCACTATCATAATACTCTTGACGACGACACCAATAAAAACGTACCGAAGCCAACACGAGTTTGCCAAAGCGACCAGCCTCAAGGGCCTCCTTAAGTTTTATCACAGGCCGGTTAAAACGGTTTTGAAAGATGGTGATGACCTTGAGTCCAAGCTCTTTGGCCGTCCTTACAACTTCTCTGGCCTCTGATATTAAAAGAGATAGCGGCTTTTCGAGGATGAGCGATTT
Organism: Thermodesulfobacteriales bacterium; assembly: GCA_026986115.1. Taxonomy (GTDB): domain Bacteria; phylum Desulfobacterota; class Thermodesulfobacteria; order Thermodesulfobacteriales; family Thermodesulfatatoraceae; genus Thermodesulfatator. The sequence continues at coordinate 1,104 of JALSPG010000060.1, forward strand.
GCGAAAATCTTTCAAAATCGAAAGGGCTATTTCGGCGTGGAGCCCGGAGGGGACGGCTATATCCACCACTTCAACTTCTGGGTGCCTGTAAAGCATCTCCCGATAATCGGTATAGGCCTTAGCGCCCACTTCTCTGGCAAAATGGTTTGCCCGCCCTGGATCAAGATCTGCCACGGCTAAAAGTTCTACTTCTGGAAGTTCTCGAAAAAGGGCCAGGTGCCTTCTGGCCGCTTTGCCACACCCAATAAGGGCCAGTTTAAGAACTTTTTTCATTGCTTCCATCCTTTATAGATTTTGAAATTAGACCCGGGACAGAAAAATTTCCTTCTTTAAGAATCCAGAGAAGATAGTTTTTATTAGGATCTCTGGAACGCAGCTTTTCCGGAAGTCCCCAGAGGTCCTGAGCTCTTTCTCTGAGAAGAGGCTCCTTCTGGTAATAACGTTCACGAAAAAACAATAAATCACAATTTCTCACTTCTCCTAACTCCTGGAAAACTGGCACGGGGTGAGGAAGACTTAAATAGAAAAATAGGTTGGCAGAGATTTTTTTAAAGGCACAGGCTCGAAGAGATGGATTCTGCCTGAGGAAAGCCGAAAGACTTTTCCCAAAGGCCTTTTCAGATGGAGAGGAAAGAATGGGTTGAAAAATAGCAAAAATAGCAATCTCAAGGACTAAAAACCCCCAGGCCGCTCCCCAAAGGAACCTTTTAAATCGTGGATAATAAAACTGCAGGTAAATAGAAATCAAAAGAATCGAGAGCGGAAGGATGGGCAAAATGTAATAAAAACGTCGGCAACGAGCCAGAGTAAAAAGGATAAAGACTGCAAGATTTCCGGCCAAAATCCACCTGGCATCAAGAGAAAGACGTTTCCAGTTCTTGAAAGCCCAGCCCAGAGCCAGAAAGAGAAAAGGCGTCCAGGGAAGGATAAGCTCTGGCCAGTAGATCAAATAGACGTAAAATGGTTCCCGATGGTCATAAGGAGAAACGGCCTGAAGAAGATTTTCGCGAATGATCAGGTAAAAGGGCAGAGTGCTTCCTGAAGCCCGAGCCATCCCATAGTAATGAAGAAAATAAAGAGCAAATCCCAAAAAGATAGCCAGAAGGGCCTTGAGATTGAGATGTTTAGTATCTTTACGAATTAACCAGTCCATAAGGACTACGAGGCAGGGCACCGCCATGCCGGTAAGGCCTTTACTGAGAGCCGCAAGATCAACCAGAAGCCAGAAGATCAGATAACCCTTAAAACTTTTCTCTTCCCGGTGGTAAACATACCAGGCTAAAGCTGCCGTGACCCAAAGAAGTTGATAAATTTCTGATTGTGTAAGCCGGGCGTAATAAAAAAAGCCATAACTAGTCAGAAAAAGACTGGTGGCAAAGAGAGCAAGTCCTTTTTCCAAAAATTTACGGCTCAAAAAGTAAAAGAAGACCAGAGTTAAAATACCAGAAAGAGCAGCCGGAAGCCTTACTGTCCATTCGTTAAGCTGACCAAAAATTTTAGCCGAAAGCATGATGAGCCAATAAGGCAGAAGGGGTTTGGTAAGATGAGGAACCCAATTGATAGTAGGAACCCAGAGATCTCCTCGTAGGAGCATCTCCCGTACTGCTTCAGCCCAGCGACCTTCGGCTCCCCAGAGAGGACGCCTACCCAAATTTACAAAGAGAAGAAGAAAAGCCCCGAGGAGGAATAATTTCGGAGCAAATTTCTCGTAAATACTGGGCTTTTCTTTCTCCTGAAGCACGTAGTTAATATAAGCCCCGAGATAGAAGAGAAAAAATTAAAAAAATTTAAACTTCGTCGTACCTTCCTTACAAAAAGGGTTGTATTGGTTGAGAGGGAGTCTATATTAAATTCAGGTTTTGAGAATTTTTAAATTAAGTTTTGAGAAGGAGGTAGAAAGGCCGAGTGAAAAAAGATTCGTTGGCGCTCAAAAAAAATTCACATTTAATTTTTAAAGCCGAAGATCTTGCCAAGAAGTTGGCCCAACTCGTTTTAGACAAGAAGGCTTATGATCTTGTTATCTTGGATGTTCGTGGTTTGGCCTCTTATGCAGATTTTATCTTGATTGCCAGTGCCCGTTCAGCGAGGCACGTGCAAGGAATAGCTGACGCCGTGGAAGAGGAAATGTTTCGTAAAAAAATAGAACCCTTAGGAATTGAGGGCAAATCAGAAGGACATTGGGTCCTTATGGATTATGGGGACGTAATACTTCATCTCTTTTTTGAACCCGTAAGAAAAGTATATGATCTCGAAGGTCTCTGGATGGATGCTTCTCGCATAGAACCTGAAAGTTGGGGGCTTCTAATCCCAGAACCTGTATTAGAAGGTTTAGAAGATGAAGAATATTAAGCCTCTTCTTCTAATTATTATGGATGGTTGGGGTTGGCGTGAAGAAAAAGAAGGAAACGCTATTCGCCTAGCAGGGACCCCGAATCTTGACGCCTTAAAGGCTTCTTATCCCTTTACGCTTCTTAAAGCCTCTGGAGAAGCTGTTGGGCTCCCCGAAGGTCAGATGGGAAACTCTGAAGTAGGTCACCTCAATATTGGAGCTGGTAGAATCGTTTATCAGGACCTCACCCGAATTAATCTCGCTATTAAAGATGGGGCTTTTTTCAAAAATCCCGTTTTAAAGAAGGCCTTTCAGATGGCCCACAAAAGTGGAGGCAAAATCCATCTTTTAGGACTTGTCTCTGATGGTGGCGTGCACAGCCACATCGAACACATTTACGCCCTTTTGGAATTTGCCAAAAAGGAAGGGCTTTGCGAGCGGACCTTTGTCCATGCCTTTACGGATGGTCGAGACACCCCTCCCACCAGCGGCATCGAATATATAAAGGCTTTATTGGAAAAAATGTCTCAACTTTCCTGTGGGAAAATTGCTACGGTCTCTGGGCGCTATTACGCCATGGACCGAGACAAGCGTTGGGAAAGGACGGCCCTGGCCTATAAGGCCCTAGTACTCGGAAAGGGGCTTTACGCCTCCGACGCCCTTGAGGCCGTAAAAAAGGCCTATGAAAGAGGAGAAACCGACGAATTCATCAAGCCCACTGTAATTCTTTCCGAGGGAAAACCTGTTGCTACCATTGACGATGGCGATGTTGTCATTTTTTTTAATTTTCGGGCGGACAGGGCACGCCAGCTTACCCGAGCCCTTACAGACCCAGATTTTAAAGAATTTCCTCGCGAAAAGTTTCCTCATCTGGCTTATTTCGTATGTATGACCCTTTATGATGAAACTTTTGATCTTCCAATAGCATTTCCTCCGGAACATTTAAAAAACATCTGGGGAGAAGTGGTCAGTAAAACTGGTCTTTATCAGTTTCGGACCGCTGAAACAGAAAAATATGCTCATGTTACTTATTTCTTTAACGGAGGAGAAGAAACCCCCTTTCCGCGGGAAGAAAGAAAGCTTGTCCCCTCTCCTCGAGACGTTCCTACTTATGATTTGAAGCCAGAAATGAGCGCTTATGAGGTAACGGATGAAGTCATCGCGCGCATAAAAAGCGGTAAGTATCATTTTATTGTCATGAATTACGCTAATGGAGACATGGTTGGACATACCGGAGTCTTAGAGGCTGCCATAAAGGCCGTAAAGGTAGTGGATGAATGTGTAGGGAGGGTTATTTCTGCTTGGAGAAAATATACCAACGGGGCACCCGCTATTGTGACAGCAGACCACGGAAATTGTGAGATGATGATCGATCCTGAAACAGGGGAACCTTTCACTGCCCATACTGCTAACCCGGTACCTTTTTATCTCATAGATGACCGGTTTAAAAATAGCCCGCTTCAAGAAGGCATCCTGGGAGATATAGCTCCTACAGGGCTCTATCTTATGGGAATAGATATTCCAGAAGAAATGACCGGAAAAGTGCTTCTTAAGGTTTGAGGAGTTTGAATTTTCTCTCCTTTAGTAAAATCCTAAAAGTTATCTTCGTCTACGATGAAGAAGCCCGGTTAAATCTTTTTGAGCTCTTTCCAAGTCTTAGGTCCTTTTTTGCAAACCGTCGACACTTCGCCTTAGTGAGGACTTTCGGAGACATTGCCTTCACCATCTTAATTTTAGCAGGCCTTTTTGGCCCTCAGGACCCGCAACGAAACGCCATGTTATTTATCTCTTGGGGAATCTGGTGGACAGGAATCGTGCTTTCCTGGTTTTTTGTGGGGAGAATGTGGTGCGGCTTTTGCCCCTTCCCCGGTGTAGGAAGGATTCTCCAGCGCTTAGGACTTAGTCGTGCCAAGCTCCCTTCTCGGAACATTAACAAATATTGTGCCTATGTAGCTACAGGTCTTTTTGCTCTTATTATTTGGGCTGAAGCCGTATTTCACATGAAAAATTCTCCCTTGGCTACGGCTCTTTTGCTACTTTCAATCCTTTTCGGAGCTACCTTTTTGGCTGTGCTCTTTAAAGGACAGGCTTGGTGCCGCCACTTTTGCCCCTTAGGCAAAATCATTGGCTCTGCTGCTACCCTTTCAATCCTTGAGTTTCGGGCAGATCATGAAAAATGCCGAGGATGCAAAACTTTTGCTTGCAAAAAAGGCAAAGATGGTATTCCTGGCTGTCCGGTATACCTCGGGGCCTATGCCGCTCGCAATAATCTAATTTGCTTGGTTTGTGGTCACTGCATTCCCCTTTGTGATCGAAATTCCCCAGCTCTCTTTCTAAGACACCCCTTACGGGAACTCATTATAAACAAAGGACGATACCTCACTTGTACCTACATCATTCCTTTTCTGTTGGCTTCTCAAATAGCCCGTTTCATACAAGAAAAAACTTCTTGGTACCAAGCCTTCAAAGAAAGTCTTTTTTCTTCAGAGGCCCTAGCCTTTTCCTTCGTTTTGGCCTTCGGTTTTGTCATCTTTCTTTTTATTACCCGTTTAGGAACCGAACTCTTTACCATCTATGAAGATGAACTTTTCGGCCGTTTTTCTCCAATGGTCCCCGTACTGGTCCCGCTGGCCTTTACCGGAGAGCTTGTCTATCGTTTAGAATATTTCCTTCATGAAGCAGGAAACTTCCCTCCCACCATGGGTAGACAGCTACATCTCTCTTTTCTCGAAAATTTATTTTTCCAGATTCCAGAGGGTCTTATTCACCAATTTTTACCTCTAGTGATTATCCCTGGTTTTCTCGGTGCCATTTATACCGCTTATCTTCTTGCCTTCCGGGAATTTGAAGGCCTGGTGCCCAAGAAAAATTTTGTCATTATTTTGACTATGGTGTGTTTAATAACGAGTGTTTATTTTTATTTTGCACGACTTCCTTGAAAGGGCTCTCTATGGCAGAAAAACTAAAATATGGAGAAAAGGCCATCTTAGAAGCTGAGCTTGAACCCTGGCAGAACCCGTATCCCGATCGTGATTACCTAATAGAAATAACTTTTCCAGAATTTACTTGCCTTTGTCCGCGGTCTGGCTACCCGGATTTTGCTACCATCCATATCAGCTATATTCCTGATAAAAAAATTATTGAACTTCGCTCTCTAAAACTCTGGCTTAATAAATTTCGTAACCGTTACATTTCTCATGAGGCATCTACCAACGAAATCTTTGATGCCTTATGGAAGGTCCTGTCTCCCCGCTATCTTAAAGTAGTAGGGGATTTTCACCCTCGCGGCAACGTTCATACCGTAATTACAGTAGAACGTCGCCGCGAAGAATCTAACGGCCCAAAAACTTAAAGATCTTTTCCACGGCTTTTTCTTTAACCTTTTCTTTTACTTCTTGGGCGAGAGCTACTTTGGGCTCTTCGAAAGTCCCTGTAATAGCTAGGGGAACCTCATAACCCTTTTGAGTACGGAAAAGAGAAGCACCCGGAAAACGCCTCTTGAAGGCTTCTGCCATCTTTCCAGTGAAAAGAAAGCGTGGTTTCAGATTGAGGCGTCCATCCAGGCCCATCTGGCCAAGCATCAATATTTCAAGTCCTTCCCGGCTAAATTTACCTTTTATATCCACCAAGCCTTCTTTTATCTCAAAAACAGCCTGTCCTTTTTCAAAAGATAATTTCTTGAGCTCTTCCATTCCCAAAAGATTAGCCACTACCGTAGAAACCGGCGTTTCTTTAAGCCCTAGATTTAAAAAACGTGCTTGGCCTTTGCCTGAAAGGGTCTTTTTAAGGGTTTCTGCCTCAAGGCCTTGACCGCGGAAAGTTCCTTCAGACCAGACCTTGCCACTGGAAAAGTAATTACTTTCACTCCAAAAATTTTCTGCAAGCAGAGGAAGATCAGCCCCAGCTACTGAGTAAGAAAAAAGTATATGAGGCCCTTTAGGTAGCCCCGAAATTTTCCCTGAAAGCTGGGTTACAGCCCCGGCCAAAAGAAGGGTCATTTCTTTGAGGGAAATCTCTTGAGGTGAAAGAAAGAGTACAGCCCTTACCTCTTGACCACATATCTTATAGCAAACTTCTTGACCAAAAAATTCGATTTTTCCCTGCGCTGCTATAACTACTTCTTTTGGGGGTGAGCTTTTAACAGTTTCTTTTCCCTTTGTTTCTTGAGGATTTTCCTCCGGTATAATTGAGGTGAGGTCAAATTTAGAAGTCGTAAGCTTGAGATCAACCTGGGGAAGTTTTCCAGAAATTAAAACTTTCCCCTTAAGCATTAAAGGCTGTCCATTAATTTTCAAGGAAAGATCAGGTTTCAGGGCCTGAGGATTAGCTTTTATCTCACCTTCTGCCAAAAAATCGATTTCTTCAAGTCTGGTGCGAAGAGGTTTTAAGAAAACAAGTGCTTCATAACGCGGCGCTTCGAGACTTCCTTCTAAAGACAGTTTGAGATCCATTTTTCCGGAAATCTCCGGGAGTTCTGCCTTTGGAAAGAAGTAAGGACGAAGCCTCTCTGCCAAGGCATCTGTCTTCTCCAAAGAAACCCCTTGCAGAGATAAAGTCCCTTTAAGAGCCTTTTCTTTAAAAGCGATTTCTCCAGAAGGATCTCCTGCAAGGATATTTCCGCCGAGGATTTTGGCTAAAATGGTTTTGGCTTGGGTTTGCACCTGAAAACGCAAATCCTCTATTACGGGAAACTCCGCTACCGAAAGACCCAAATTCCCTTCTCCTTCAAGGCCTAATTCCTTCCCGGCAAGTTTTAAACGCGCTGCAAGATTAAGAAGCACCAAGGCTGGGGGAAATTCTTCTTTCTCGTCTCTGAAATGGATTTTAGCTTTTTCAATTCTTATCTGTTGAAAAACAAAGGCTAGGCGCGAGGGCTTGGCTTCTTTTTGGGGCTTTCCTGAAGGCTTTTCTTGAAAAAATTTTTGAAGATTAATGGTCCCATCCTTTAGGCGGACCAAATAAATCTCTGGGGACACCAATGCGGCCTCAGTAATAAGAAGCTCCCCTTTGAGAAGAGGAGATAAACTCAAACTTAAACGCAATTCTTCGGCAGAAAGGACTTCCTTTCCACTTGAAGGTTCTAGAAAATGGACCTTATCTACTTTGACACCTAAAAAACCCCGGCGACTAATTTGGCCTATTTGTACTTTTAGTCCCGTGGCCTCTTCTAAAGGTGAAATGACAAGAGCCTTTATGCGCTCTGGGGTCAGATAACGGTTAGCCAGAAAATAAACACTTAAAAGCAGAACCCCTAGGACCACCAAAATGACAGCTAAAACCTTCCCTAATTTAGCCATACCTATCTCCTCTGCTAAATTTGTCTTAGTTTAGTGAATAATTTTTCTCTTTTAAAGGGATTTTGTTTTAGAATTGTTTTGCCTGAGAATATTTAAGGCTTTTTTTCAAAATGGTTTAGAAATGGACAGGGGGGATTTTTCTTTATTTCTGCCAAAGAAGTGTGTGGTCGAAAATATACTTTAATCCCCAGCCCAGTGAGAGCGTAGATAAAGCCTCTTTCTGAAGACTCTTCCTGGGGAATGAGCACGGCCTGGACACCCTCTCGATGAAGCCATTCTGCAACTTTAATCCCTCGGCGTCTTTCTTCCCGCACAAATGGATTGGGAACCCTTTTTTCTTCTTTTATTCGGGGAATAGGTTCCCGACAATCAACTCGCAGCAGGATAAAAAAAGGAGCACATCCAAAATGGGAAAAAAGAGCGCCTTTTTCATCTGCTGGGATTGCCAAAAGATATTCTTTTATTTCTGGAGGCTCAAAATGGATAATTACCCGATCGATATCCGGAAATTGATCGTATATTTCCTCTTCGATCATGGTAACTATTTCGTGAGCTTCTTCCAAAGAAGTTACGTCTAAAACTATTTCTGCCTCTACAAATCGAAAACGACCAGCTCGCCGACCGGTAAGCCGTTTTATTTCGATAACTTCTGGAAAGGCCCGTATCAGATCCGCTATCCGGGTAAGGGTCTCTGGCTCCAGACCGGCATCTAAAAGGACTTTTAGAGAATCAAGAAAGATACGCCAGCCAATCCGAAAGATAATCAGGGAAACAAAAAGGGCTGCTGCCCTATCAGCCCAATTCACGCCAGCCATTCCACCCAAAAGGCCAGCTAAAATGACCCCCATGGTAAGGAATTCGCTTTTCATGTGTTCGGCATCCGCAGCCAGAGAAGGAGAACCACTTGCTCGGGCCAGGTGGGCCTCCCAGCGCGAAAAAAGCCAGGTAATAAGGGCCATTCCTCCCAGCCCCAAGATAGCCCAGGGAATTCGCCGTTCTACAATGGCACTTTCTCCTTCCAGGGACTGTTTAACAATCTCAAAGACGGCCAAAAAGATAAAAGAGGCGGAGATCAAGGCAGCAAGATTTTCAAGCTTATAAAGTCCATAGGGAAAAGTAGCTGTTTTGCGTTCGGCAAATTTAAGCCCCAAAAGCACAGAAAGAGAGCCTACCACATCGGTCAGAGAATGAAGAGCATCAGCCTGAAGAGAAAGACTGCCACAAAAATTTCCTAAGAGATACTTAGCCGCTGCCAGAAAAAGATTAAGAAGTACCGCCAGAGACGCTACCTTTAGGAGCGTCTCTGTGGTATTTTCCTTTTTCAGCGCAAAATTCTCCTTCGGCACCGCCACCCCATTCTACCGGGAGGCGGCCCAGGATTCATTCGTTTTATACGTAAACTCCCACATCGAGGGCAACAAAAAACCCGCCCCCCTCCATACGGCACTTTCCACTCATGCCCACAGGCAAAACAACGAAACTTACGCCACACTCTCCTACGAACGAAGTTCTTCTTCGATCTCTTTCAAACGCTCTTTTAAAAGTTTGGCCTCTTCTTCAAGAACAGCACGCCTTTGCTCTTCTGAGGCAATCTCTTGAGATCGCCACCCACGTCCTCGCCAAAAACGCCAACACCAACCCCTACCACGGCCACGCCCCCAACCCCAACCACGGCCAGGGCCCCAGCCAATTCGCCTCCTTAAACGCCGCCCTAAGCCACACCAACCAAGCCCCCTACCTGTACGAGGGCCTTCTCCCAACGGACCAGTGCCATTCAAGCCCGGCATATTTGACCTCCTCATTTAAGTTTAACCTTAAATTAAAGTTATTGAGACAGAATGTCAATTACCAAAAGGTATACGTCTTAAGGGGGTATAAATAGCACCTCGCGGATGAAGAGTGCTTTTATAAAGAATAATCTCTGAGACCAAAAGTTTTTTAGCCGGAACTATTTCTTCTTCCCGACGACGAAATATCTCTTCGGTTAGGGCCTTTCTTCCTCGGCTGGATTTTACTCTTCCCAAAGTAATATGGGGGACAAAGGGCCGCTTTTCTTCCTTAAAGCCAAGAAGAGCCAACTTTTCTTCAAGTTTCTTTTGAAGAAGGGCCAGTTCTCGTAAATCCCCGGTAAGCCCCACCCACACCACCCGCGGCGATCCGGTTGGAGGAAAAGCCCCAAGGCCTTTGAGGCCTAAATGAAGGGCTTTAAGACCACTTTCGCGAATGGCCTCTTCAGCTACACTGGTAATCTGATCAATCTTTGAATCCGGAACTTCTCCCAGAAATTTGAGTGTAAGATGGATCCCTTCTGGCCTCACCCAACGTACATCCGCTCCTAAACGGGCCAGCTCCTCTTGAATATGAGCCAGATGCTTTTTAACTTCGGCAGGCAAATTGATAGCGAGGAATAAGCGTGCCATATGCCAAATATTGCCTCAACCAGTCAAGGGCTGTACCTGCAGCATAATCTTGAACTAAATGGCGGTCTCCCGGAAAAAGAAAACATTGGGCAACCGTAGCCTTCTCACAAGAAAATCCTATCCACACCGTACCTACTGGTTTTTCTGGACTTCCTCCTGTAGGCCCAGCAATTCCTGTTACCGAAAGTCCATAGTTTGTTTTGGCCAGTTTACGGACCCCTTCAGCCATAGCCAAAGCCACGGGTTCACTAACAGCCCCGTAAGAGGCTAAAATTTCCTCTGGTACCCCGAGAATTTCCATTTTGGCCTGATTGGAATAAGTAACCACTCCTCTCTCAAAATAATTAGAACTACCAGGTATTCTCGTAATACGCGAAGCAATAAGACCGCCGGTACAAGATTCCGCTACTGCTAAAGTTTCTTTCCGAGAAGTAAGGAGTTTGCCTATTACCGCTTCTAAAAGATCTTCATCATGGCCAAAAATATAAGGATGGAAGGCCTCCGTGATCTTATGATGCACTTTTTCAAAGAGCTTTTCAGTCTCAGCTTCTGAGGAGGCCTTAATCAGAACCGAAAGATGGATTTCCGGCAAAACGGGATAATAACCAAGTGTTACCCCAGATGAATCTTCTAAAGCTTTTAGTTTCAAATTAATATCTGCTTCTCGTAGGCCAAAAATCTTATAGAGACGCGAACGAACAGCCCCTTTCACCGGAAGTTTTTCTTTAAGAAGAGGGATTACTCGGGCTTTAAGGAGATGTTCGAATTCGTGTGGCACTCCTGGAAGACAAAAAAGAAGCTTCTTATCGAGAATGATATAATAACCCGCCATTGCTTGGGTATTGGTCAAAAGGATAGCCCCTTCTGGCAACCGGGCCATACGGAGACGAAGAGGGTTGTGAGGCAGGTTTTGGACTCGTTCCCGCTCTTTTATTCGGCGAACCATTTCCTCGTTCGTAATAAGAGGTCTACCTAAAGCCTTTGCTACTGCTTCGTTGGTAATATCGTCGGTAGTAGGACCAAGCCCCCCACTTACAAGACAGAAAGCATACTGGGAGAGAAAATCCCGCAGGCGAGACTCAATGAGACCCAATTCATCCGGAACCGTAAGGATTTCTTGAATCTCATAACCTTCAAGAAGGAGCCATCTTGCAGCCCAAAAACTGGTGGTATTAAGGATTCTACCCCGTACCAATTCATTCCCTATAGCAAGGATGGCACCTTTCATATTTTTGATTTAGCACAATTAAAAAGATCCGGTCAAACTCTATTCCGGATTTCGTTGAAGAAATAAAACATGGAGGACAGAAGCACAGACAAACAAAAAGTTTCCCCAAAAAGACAAAGGAACAATGGTTCGATGATTTCAGAAAACTAGCAAAGTTGAGTAATTTGCAGATAAAACTGTCTTTTAGAAATTATCTGGTTTCAAAATATAGATATAAATTTCAATTGGCCCTGGAAGTCGACCCAATGAAGAACGCATCTTTTTCTTTTATCATGAGGGAATTAAGGTATCGGCTTTCTTAAAAAGAGATAAAAAGGGAAACTTTTTGAGATTTTTGAAGGAAAGAACACCTTTTTGTCGGTTAAAAGTTGCTCAGAGGATAAGAGGAGGGGAAAGACTTTTTTTAATCTGCATTAGCTCAGACTTAATCTGACAGGTAGGCCTTCCCAAAGGGGGTCTAGGCTACCCTCCAGGGAGAGCTCCACCCAAAACTCAGGCCTGCCGGGTGATGGGTTTCAGCCGGGACACCTTCTACCGGATCAAGAAGGCTTACGAGGAAGGCGGAATAAAGGCCCTTTACGAAAAGAGCCGCCGGAAACCGAATTTCAAGAACCGGGTTTCAGAAGAGGTAGAGCGGGCGGTGGTGGAACTGGCTTTGGAGGATCCTTCC